>CADFHB010000038.1 GCA_902834055.1 Lactobacillaceae bacterium | reverse complement strand
AAGGAATGAGCTAAAAACACTTACGAAGGCAAATCGATTCTGATACAGTAACCAACTGTGCAAAAAAAGAATTGATTAAGGAGTGTTTTTATGAGTAAAAAACCACAAGCGCGTCAGCATGTGCGCCATCCTAAATTGGCAATGGTCAGCATGCTGCTTGGCGCATTTGTGGGGATGTTCAGTGAAACATCATTGAACATCGCCCTGCCAAAGCTAATGTTGGCTCTGCATGTTAATACCGGGACCATTCAGTGGCTGGTAACTGGTTACATGCTGGTGATTGGGATTATCCTGCCGCTGTCCAGCCTCCTGTCCAAGTGGTTCACGACACGGCAAATTATTATTTTTGCCCTCTGCGACTTTATTGTCGGGGCAGCAATTTCGGCGATGGGGAGTACCTTTGCGGTTGTCCTAATCGGTCGGATGATTCAGGGGATTGGGACCGGCCTGATTCTGCCGTTGATGTTCGCTGTCGTTATGCAAATCTTCCCACCGCAAAAGATTGGGGCGGTAATGGGTGTCTGTGCCCTGGTAATTATGTTTGCCCCGGCAATCGGACCCACACTAACGGGGTTGATTTTGGCTAAGCTTTCGTGGAACTGGATTTTTTGGCTATTTATTCCGCTCTTATTAATTGCCCTCTTCTTCGCGATTGCTTCGCTGGAAAACGTCGGTAACGTTACCCGGCCGCACATCGATGTCCTATCGATCTTGGAATCGGCAGTTGGCTGTTCCGGCCTGGTAATCGGGGCCTCACTGTCAAGCCGCGATGGCTGGTTATCGGCGCCCGTTTTGAGTGCCCTGGTAATTGGGGTCGTTGTGTTACTTCTATATATTCACCGGCAATTGCACCTTGAGGAGCCAATCCTTAACCTGCGGGTATTCAAGTACCGTTCCTTTGCCATCGGGGCCACGCTAGTGATGCTCGACTTTGGGATTATCCTGTCAGCAATGTACTTACTACCAATGTACATTCAAAACGGTCTGCTGCTTCCGGTTGCCTTAACGGGGATTATTATGCTGCCCGGTGGAGTGGTTAATGCATTGACGTCGGCCGTTGCCGGACGGATGTACGACAACATCGGTGCTAAGCGCCCAGTCATGATTGGCTTTATCATTGCCCTGGTTGGTGCAGGAATGTTAGCATGTTCTTCGGCCCACTCTTCAATTGCCTACGTGATTGCAGCCCACGTTATTTTGATGATTGGGTGCCCGCTGGCGATGTCGCCATCACAGACGAGTGCGCTAAATTCACTGCCGGGGATGCAGTCAGCAGATGGTAGTACGATTCTGAATACTATGCAGCAAGTGGTTGGTGCCTTAGCCACGGCGCTGGCAACAAGCTTCTTGGAATTAGGACGGAATGCGGGAGTCGGCTCCTCGGCAGTCCGTTTCACCAATGGGGTTCACTACGGCATTTACTTCACGATTGTACTGGTCATCATTGGATTAGCACTGACCTTTATGATGCAAGATAAGGCTAATAGTGCAGATTTGAAATAAAACAGAAAAGGCCTTGAAATTTAAAGGCAAATAACGTAAAGTAGGTAACTGTTGTCTTACAAATACAGTTATCTACTTTTTTTAGTTTTCACAATTTTGTAATAGGCAATTACCTGATACATGGTTTTGAGGACTACATGACATTTAAGTCATATTTATGGTTGACATTAAATAGGCTGGTAGTTATAATTGTGAATGCACTTGTGAGTTAGCAATAAATTAAATCAAATTTGTTGTTGACGAACGGGTGGTAAGATGATATTATAAGTAAGCTGACCGGTTCGGAAAACGAGTAAAACTTCTTGAAAAAAGTTCTTGACTTTCTTGATGGCCAGATGATATAATTAACCGTGTTGGTTAACTACTTAGTTAGCTAACCGGTAGACCTTTGAAAACTGAACAAAGTTTCGACGAATCAAATGTGTAGGGTCTCT
>CADFHB010000037.1 GCA_902834055.1 Lactobacillaceae bacterium | reverse complement strand
TTGTTTCCTCCTACGTTAGAAATTATTCTTGTGCTGTCATCCCACCGGTAATTTCAGTGATTTCCGTGGTGATAGCAGCCTGCCGTGCACGGTTATACTGCAATTCCAATGTTGAAATGATGTCATCAGCATTGTCAGTTGCTGACCGCATGGCATTCGCACTTGAGGAGTGTTCGGATGTCTTGGCATCCAGAATAGCTCCATATAATAAGCTTTCTGCATATTGGGCAACCAATGCAGAAACAATCACCGTATCCGATGGCTCGAATTCATACTCAGCTGAAACGTGGGCTGCAGTTACATCACTATTTTCAAGTGGTGTCTTGCCATTGTCCTTTTCAGGCATGTTGCCCTCGTCGTCAAGTAATGAGTGTTCCGTAATTGGCAGGATATCATGGGCAATGACGTGGGAAGTAATCCGGTTAACGTAGTGGCTAAATACCAAATACATTTCGTCGAATACCTGGTCATTGTACATTTGAACCGCCGTCCGAACAATCGGGAGAACCTCACGGAACAAAGGAACATCGCTAACACCAGAATACTGGTAAATAATGTTCATGTCCTGCTTCTTCAAGAATTCGGTCCCCGTCTTACCAACCGTCAGGAAAACAGTGTTGTCTTTATTAAGATTGTGCTCCTTCATCAGGGCCATCGTTTGCTTGAGGATGTTACTGTTGTAACTTCCCACCAGGCCCCGATCTGATGTAATTACGAGTATTCCAGTCTTCTTTACTGGACGCTTTTTAAATAGTGCAGCGTAAACATCATCCTGTGAAGCAGCAGATGTTGCACTGTGAGATTTAACCAGATCAGCCAACATTTGCTTAACCTTCTCAGCATAGACCTCGTAGGTTTGAGTGTGGTGTTGAATTTGATTCAGTTTAGCAGTTGAAACCATCTGCATGGCAGAGGTAATCTGCCGAGTACTCTTGGTCGATTCAATTTTATGTTTAACTGCAGCAAGTGAAGCTGGCACTAAATCTCACCGTCCTTTCGACTAGTATTATTCATTACTTTTGTGTAGCTTTCTTCTTGTCATCACTAGTTTGGAATGACTTTGTGAAGTCCGCAACGGCATTGTGCAGGCCATCGCCTTCTGGCAACTTACCTGACTTTTGAATACTGTCGTAAAGGTCTTGGTGATTTGCGTGCATGTAAGCAGCTAATTCACTTTCGTAACGTTGAACATCATCCAACGGCACCTTATCGATGAAGCCCTTGGACAGCGCAAACAGGGTCACAACCTGTTGGGAAACAGTTTGTGGTTCGTGCAAGCCCTGCTTCAATACTTCCATCGTCCGTTGACCACGGGACAACTTAGCTTGGGTTGCTTCATCCAAGTCAGAACCGAATTGGGCAAATGATGCCAATTCGTTATAGGATGCGATATCCAAACGTAAGGTCCCGGCAACCTTCTTCATAGCCTTAACCTGGGCGTCACCACCAACCCGGGAAACAGAAGTCCCGGCATCAATGGCTGGACGTTGGCCGGCGTAGAATTCATCAGAATCCAAGAAGATCTGACCGTCAGTAATGGAAATAACGTTAGTTGGAATATATGCGGAAACGTCCCCGGCCTGGGTTTGAATGATTGGCAAAGCGGTCATTGAACCACCGCCAAGGTCATCAGACAACCGGGCAGCCCGTTCCAGTAACCGTGAGTGAGTGTAGAAAATATCACCTGGGTAAGCTTCACGGCCTGGTGGACGACGCAGAATCAATGAAAGTTCACGGTAAGCATCGGCCTGCTTTGAAAGGTCATCATAAACAATCAAAACATCCTTGCCACCGAACATGAACTCTTCACCCATTGCGGCACCGGCATATGGTGCGATGTACAGCATTGGTGCTGGGTTAGAAGCACTAGCTGAAACAACGATGGTGTAGTCTAAGGCACCGTAACGACGAAGGGTTTCAACGTTCGCCTTAACGGTTGATTCCTTTTGACCAATGGCAACGTAAATACAAATTACGTTTTGGTCCTTCTGGTTAATGATCGTGTCAAGGGCGATAGCGGTCTTACCAGTCTTCCGGTCACCAATGATCAACTCACGCTGACCACGACCAATTGGAACTAAGGCATCAATCACCTTAATACCAGTTTGAAGAGGCACACTAACACTCTTCCGCTCCATAACCCCAGGAGCCTTCCGTTCAATTGGACGCGTCTTGGTCGTCTTGATCTCACCAAGGCCATCCAGTGGACGACCTAATGGGTCAACAACCCGTCCTAATAATTCATCACCGACGGGTACTTCCATGATTCGACCCGTCCGTTTAACGGTGTCACCTTCACGGATACCACTAAAGTCACCTAAAATAACGATACCGACATCGTTACTTTCGAGGTTTTGGGCCATCCCGTAAACACCGTTGCTAAATTCGAGCAACTCACCAGCCATGGCATTTTCCAAGCCATCGG
>CADFHB010000036.1 GCA_902834055.1 Lactobacillaceae bacterium | reverse complement strand
GCGGAAATTACCGCCACATCCTGTGGCAAAGCGGCCGGGTGTGTCGCAACCTTCCACATCATCGCTTCGCAGCTTAAACCGCTATGGGGGTAGGGCAAATCTACCTCCAACGCTCAAGCACCTATCCATAATACTAAAGAATCGCCGTCATATCAAGTGTTTAAATCGATTTATTTTGAATGAAATTATTTTGTAACAAAAAACGTTTTCTTTGTTAAAGCAAAAAAAGAGGCTAAAAAAATTTTTAGCCTTTAAATATTAGATATTATTTTGCGTTGCCCGGGCAAGATCCTCGACCAGACTGACACCGGATGCGTAATCACGATTATTACGGGTATAAATAGCAATGATATAGCTTTTTGGTTCATTTGGGACGTAACCGATACTGTGTACTTCCCACTTACCATTATCACTGGCGGGACGCCAGCCGTTTTTCAGGTAGTACTCACTCTTCCCGGTTGAAATCCCCCACTGTTGGCTAACTGCCACTTCCCCCATCAGTTTCTTAACGTAGGCCCGTGAAGAGTCACTCAGGTAGTCAGCAGGCAAGTTACAGTAGATCATCCGCAACAGCTTCAGCTGGTCACTCGGGACGGTTAATGTGGTCCCCCACCATGACGAGGCGGTTGTGTTTGTCATCCCCAAATCCTGGTAAAGGGACTGGAGTGAAAGCATCCCCCCTAAGTAATTTTCCAGAATTGCCGTCGTCGCATCATTATCACTATAACGAATCATTCGTTCCGTAAGTTCCCGCTGGGTTGGGTTAAGCTGCCCACCCGTTTTCTTCAACAGGAGCGCTAGAACAGCTACTTTGACAGTACTGGCCGTTTCATAGCGCAGTGCCGGCGCATTGGTAGTTGCCAGGACTTCATCGTCATCTACAAACTGGATCGCAACCGCCGCCTGGTTTCCGTACTTGGTCATTACCTTTTGCCACGCGGTCGTCAACTTTTCTTTATCCAACTTCTACACCCTTCTTTCTTACTCTTCGGTCAAACTACGAATCTTCTTAACGAAGAAGAACAGCAAGATCCCAAACGCAATACTGGTCGTCCCAATTGTCAGGAAGTAAGGCACTTCGGTAGCTGACGAGTAAAACTTAACAATCTGCGCATTGACCGCCTGCCCAGCGGCGTCAGCTAGGAAGTACATACTCATCATCTGCGACTTGAAGGCCTTCGGGGCCAGCGAACTAGTAATCGACAGTCCCACTGGGGAAAGAGTAACTTCACCCAGTTCGACGATAAACCAGGAACCCACCAGCCAGAATGGTGATACCCGGCCAGCGGTTGTCCCGTGAATCAAACCAGGCAGAGCCATAAAGGCGTATGAGAGTCCGGCAAAGATCAAAGCCAGGGCAAACATTGCCGGTGCGCTCGGCCGCTTCTTGAGGTGGTCCCACATAACCGCAAATAACGGCGTCAAAATCATCATGAATAATGGGTTCAGAGTCTGGAAATTAGCGGCTGCAAAGTGCCAGCTACCGATATGTAAAACGGTCCGCTGGGCAGCAAACAGGGCCAGGACAACTGATCCGGACTCGTCAATGATCCAGAAGATTACCGCCGCAAAGAATAGTGGGATGTATGCCCGAACCCGGGTCCGCTCAATCTTAGTAACCTTCTTGGAGTGCAGCATTAAGACGAAGTAGTAGATTGGCAACAGAATGGCAACGATCGTAATCAGCATGATAACGTTGGCAATGGTCAGCTTCCCGGTTAATCCCATGACACCGAGAATAAGGGCCAGGACAACGATCCCGCAGATTGTCTTGTTAACAACCGGCCGTGCCTGTCCAGCCATCAACGGGTCTTCTGGCTTTAAGCTTACTTCTGGCAGGTACTTGTGACCATCTATTACGTATTGAACCAGGCCAAAGAACATACCGACGGCCGCCAGTGAGAATCCCGCGTGGAAGTTCATTTGGCCGTGGAAAAGCCCCAGGCCAAAGCCGTCAGCTGCCCACGGCACTGCCCAAGGGGCAACTGCGGCCCCCAGGTTAATCCCGAAGAGGTACAGGGAGAAACCGGATGCCCGTCGGCTATCCTCATCACTGTACAGGCTCCCTACCATTTCGGAAACGTTGGGCTTCAATAAACCGGTCCCCATAACAATCAGGGCAATTGAGGCAAAGAGACCCCAGCGGCCAAAGGGCAGAGATAAGGCGATGTGCCCAAACATAATCAGGACACCACCGTAGAAAACGGTCTTCCGAGACCCCCAGATGTGGTCAGAAAGCCAGCCCCCAATCACACTAGAAAGATAAACTAGTGAGCCATAGATGGACATGATTGAGGCGGCTGTTACCTGGTTAAAGCCTAAGCCACCCTTTGTGACGGCGTAGTACATGTAGAATATCAGGATGGCCCGCATTCCATAGTAACTAAACCGTTCCCACATTTCAGTAAAGAACAGGGTCGATAATCCACGAGGCTGCCCAAAAAATGCGGTGTCAATGCTTCTTTGTTTTCCCATTTATCACGACACCTCCATAAAATTACCAGCTTTATAAGTAAGATTAAAAATAGTTAATATTTTTATAAT
>CADFHB010000035.1 GCA_902834055.1 Lactobacillaceae bacterium | reverse complement strand
ATGGGTTTTTCTGTCCACTTAAATGTTCAACTTAAATTTTACAATCTGCCAAATACTTGGATGTATTCAATAAAGTTCGTAAAGCACTTCTCAAGGTTGTCGCGCATTCCTTCGTTAATCAGGCGACCGTCCTTGGAGAAGACCCGGCTCGCCCCACCAACCAGCACTTCGTTACCTGGCAGGAGGTTGGCATCGCAATCTGGTGAGATGAGGATCTGCCGCATTTGAACCTGTGAACGGGCTGAGGCTTGCCGACCATAGGAAACACCAACCACCATTACGGGCTTGTGCTTCAAGACTTCGGTGTGGTATGACAACCATTCTGTCGCACTCTTCAGTGCCGCTGGGATCCCGTGGTCATATTCCGGAGTGGAAAAGACGACCCCATCGGCCGCCTTTACCTTTTGCTTTAACTTCCAGACCTCGGTTTGTTCAGCAAGCGGCACGTCTACGCTAAAGGCGGGAAGCTTACTAATTTCGTAGATTTCAATGTCGGCCATCTGCTTAAAGTGCTTCTTCATAAACTGGAGCAAAATCCGGTTGTAGGAGAACTTAGCATTGGTCCCTGCTAAAGCTAAAATTTTCATTAGTCCTTTGCCGCCTCCTTCTTTGCAACCATTCCATTAATGGCTTCTGCGTATGGTTTGAATTCGCGAATGCACTTGTTTAAAAAGCTAATCGTTCCTTCATCATTAATGTTGCCATCATCATCCATCAAGTCCGCCACGTTACTCATGAAGAATTCTTCCCCTTGGAAGACGTGGGCGTTAACCCCAGGTGAAATCAAGATGTCCCGGAGCTGAACTTGGGAACGTGATGAACCTTGTTGATGGGTTGATGCACCAATAATCATCACTGGCTTATTTTCCAGCGGGTGCAGTTCGTAAGATAGCCATTCAATCATGCTCTTTAAAGCTGAGGTGATGGAGTGGTTGTATTCAGGACTAGCGATAATTACCGCATCAGCATCCGCAACACGGCGGTCAATGTCGGCAACAATGTCTGGTGTCTTACCCTTGTAGTTTTCGTTGAAAAGCGGAACCTTGCGAATGTCGATCACGTCAACATCGTCGGTATCACGAAGATCCTTTGCAATATATTCTAACAACATCCGATTATAAGAATGGTTCGCATTGGACCCTGCAATTGCAGCAATCTTCAAACTTGTCACTTCCTTATAATTATTTATGCAACATTTCACATGGCCATTTTACTATATTTTGGGAAGAAGCGACACCAATCAGCAACAATTATTAACATTCTTTTGCTTTATTAGATATTTCCCAATGATTTGCTTATAAAAGTCCCAGTTTACGAACAATATTTAAGCGGCGGGATGTGCTAAAATGAAGAAACACTATTAAACAAACGGAGAAATAATGATGGCAAATAAAATAACAGATGTCGAAGTTAATATTGGCGACCGGTTCCCCCTAACCATTCGCCGGTTGGGCGTCAACGGCCACGGGATTGGCTACTATAAGCACAAGGTCTGCTTCGTCCCCGGGGCACTGCCGGGTGAAGTCGTCGTCGCTGAGGTCACCCACGTCCACCCCCGCTTTTTGGAAGCTAAGATCCACCGCCTCCGCAAAAAGAGTAAGCACCGGGTAACGCCCCGCGATCCTTACGCGGACGTTGCCGGCGGCTTTGAGCTGGAAAACCTGGCCTACCCCCAGCAACTAACCTTCAAGCGGCAGGTCATTTTGGATAGCCTAGAAAAGTTCAAACCCTATGGCTACCGTAATTATGAGGTCCGTAAAACCATTGCGGCTCCCGAAGAATACCACTACCGCAATAAGGCCCAGTTCCAGGTCCGGATGGTTGACGGACACGTAGCCGCGGGCTTATATAAGCCCAACAGCCACGACCTCGTTGACATGCGGGAATGTGCCGTCCAGATGCCCCGGACAATGAAGGTTGTCCGGACCGTTGTCCAGCTAATCGAGGAACTGCAAATCCCGGTTTACGATGAAGACCACAATAGCGGGATCATCAAGACGATTGTCGTTCGGGAGTCCTGGACAACCGGTGAGCTCCAGCTGACCCTGATCACCAACACCCCCAAGCTCATTCATAAGCGGCCGCTGCTTTCGGCAATTGCCGACCAGCTCCCCGAAGTGGTTTCCGTCATGCAAAACGTCAATCCCGGGGATACTCCGCTAGTCTGGGGCGACCAAATGATCCACCTGGCCGGTAAAGAAACGATTACCGAAAGCTTAATGGGCCTCGATTTCGCGCTTTCGGCCCGGTCATTTCTCCAGCTCAACCCCGAACAAACCGAGGTCCTCTACGAACAGGCCGCCCAAGCCCTCGAACTCGATAAGGAAGATACCCTGATCGACGCTTACGCTGGAATCGGGACGATCGGTCTTTCCTTGGCACCACGGGTAAAGGCGGTCCGGGGGATGGAAATCATTCCCGAAGCCGTCGCCAATGCCAACGACAACGCCCGCCTGAACGGGATCGATAACGCCCACTACGAAGTCGGGAAGGCCGAAGACGTGATCCCCAAGTGGCTTGCTGAAGGACTGACCTTTGATGCCCTTGTCGTGGACCCACCACGGGCCGGACTCGATGATGAACTGATCAAACAGATTTTACGGGTCAAGCCCCGTAAGTTCGCCTACGTTTCTTGTGGAATGGCCTCGTTGGCCCGTAACCTCCGCCGGCTTACCAGTGTTTACCACGTTGACTATATCCAGCCAGTAGACATGATGCCCCAGACGGCCCGGTGTGAGGCGGTCGTAAAGCTCTCCCGCCGGCGTTAAATTAGTGCCCAGTCGGCGAATGTGTTATCATTAATATCTATAGAAAGAAGTGGATAAAGAGATATGCAAAACCCATTTGGTAATAACAATAATAACGACCAAAATCCATTTAATTTAAATAATCTCCCCCTCCCACCAAACTACGCTAAGATTGTTAATGACCAGGGCGATATCCGCATCTCAAAGGTCGGTATCTCGTGGACAACACTATGGTTTGGACCGTTACCGGCACTCTTTCGGGGTGATTATTACAACTTCATTTTGATGATTGTCCTCGACATGGATTACGCCCTTGTGGCGATGTTTCTCGGTTTAAACTGGTTGCTTGAGTTTCCCTGGCCTTCACTGGTCTTCGCATTTTTCTACAATATGATGTACTTCAAGCACTCGTTTAACAAAGGTTACCGCCCCGCCGATGAACGTTCAAAACAAATTCTTACTAACGCCCGTTACTGGAAAGAAAAGTAATTTCCCGGGAAATAATCGAGTAGGAGATAATTGATTAGTTCAATTATCGACCTCTCACACCACCGT
>CADFHB010000034.1 GCA_902834055.1 Lactobacillaceae bacterium | reverse complement strand
CGTTTTTGCATTTACCACCAATTAGGTGGCTAACTTCATTCTATAATCCACCAATTTCTTTGAAAAATCTGCTTGGTAGTTCATCACAAAGCCATACCTGGTCATTACCGATGTAGAACTCGATGCCTGCTTTGCGGGCGGCCACTGTATCTACCTGGAGAATTACGGGGTGACTATCATGACGCATCCCCACCGCCCGCGCAGTCGCAACATCAGTAGAAAGGTGAACAAACTGGCGCTGCATCGGCAGTAGACCAAGTTTGTCGATACTGGGCATGAAGCGCCGCGCTGTGCCATGAAAAAGAATGGCAGGAGGGACCGCTGCTTGGTGCTTAATTATTCCCGGGATGGAATGACCATAGAGCGCACAGATCTTGTTTCCCCTGATTGCAAAGCGCTTCTTATTTGATCTAGCGATTACCTCATCAATCGTTTCCTTAGTCAGGGCAGGTGAGAAGTGGTGGACCCGGTTCATTGCGGCAATGAAGTCATCAAGGTCGGTGTAGCCATATTCATTCAGGCTAATTCCATACTTTTTGGGGTTATGGCGCAGGGCATAGGACATCTTTTTACTGATAAATTTTAATTCACGGTTAGTGATCGTACCATCTCCCATTACGATAATTGAATTATGTTAACTAGCTTATTTCATTCAATAATATTAAACCACATTTCCCCTAAACAAGCTATTTTGGGTGGCCCATAAATTACGTAATTTATGAACTAAAGTGACGTCATCAACGGCTTAAAATGGCTTTGACGAATAGTAACGCGACTCCTATAATTAAAAGCGTTGTTTATAACATATTTAACAACATAATTTATGATTGGGATGGGGTACATAGTATGTCAATGATTGAATTCCATAATGTTGAAAAATATTATGGAAAATTTCACGCTCTAAAAAATATCAACCTGAATGTTGATGCCGGAGAAACGGTGGTCTTAATTGGTCCATCCGGTTCAGGAAAAAGTACCTTGATTCGGACCATCAACGGTCTTGACCCGATTCAGTCCGGTAAACTGATTGTTAATAATTACGACCTTTCCGACAAGAAGACAAATATCAATAAGCTCCGTCGGGACGTCGGGATGGTCTTTCAACACTTCAACCTCTACCAAAACAAGACCGTTCTGGAAAACATTATGCTGGCGCCGCGGATTGTCCTCAAGCGCCCTGAAGACGAGAACCATGAATTGGCAATGCAGCTTCTTAATAAGGTTGGGCTGGCCAACAAGGCCGATAGCATGCCGAGCCAGCTCTCGGGTGGGCAAAAGCAACGGATTGCAATTGCCCGAAGCCTAGCAATGAAGCCTAAGTGTCTCCTCTTTGACGAACCGACAAGTGCCCTTGACCCTGAAATGATTGATGACGTTTTGGACGTTATGAAGGACATTGCCAAAAACTCAAACATGACCATGCTGGTGGTGACGCACGAAATGGGCTTTGCGCGGGCGGTTGCCGACCGGGTTATTTTCATGGCCGATGGGCAGATTCTTGAGGATGACTCAACCGAGAAGTTCTTTGGCGACCAGCCATCTACCGACCGGGCCCGCGAATTCATGAGCAAGATCAGTGGCCATCTGTGAGGGAGGGGTGATTAGTCATGCGTAAGATTTGGCGCTTGATATCAGCCGCCTTCCTGGGGTTAGTGTTACTGACCTGTTTGTCCGCTTGTGGGGCAAAGTCAGTCGCTGAGCAGGATGTCTTGACCACCGCCCAGAAGACCAACAGGATCACCTGGGGGGGAAAAGCCGATACCCGCTTATTCGGTCTCGAAAACATTCGGACCGGCAAACTGGAAGGCTTAGAAATTGACCTGGCCAAGGCACTGACCAAGAAGATCTTGGGCCACAATGGGAAATGTACCTTTGTCCCCGTCACCAGTGGGACCCGGGTTCCCTTGCTGAAGAACGGGAACATTGATGCGATTATGGCCACGATGACCATTACCCCGGAACGGGAAAAACAGGTTGACTTTACCCATTCATACTTCGATGCGGGCCAGTCCCTGCTAGTTAAGAAGGGGAGCCCCATCAAGAATATCCAGGACTTGAACAAACCGGGCAAGGTTATCTTAGGGGTTTCGGGTTCTAATTCCGTCATGAACGTGGCGAAGTTTGCCCCGCGGGCCCGGGTCCTGCAGTTATCCGACTATGCCCAGGCGATGACCGCCCTGAAGTCCAAGCAGGGTGATGCCTTGACGACGGATAACGGAATCTTGTACGGGATGGCCGCCGAAAATCCCCACTACGAGGTGGTTGGTGGTAATTTCACTAAGGAGCCCTATGGAATTGCGGTAAACAAGAACCAAAACCGTTTTCGCAAGAAGCTCAACTGGGCACTCGACCAGGTTGAAAAAGACGGTACTTACAACCGTCTTCTCTTGAAGTGGTTTGGTCATGTCAAAGGATTTAATTACCAGGAGATGAAGCGGTAATGATTAATTTAATTTCGAGCCAGTGGCAACCGCTCCTGTTGGGGTTATGGAACACCATCCTCTGCAGCGTGATTGCCTTGATTGGCAGTCTAATTATTGGGACATTCTTTGCCCTTTTGGAAATCTCACAGAAACGGGTTATTCGGGTAATTGGTAGTGTCTACGTTGAAGTCTTTCGGAACATCCCCTTACTGGTGATTGCGATGGGCTTCTTCCTGATTGTGCCCATGTATATCGCCAAGATCAACGGTTTTACGGCGGGCACGATTAGCCTAACCCTGTACACCTCCGCCTTCATTGCCGAAACGGTCCGGGCGGGAATTAACTCCGTTGAAACGGGTCAATTGGAAGGGGCCCTGGCCAACGGAATGACCTATACTCAGGCAATGCGCTACATCATCCTGCCCCAGGCGTTTAAGGTCGTAATTCCACCACTAGGTAACCAGTTTATCAACCTGGTAAAGAACTCCTCCGTTCTGGCCTTCGTTGCCGGCTTCGACCTGATGTACCAGGGAAACTTGATTGCAAACGACACCCTACAGACGATGCCGACCTACTTCATCGTCGGGGTGCTCTACCTGATTATCACCCTGCCGCTTAGCTATTACATGCGGCACCTGGAAAAGAAACTGGCTTAAGGGGGTGGAACAAATGCAAAACTTCATTGATGCCTATTCCTGGATCAACATCCGCTTCCTTTTACAGGGGTTGTGGGTCACAATTGAAATCTCCGTGGCCTCAATCGTTGTTAGTTTTATTTTAGGAACCATCCTAGGTATTATTCGCTACGAAAAATTTAAGTACCTTTCCGCAATTGTTGGTTTTATCATTGATATTATCCGAAACTTGCCGTTACTGTTGATTATTTTCTTCACCTATTTTGGCTTGCCAAATATTGGAATCAAGCCCGAAATTATTCCGGCCGCCATCCTTGCCATGTCAATCTTTGAGTCGGCAATGGTCGCCGAAATCGTCCGGTCAGGAATTAATTCAATCGACTACGGGCAAACGGAAGGGGCCCTGGCCAATGGTTTGACTCGCTGGCAGGCTCTACGGATTATTGTCCTGCCGCAGGCCTTACGCAACATGATGCCGGCTTTGGTCAGCCAGTTTATTTCCCTAGTAAAGGATACCTCCTTGGCAACCATCATTGTCCTCCCGGAGTTGATGTACCACGCACAAATCATCTACGGGCAAAACACTAATTACATTATCCCAATGTTCGTTGCGCTGGCGGTCCTGTACTTCATTGTCTGTTACTCATTGTCATTACTAGCTAAGTACCTGCGCCGGCACTT
>CADFHB010000033.1 GCA_902834055.1 Lactobacillaceae bacterium | reverse complement strand
ATTGGTCAGTGCTATTTATTTCAGCTTAGTGGCTAACTTATTCTTGAAATTTAGACTTTAAACAAAACTGGGAAAAAACTCGGTTTTCTCCCAGCCTCGTCTTCGTTAGTGGCTAGTAATTTAAGCGAATTTGTAAGGACCCGGTTTCAACCATTTCACCCAGGGCCTTCATGGCTTCATTATAAGCGGCCGTTGCGGTCTGCTCGTTGGCCTTTTGCAACAGGTCGGTGAGTGGTTTGCCACCCAGGTCATCTGCCTGTTGGTCAGTCGTAATTAAAACGTGACGGCCGGCAGCGATCGTGTTTTGCTTAAGTGCTTCAATCAGGTAGTTGTAACGCTTCGGGTGGTCGTCCGCAATTGTGGTAATTGCGTGTGTTAGCCAGTACATGTTGGTGATGTCAAACTTTGGCTTAGTGTCGCGGTATTGAGCTGGCGTGTCGAGGATGTTGGTGTAGAATGGGGCAATTCCATTGAAGGCGTTCGGACCAAAGGCCAGCCAGCAGATCCCCGCTAATTTTTCGGGAACGTCATTACGAATTTGCAAGATATGCAACTCCTGGTTCCGCTGGAAGCCAATTGGCCGGAAAGCATGTTGCTCGGCAGCAGATCCCCGGTCGCTGTATGGGTCGTAAGGAGTGTGCTGGTAGCGAGAACTGAGTACGTACTTAACATCTTCGATTGTCAACCGGTGTTTGGGCCGCTTAGCAAATGGCAATTCGGGGTTGTCAGGTTGTTCAACGTCGCTAGGATTGAAGAGCTTTTGAACGTACCATTGCCGGGGGATGTTATAGGCGTAATCGGAATCGTTATGGCTACCAAAGATGTGGCGCAAGTTGTAAGTTCCCTTGCCATCGATATTAAGGTGGTAGGTGTCGATCATTTCTTGCAGGTCAGCCGATGCCAGGGTGTCTTCAGCGGCAAAGTCAAAGTCGGTGATACTAAACCAGTTTGGTGCGACAACGTAGGCATCATCAGGAACCCGCTTGGCTGCCCAGTGATGGCCACCAATTGTTTCCATATACCAAATATCATCCTTGTCAGAGAAGATGACCCCGTTAGATTCATAGGTACCATACTTTGCAAGGTACCTGCCGAGTAATTCGACCCCTTCCTTAGCAGAGTGGATGTACGGTAGCACGATGGTGACAAAGTCTTCTTCACCAATCCCGGCCTTGACGAATGGGTCGACACCGAGAACCCGTGAATTAGTGGTGCTGGTTTCGGTGGCCGACATGGCAACATTAGCGGCATTAATGCCACCTTCTCCCCAGACCCCCATTTCTTTTTCCTTGCCTGTTAACTCCGGCAGGGCGGTGTAACGTTGGGGTGCGCTTGGCAATTCGACCTTACACTTCGAGGTGACGGATTGGTATTCCGTCGGCTGTTGCTCAGGAGTAATGACGACAAAGCGCTTGGGGTTAAAGGCGTGGAAGTAGTCTTCGTTCCGCGCGATCATGGTGGAACCATCAGCACTAGCACCCTTCCCCACTAAAATAGTTGTACATGGCATAACACAATAACCTCCTTAAAAAGTTTCACCTTCATTCTAGAACAAAGAAAGGGCTTACTCAAATGAACAAAAAAAGCGGACCGCTGTCGAGTGTCAACAGTGATCCACTTACGCTAGTAAAATTACTTATTATTTGCATCAGGATTAGTGATCTTAATCCGGTTGGAGTCAGTTGATGAGTGGTTTTGCTCCGGCGCATCGGTGCTGTAGTCATCAACGGTTGACTGGTCGTGGTTTTCGCTAAAGATACTGGTTGACTTGTTCCCCTTCTTCTTTTCAATATGCTCGGCCCGTTTTAACCCGTTGGAATAGTTGTAATCAGCCGGGTTGACTGGTTTGAAGCCTTTCGGGTGGTAGAAGCGGAGCAGGTTCTTTTCGTTCAGAGAGTCAGAAAGACTAAGCTCTTTTTGAACAAATTCTTGTTCCTTTTTCAACCGTTTCTTTTGTTTGGCGGTGAGTTTAGCAACCTTACCGGTCCGGTTATCATAGATCGTGCCCCCAACGCTGGTGAAGTGTGGGGTGACGAAGTCCTGGTTCCGGAAGGCGACTAGCTGGCTATGCTGCTTGGAGAAAAGGTCGGTCCCAAATTGAATATAGCGCTTGGTGCTAATCCCAAGGAGGTGGAGGAGGGTCGGCAAGACGTCGACTTCGCCACCGTACGTGTGCTCAATCTTACCGTGGCCACCGGCGTTCGGAATGACGAACATTAATGGGACCCGCTGGAGCTGGGTGTTGTCAAAGTCGGTCCAGTTGTCAGCGTTCTTGCCCAGGACACTGGCCAGCGAGGTGTTCTCACTATTTGAAATTCCATAGTGGTCACCGTAGATCATGATGATTGAGTGGTCATACACGCCGCTCTTTTTAAGGTAGTTAAAGAACTCCTGGAGTGACTGGTCGAGGTAGTGGGCCGTGACGAAGTAGTTATCGACGTTTGCGTCACCCGTATCGGTTGTCTGGAAGTTCGGGTCCTTATCTTCATCGTCAAGGTCGTACGGGAAGTGGTTGGTAACAGTAATGAACTTGGTGTAGAACGGTTGTTGAAGCGTCTGCAAGTACTTGATGGAGTCTTTAAACAGCAGCTTGTCTTTTAGGCCGTACCCGGTTGACTTGTCGCCGGAAGTATCGTAGTAACTGGCGTCAAAGAAGTACTGGTAGCCAAGGTTCTTATAGACGTTGTTCCGGTTCCAAAAGCTGGCAACGTTACCGTGGAAAACAGCACTGGTGTAACCGGCCCGTTGCTTGAGAATTGCCGGTGCGCCCTGGAAGGTGTTATCACTACCGAGCGTGGCGAAGAGGGACCCCTGCGGCAAACCAAAGGTACTGGTCTCCAGCATGTTTTCGGCATCACTGGTCTTCCCCTGGCCAACCTGGTGGAAGAAGTTGTCAAAGGCGTAGGTATCATTACTGTGATAAAGGGAGTTGAGGAAGGGGGTAACTTCCTGGTCGTTAATCTTTTTATCGATTAAGAACTGCTGAAAACTCTCCAGGTGAATGACAATAACGTTGCGGCCCTTCGCAATCCCAAACATCTGGGGGTCCGGTTTGGCATAGTGCTTGTCCGTAAACTTCTTAACCTTAGTTAGCTCCGACTTGGTGGCACTTTGCCGCATCTCATGAATGTGTTGGGACTTAACCAGGTCGTAGCTGGTGAAGGCATCAATCCCCAGGTACTTGACAATGTACGTCCGGTCAAAGGTCCGACCCAACAACTGGGGCCGGTCCATTTCGGCAAAGGAGAGGTTAACACCAAACAAAACTAATGACATTGAGGTGAAGGCAAAGGCTAACCGGGTACCAATTGCCCGCTTGTCAAAATGGATGACCCGACAGAGCATCAGCACTACGATGACGACGATGTCGAGCCAATAAAAGATGTCATGGAGATTGGTTAGCGCCAGTGAGCTACCGCTTAGCCCCTGATTAACCTTAGAGTAGCCCGTCATCGTTGCGACCGTCATGAAGTCCGTAAATTCACGGAAGTAAATTACGTTTAGGTATAACAAGAGCGTGTTAGCAATATCTAGCCCCATGATTACCGGGTAGAAAAAGCGTGCACGCTTAAAGTAAAATGCAATACTATAGATTAAGGCAGTGGTGGCCAGCGGGTTGAATACCAAGATGAGGTATTGGAAGAGCCCATTGGCACCAAGCTTGAAATCAGTAAAGTAAGCAAATAAGGTTTTAAACCAAAAAAGGACCACTAGTAGGGTGAAGAAACCGATCCTAGTGTCCACAAATTTGCTTAATTTTTTCATTAGGAATGTTCCTCGCAATC
>CADFHB010000032.1 GCA_902834055.1 Lactobacillaceae bacterium | reverse complement strand
TTGATGGGTTTTTCTGTCCACTTAAATGTTCAACTTAAATTTTACAATCTGCCATTAGTTAAAAACTGGCGGGTTGCCCTTAGGGTAGCGCGCCAGTTTCTTTTAGCCATATTAACGTTGCCCCCATTCCTAGGGCTAGGCCAGGCATCAGCGGGATCCTTGTTAAACGAAAAGCGGGGAAAGAACTTGCGCAAGCGAGGAAGGTAACCAGGGCGGTGTTATACCAGCCTAAGGTTAGGATAACCATTAGCAAGAATTCCCAATCACCACTCCCTAAACTACGAAACTTAAAGGTCAAGATGGTAAAGATCACCACTTCACCGCTAGCCAAAAGAATATCGATGGGTGACCAGGTGGGATGGTAAAGAAAGAAGAGTGGACTTAGGCCGAGGATAAAAACTGGCAAGATAAACTGGTGGAAGTAGTCGCTACTTGCGAGAATGACTAAACTAGTGATTATTAATAGGAAGATGGTGGAAAAAAGTAGCTGGTCACCACATAGCAGGGTGGCCGCGAGACCAGCGAAGGCTTCGGTTACCGGCAAAAAGGGACTAATGGGGGCCTGACAGTGAATACAGCGGCCCCGTTGGAGAAGCCACCCTAAGATGGGAATTAGTTGCCAGCACCGTAGCTGACAATGACAGTGGTCACAATACGAGCGGCGTGGTGCCCAGGGTGTTTCACAAGTGCCCAACCGAAAGCCGACTAGTCCGGCAAATGAGGCTAAACAAGCGCCCAGTATAAAATAACAACAGCTAATCATGGAACTAACCTCCTTACCTAATTAAAACGGTAATTTTTGGTAATTCTCTTAAAAATAACGGGGAGTGTTCGTTGACATTCTAAAACGAGCGTGATACTCTATTTAAGGTGCTTTTTTAGCAACGAGTGTCTGTCGTTGGGCAGACGAATGCGTCAACGAAGGCACAACAATCTAATATTCATCCAGCAATTTTTTTATTTCTCAAAAAGAACCACCTGGATGTGTGGACTTAAAATAAGGAAGGGGAAAAATTATGCCAACCATTAACCAATTGGTACGTAAGGGCCGTAAGAGCCACAAGGGCAAGTCAAAGTCACCAGCTCTTGGTTATGTTTACAACACTTTCAAGAAAGAAGAAGTTAAGACACCTTCTCCACAAAAGCGTGGGGTTGCTACCCGTGTCGGTACGATGACTCCTAAGAAGCCAAACTCAGCTCTGCGGAAGTACGCCCGTGTACGTCTTTCCAACCTGATCGAAGTTACTGCTTACATTCCAGGTATCGGTCACAACCTCCAAGAACACTCCGTTGTTTTAATTCGTGGTGGTCGTGTTAAGGACTTACCAGGGGTTCGTTACCACATCATCCGTGGTACGCTCGATACTGCTGGTGTTGAAGGCCGGATGCAATCACGGTCCAAGTACGGTGCCAAGAAGCCGAAGAAGAAGTAATTTATAAGGAGGAGTTAAGTAATGCCACGTAAAGGACATGTACAAAAGCGTGAAATCTTACCAGATCCAATGTACAACTCAAAGCTGGTTACCAGCTTGATTGACCACTTGATGATCGATGGTAAGCGCGGAACTGCTACGAAGATTTTGTACGCAGCTTTTGACCAAATTAAGGAAGAAACTGGTAACGATCCAGTTGAAGTATTCCAAGAAGCAATGGACAACGTTATGCCAGTGCTGGAAGTTAAGGCCCGCCGTGTTGGTGGTTCTAACTACCAAGTTCCGATCGAAGTTCGTCCAGATCGGCGGACCACTTTAGGTCTTCGTTGGATTGTTCAATACGCACGTTTGCGTGGGGAACACACTATGGTTGAACGTCTTGCACGTGAAATCATCGATGCTTCTAACAACACAGGTGCTTCAGTTAAGAAGCGTGAAGATACGCACCGGATGGCAGAAGCCAACCGTGCATTCGCACACTACCGCTGGTAATCACTGTCAATTGAGACCAGTCGCTTAACTGGTCGAAAAAGGGGTGACGTAGTTGATTAATGACCGTCATCCCTTTTTCTAAAATGACGTAATTATTCATATAACCATATTCTGGAAGGAGATACACTCTTAAGATGGCTAATAAACGTGAATACCCACTCGCTAAGACTCGTAACATTGGTATCATGGCCCACATCGATGCCGGTAAGACGACTGCTACTGAGCGGATTCTTTACTACACCGGTAAGATTCACAAGATTGGTGAAACCCACGATGGTGCTTCACAAATGGACTGGATGGATGAAGAAAAGGAACGTGGTATCACTATCACTTCTGCTGCCACTACGGCCGTTTGGAAGGACCACCGGATTAATATTATCGATACCCCAGGACACGTGGACTTTACTGTCGAAGTTGAACGTGCATTGCGGGTGCTTGATGGTGCCGTAACTGTTTTGGATGCCCAAGCCGGTGTTGAACCACAAACCGAAACTGTTTGGCGTCAGGCTGACCAATTTAACGTTCCACGGATCGTCTTTGCTAACAAGATGGACAAGGTTGGTGCCAACTTTGACTACTCTGTTCAAACGATCAAGGACCGCCTGAACGTTACGCCACTGCCAATCCAACTGCCAATCGGTGCCGAAGATACCTTCTCCGGTGTGGTTGACCTGGTTAAGATGGTTGCCTACGTTTACGACGAAGATAAGCTGGGGACTAACTGGGACACTGTTGATATTCCGGATGACCTGAAGGATGAAGCACAAAAGCGTCACGATGCAATGATCGAAACGCTGGCTGACATTGATGACAACATCATGGAAAAGTACCTTGAAGGTGACGAAATTTCCGTTGATGAAATCAAGGCTGCTATCCGTAAGGGTACTTTGGACCAAACGATCTTCCCTGTATTAGCTGGTTCAGCTTACAAGGATAAGGGTATCCAAATGATGCTCGATGCCGTTATCGACTACCTGCCATCACCATTGGATGTTAAGCCATTCGTTGCCCATGATGAAGACGGTAACGAAATTGAATTGACTGCTGGTGACGACAAACCATTCGCTGCTTTGGCCTTCAAGATCGCTACGGACCCATTCGTTGGTCGTTTGACCTTCTTACGGGTTTACACTGGTTCTCTGCAATCTGGTTCCTACGTTCTGAACGCAACTAAGGGCAAGCGTGAACGGATTGGTCGTCTGCTGCAAATGCACTCTAACCAACAACACGAAATCCCAGAAGTATTCTCTGGTGATATTGCTGCTGCTATCGGTCTGAAGAACACCACTACCGGTGACTCTTTGACCGATTCTGACCACCCACTGCAACTTGAATCCATGGACTTCCCTGACCCAGTTATCCAAGTTTCTGTTGAACCTAAGTCCAAGGCTGACCAAGACAAGATGGACAAGGGTCTGCAAAAGTTAGCTGAAGAAGACCCAACGTTCAAGGCCGAAACTAACCCTGAAACTGGTGAAACCTTGATTGCCGGGATGGGTGAACTTCACCTGGACATCATTGTTGAACGTCTTCGCCGTGAATTCCACGCCGAAGTTAAGGTTGGTAAGCCACAAGTATCTTACCGTGAAGCATTTACGAAGACGGCAAGTGCCCAAGGTAAGTTCGTTCGTCAATCTGGTGGTAAAGGTCAATACGGTGATGTATGGATTGAATTTACGCCACTTGAAGAAGGTAAGGGCTTCGAATTCGAAGATGCCATTGTTGGTGGGGTTGTTCCACGTGAATTTATCCCAGCTGTTGAACAAGGTTTGAAGGAAGCTATGCAAAACGGTGTTCTTGCCGGCTACCCACTTGTTGACATGCACGCTAAGCTCTACGATGGTAGTTACCACGAAGTCGACTCTAGTGAAGCGGCCTTCAAGG
>CADFHB010000031.1 GCA_902834055.1 Lactobacillaceae bacterium | reverse complement strand
ACAGGTATAACATCCTAAATACTACTCTATGTTCCCAGAAGCGCGGTCATTAATGACCGAGTAGTTCACGTTTTAAATCGCTTTGGTTCCCATAGTTAACACTGAATGTGGTAAGATATTAATAGCTATTCAGGATCGAAATAAATTCTCGTTGCCAATCAAGCAGTGAGACACAATTAAATAAAGGAGCCATATTAGTTAATGAGTAAAATTAAGATTATCCCATTTGGTGGGGTACGTGAAAATGGTAAGAATATGTATGCTGTCGAGGTCAACGACCAGATTTTCATTTTGGATACGGGCCTAAAGTATCCCGAAAATGAGCTAATGGGAATTGATGTCGTAATTCCAGACTGGGAATACCTTCGTAAACACAAGGATAAGATTGTCGGGGTATTTTTGACCCACGGCCACGCCGATTCAATTGGTGCTTTACCGTACTTTTTGATGGACTTCAATGTTCCCGTATTCGGGAGTGAGATGACCATTGCCCTGGCCAAACTTGCCGTTAAGAAGCATAAGGAAGTTAAAAATTTCAACGACTTTCACGTTGTTGATGAAGCAACGGCAATTGATTTTGATGATGTTACCGTTTCATTCTTCCAGACAACCCATACGATTCCTGAGACCTTAGGGATTGTTGTGGGTACCGATGAAGGCAACATTGTTTACACCGGTGACTTCAAGTTTGACCAAACGGCTACCAAGGGTTACCAAACTGACTTGGCCCGGTTAGCGGAAGTGGGTTCACAAGGCGTCTTGGCGCTCTTGAGTGACTCAGCCGGCGCGGGAATTACTGGTGCTTCAACCCGGGAAAAGGACATTGGTGAATATATCAAGGAGACCTTCAAATACCAGGATGGTCGGATTATCGTTGCCAGTGTTGCTTCTAACATCATGCGGGTTCAGCAAATCATTAATGCTGCCGTCGCGGTTAACCGGAAGCTGGTTTTGTCCGGAAGTGACATCGAGCAAATCATTGACACGGCAATGAACTTGGGCAAATTAAAGCTACCTAAGGACCTGTTAATCAGTATGAAGGAGGCTGACCAGCTTGATCCAAACCAGGTAGTAATTTTGGAAACGGGGAAGATGGGTGAACCAATCAAGTCCCTGCAACAGATTGCTAATGGTGATAACCCTAAGATCAAGCTGAGCGATAGTGACCTAGTCTTCGTAACCACAACTCCATCCTACGCTCAGGAAACGGAAGTTCAAAAGACTAAGGACATGATTTACCGGACCGGGGCCGAGGTAAAGTTCATTTCAGACGACCTCAACCCGTCCGGGCACGCTAACCAAAATGACCAGCAGTTGATGCTAAACTTCATGAAGCCGCAGTACTTTATTCCAATCCAAGGGGAGTACCGCTTACTTGACCGGCATGCCCAACTAGCCGAAGAAGTTGGCGTTCCTGCCGACCACATCTTCATTACTAACAAGGGAGATGTCCTTGACTACAAGAACGGTGAATTCCACATTGGTGAACATATTGATGTGGGCAACACCATGATTGATGGTACCGGCATTGGTGACATTGGAAACATTGTTCTCCGCGATCGGCGGGTTCTTTCTGAAGACGGTATTTTTGTGGTGGTAGCCACTATCGATCGGAAGAAGAAGAAAATCGTTGCTCGGCCCCAAATTACATCGCGTGGTTTTGTCTTTGTAAAGACTAATCGCCAGCTGATGAAGCAAAGCGCCGACCTGGTTGAAAAGGTTGTTCAAGACAATTTAGACCAGAAGGAATTCGACTGGGGGCATCTCAAACAGGATGTTCGGGAGAAGCTCAACCGCTTCCTGTTCGACCAGACCAAGCGGCACCCCGTTATTTTGCCCGTGATTATGGAAATTAATCAACATTCCAAGAAGAAGTCTAAGAAGACATCCGAAAATAAGGGTAAGAAGGAAAAAGCGGGCCATAAAGAAAAACAGCATCGTGGTCGTGGCCGCGGACGTAAGCACCAGGCGGCAAATGAAAATAAGAACCACCAAAAGTAGGGGTGGGCAGGCCAGAAAAATGGCCGCTTAAAATGTTAATTTATGTATTTGGGGACTGAGAAAAAATTTTGCTTTTCTCAGTCTTTCATATATTTAGGGAAGATAAGCTTATCTATCCTTCCCATCTTCAAGAATAAACAAGTGCTGTACAAGCGATTAAGGGGGAAACAATGGATAAAGGACAAAGTGAGAAATATCAGCAGGCACTCCAACTGATGGCAGAAGAAAAGTGGCTGGATAGTGCTGTTATCCTGGAGGACCTGATTAACGAATCACCAAATGATGATGTAAATCGCCACTTGGTTCGCGCCCTCTACGAAGCAAAGCAATACCAACGGGCGTTTGTGTACTTCGTTGAGCAGCCGTTAGCGTTCACGGAAACCTATAGTGAGGCCTGTCTGGGGGTGCAGTTGATGTTGCACAACCAATCATACATGGCAGCTCGTCAGTTCATTGTTGAACTGCCAACCGCTTGGCAAGGCCCCCTGCGAAGGGATGTTAGCGAGGCAGAAATGGCCGCTGATCAAAAATACCGGGTAACGATTCAAACCCTTCTCCGTTCTTTTTATCACCTTGGCGATTGCTCCTTGAGTGAGCAGCAGGAACGGCTTAGTGAAGCCCAGCAGTTACCGCTTAACGACTACCTTACCGGTGCCCAGTTCCTCTTGCGTGACCCGTTTACCCATGAGCTGATCAAGGCGTCGATAATCGATACCCTCCGGCAGGCGACAGTTAATAAAGAGTTAACTTTGCAGTGGATTGACAAGCAAGACTATCAAATTAACCCCAGCCAACTGCAGGCAATTGACGACCTGCCAGTTGTCAAGGAACTTCGTCAGGAGCTTAACCGTCGACTAGGAAGTAAGAATCCCACCCAATTTCAACTTGCAAGCCAGGAGTTACAGCTGCAGCTGATGCTCCTCTACCCCCTAATTGAGGAGAAGGTTACTTCACCAGGGGAGTGGATTGACTACCTGATTGACAAGATTTCTGGGAAGAAGGAGGACAAAAAGAACCCAGTAGGCCCGCTCCAGGATACCTTAACGGAGATAATTGATGATTTAAGTGAAAAACATTAACAATATTATTTACAAATCGTCAGATAGTTGATATTATATTTAAGAATTCTTCTTCAAGCCTTTGATATAAAAGCTTTCAATTGGCGAAAAGAAGTAGTACAATACACATAAGGGTGTGTCAGTTATTTCGTAAAGAAACGACTGGCATTATACTTGTAAATTATCAGGAGGTTTTCATTAATGGCTGAAAAAGAACATTATGAACGTACAAAGCCCCATGTAAACATTGGTACTATTGGCCACGTTGACCATGGGAAGACTACTTTAACTGCTGCTATCACTAAGGTACTTGCAGCTAAGGGTCTAGCAAAGGAAGAAGATTACGCTGATATCGATGCCGCTCCAGAAGAAAAGGAACGTGGTATCACTATCAACACTGCCCACGTTGAATACGAAACTGAAAAGCGTCACTACGCACACATCGATGCTCCAGGTCACGCCGACTACGTTAAGAACATGATCACTGGTGCCGCACAAATGGATGGTGCTATCCTGGTTGTTGCTGCTACCGATGGTCCTATGCCACAAACCCGTGAACACATTCTTCTTGCTCGTCAGGTTGGTGTTAAGTACATCGTTGTATTCCTGAACAAGACCGACTTAGTTGACGATGACGAATTAGTTGACTTAGTTGAAATGGAAGTTCGGGACCTTCTTAACGAATACGATTTCCCTGGTGACGATATTCCTGTTGTTCGTGGTTCTGCCCTCAAGGCTCTTGAAGGTGACCCAGAACAAGAAAAGGTTATCCTTCACTTGATGGATGTTGTTGATGACTACATCCCAACTCCAAAGCGTCCTACTGACAAGCCATTCATGATGCC
>CADFHB010000030.1 GCA_902834055.1 Lactobacillaceae bacterium | reverse complement strand
TGATTTAACTTAATCGTAATTTAACTCTACAATAAAGTTAAGTAATACGAAAGGGGAATCACTTGAATGAAAGCAATGACTAACGAAGCGTTGTTATCAGCAATGAAGAATGACCATGTTGAGATTGATCCGGTAACCAAGGGCGAAGATGTCTACTCGTTTAAGATTGACAACCACCAGTTTGGTCACCTTGACAAGTACGGCAACCTGTATATGGACACCTTTGAAGAAGTAATTTCCCGTCCCCTCAGCCTGGGGAAGAAGACCATCACCCGGTGGATCAACTGGGCCGTGAAGGGCTTCCGAATCAACCGGCGGCGAATCGAAAAGTGGCAGTAAAATTTGAAAAGTTAACTAGTAAAGACGGAGTTGGCAAAATTTTCCTGGCCAACTTCTTTTTATTACTTGTGAAAAAAAGTATAATTAACTGAGGAGGGGATCTGAATGTCATTAATGCAAAATACTTCGGAAATTACTAAAACTGATCAGCAAGTTTACCTAATTACCTTAGTTCGGCAAAGTGCCGACCTGCCAATGTACCTGGACCACATGGTATACGAAACGCCAGCGGCCGGGCACAAGTTCATGGCCAAGTTAGTTAATGCCTTCACCGAGGCCGGCTACCGGCAAAAGCAGGTCAACGAAGACCACTACGAACTGGATAACGGCCTGGACAAGATTTCATTGACCGGGAAGACCCAGGACGTATTCAAAGACTAATTGTTAAAGAAGCTGGTGGAGCACAATCCCCCAGCTTTTTTATTTTGCCCTATCATTACCCCTTCCCTTATAATGGACGTACTAGTCTTTTAAGAGAAGGGGTTACGATATGTCGATTGCAGAGCTTTTTAACCAGGTTGCCGTCATTTTCTTGTTGATGCTGCTCGGTGCCCTCATCCGCAAACTGGGCTTCCTGCACACCCAGTCCATCAATGACCTGACGAACATTACCCTGTACTTTCTATCACCGCTGGTAATCATCAAGGCCTTTGAACAACCCTTTTCGGCACGCCGCTTCAACATCCTCTTGATTCTGATTGTGGGCGTTTTTTTGACCTACTTTGCCTCCATCCTGCTTGCCAAGCTCGTCTTTCACCGGGAAGAAGACCATAACCTTCAGCAAATCGCCATCTACGGAAGTAGTTATTCCAACAACGGTTTCATGGGGGTGCCCCTCGCCCAGGGACTCTTCGGCAGTATTGGTGTTTTTTACGCCGTGGCCTCGATGATTGGCTTCAACGTGATGTCTTGGACCCAGGGGATTGGCATCTTCCAGGGCCAGCACAATCGGGGTAACTGGAGGGCCCAGCTGAAGAAGATCCTGCTGAACCCCAACATTATTGCCATCATCATCGGGCTGGTAATGTTTACGACTTCCCACCGCCTCCCCCACACGGTTGCCAGCTTCATCAACTACGCCAGCCCGGCCTTCACCCCACTATCAATGATTATTATCGGGAGCAACCTGGCAAACCTGAAGCTCAGCAATATCAAATTGCCCCGTGTCCTCTGGGTCAGCCTGGCCCTGCGAAATTTAATCTTCCCCATCATCGGAATCTTCATCCTGGCGGTGCTTAAGATCACCGGTATTCCCCTATATACGACGGTCATCCTCAGCGCCTGCCCGGTCGCCGGCCTGGTGGTCCTCTTCACCCTGCAGGCCGGTGGTGACGCCAAGCCAGCCACCATTCTGATGAGCGTCTCCACAGTCCTCAGCCTATTGACAATTCCTGTCGTATACTGGATCAGTAGTTTCTGGGGGTAATCCAACCAACAACCAAGCCCCGCGCACTCGCTAAGGAATGCACGGGGCTTGGTTGTTCTTGGTATTGAAGGCTAACTTGATTAGAGCTGGTAAATTAGTTCCTATTTACATCTACATCATAACTGAAAAAAATATATTTTTACGTCTGTTAGGGTCATTGAATTTATTCACCGACTTAATAACTACCTATAAAGAATTAATCTTAAAGGCAATTGTCTTGGCAAGTCGCTCGTGCCCTGCCGCGTTCGGGTGCAGGCCTTCCAGTGAAAGATTTGGAAACAGGTATGGGTTATAATTACCGGCATTAAATATATCTAAGACCGGAATGGCAAAGTAGCTGCCAACCGCTTTAACTGCATTTACGTAGTCAACAAATGTGTTTCCCAATTGGTTCTTACGAAGGTTGCCGTCATCGTCATAAAGCCGCCACTCAGCATGATTAGACTTGGCTGGGGTTATCAGTAGGAACTTGACTTGCGGATTTTGCTTAGCCAGGTTCGTGATCATGTACTTAAGGGCCCCACAAAAGGTAGTGACCTTGTCAACGGGATCTTTAACGGTGCCAATCAGTCGGTTTGCAGCGAAGTCGTTGGTCCCACCAAAGATGGTAATTACTGCCTGATTTTTTACGTCCCTAATCTGGTCGCCGATAAAATCGCGGTCATCTTCACCCTTGGCAATTGTTGCTCCGCCAATACCGGTATTACGCGGCGTCGTTCCCAAGTACTTAGCCATTCGGGAAACATAACTTGGAATGTCCGGTCGCGCGGCCGCCCCGTGAGTGAAACTGTCACCAATACAGGTGATTGGCTTATCCATGTACGGGAAAACTGCATTCCGAATTATTCCTAAATCGTGTTCATTCATCATTGATCACTCTTCTTTCGATAGCTAATGGTGTTATCCTTTGTAACAGTCGATTTTCACAAAACTACCTTAGTGTTGGAATTTATTTTTGCATCTAATATATCAGTTTCAGTCATTGTAATCCTTTTCATAGTGAGATACAACATAAATTATGTTGACTTTTATGATAAACGTCAGTATTATAGGCAGCGTCTAATATACTAGTTGGCTTATATTAAGCATAAATTTCCGTAAGAAAGGTTGTTAGTAATGAAGAATATGGGATTTCGCTGGTATGGCGATGGCAACGACTCCATCAAGTTGTCCGACATTCGCCAGATTCCAGGAACAACACAAGTTGTTGGGGCCCTCTTTGATATACCAGTTGGTGAAGTTTGGCCCAAGGAACGGATTGCCGCACTGAAGAAAGAAGTTGAGGACGCCGGCTTGAAGCTGGAAGTCATCGAATCCGTCAACATTCACGACGATATCAAGATTGGCCTGCCAAGCCGGGACAAGTATATTGAAAACTATAAGGAAACAATCAAGAACCTGGCCGCTTACGGCATCAAGGTAATCTGCTACAACTTCATGCCGATCTTTGACTGGGTCCGGACCGACCTCCACTACCCACTGCCGGACGGCTCCACGGACATGGCCTTCCAACACAAGTATGTTGAAGGGTCACCGGAAGACATCATCAAGTCGGTGGAAAAGAACTCCAACGGTTACGTCCTGCCGGGCTGGGAACCAGAGCGGCTGGCCGAAGTTAAGCGCCTGTTTGAAGCTTACAAGGATGTCGACGAAAAGAAGCTCCGTGAGAACCTGAAGTACTTCCTGGACGCTATCATTCCAACCTGTGAGAAGTACGACGTCCGGATGGCTATGCACCCGGATGACCCGCCGATGCCACTGTTCGGTCTGCCGCGGATCTACAAGAACCGGGAAGACATGATCAAGATTGAACAGATGCACGAATCTAAGTACAACGGCTTCACCATCTGTACCGGGAGCCTGGGTGAGAACCCGAAGAACGACGTGCCGGCAATTATCCGTGAGTTCGTCAAGAAGGACCGGGCACCATTCATTCACGCCCGGAACATCAAGTTCATGGGCAACGGTGACTTCCATGAGTCTGCCCACCTGTCCTCTGAAGGTTCACTGGACATGTACGAAATCATGAAGGCCCTGTACGACACTCACTTTGACGGTTACATCCGTCCAGACCACGGCCGTGACATCTGGGGCGAAGAAGGGCGCCCTGGCTACGGCTTGTATGACCGGGCCCTCGGGATTACCTACCTGAACGGGCTTTGGGAAGCAATTCAAAAGGATAACCAATAATACATGACCCGCTAATCGTTAGGATGTAAGCACACCATAACGACACGTCTATAAATTGTCAGCAGGACCTCCTATACTG
>CADFHB010000029.1 GCA_902834055.1 Lactobacillaceae bacterium | reverse complement strand
AATGATAAAATAGTGGTGCCCATAAAGGTCCTTCTTTCTAATGGAATGTTGTGGTGACACCATTAAAGACCTTTATGGGGTTTTCTGTCCACTAATATATTCAACTTAAATTTTACAATCTACCAAACTAAAAAAGTTAAAGACAAAAGTACCAATAGTGACGCTTCGGAAAGCATAGATTCACTTAATAAAGAATTAATTCAAGACTGGTTCAATCAGAAGACAGACGAGTTGAAAGATCAATTACTTGCAAAACTAACTGAAATGAATCCGTATGCTTTTGAAGGCCTTATGGTTGAACTACTAAATAGAATGGGCTATAAGGGGCCAAATGGCCAATCAATCGTTACTCAAAAGTCAAATGACAATGGTATTGACGGTGTGATTTATCAAGATGCACTCGGACTTCAAAAGGTTTATCTGCAAGTTAAAAGATATACGCCAAATAATCCAGTTGGTAGACCCGAGATTACATCATTTAGCGGTGCAGTTAAGCTTAAGCACACTGACCGAGGTGTATTTATTACCACTTCAACATTTACTACTGGTGCGGAAGAAGCAGCACAAAACTTAAATATCACGACCATTGATGGTGAAATGCTCACTAACTTAATGGTTCAATATAGGGTAGGGGTTGAAGAAGCTAAGACCTATCATATATACAGAATCAATAAAGATGATTTCACAGATTAGGCACCTTGTAAAACTCTGCTTTTATAAAATTTAAATGGATTGTCAGTTTACCTAAAAAAAGCAAATGTGCGGTAAGAATTTAGGGAGTCCAAGGGACCGTCAGCTTTTAAAAGTAAGCGGTTGCTAATAATTTTGTGCAAGCGGTTGCATCAGGCGGCCGATAGCAGTATTATGTAAGCGTAATCATTACAGACTTATTAATTATCGATGGAGGCGCTATTATATGAGCGAGAAAAAGTTAAATAAAAATTTGCCGTCCCTCGCGTTTTCAGTATTAATGCTGATGACGTTTGGGAACCTGGGGACTTCGATGGCCTTTGCTTTGCAGAGTGCTAACATGGGGCGGATCTTCCAAACCCTGGGGGCGGACCCAACCAAGCTAGGATGGTTTTTCATCCTGCCGCCATTAGCAGGGATGGTTGTTCAACCACTGGTCGGCTACTTTTCCGACCGGACCTGGATTCCTAAAATTGGGCGGCGGCTCCCTTACTTGATTTTAGGGACGATTGTGGCTGTCATTGTGATGTGCCTGTTGCCGAACTCCGGCTCGTTTGGTTTCAAGACTTCGACTGCGCTATGGTTCGGTGCAGTAGCCATCCTATTTATGGACCTGTCTTCAAATATGTCGATGCAGCCATTCAAGATGATGATTTCTGACATGGTAAACGATGAACAAAAGGACCAGGCTTGGTCATGGCAGACGATTTGGGGAAACATCGGGTCCGTTGCCGCTGACCTCTTCCCGTTTTTCTTGACCTGGATTGGAGTTAAGAATATTGCAGCTAAGGGTGAATTACCAGATTCTGTTAAGTGGTCATTCTATATTGGAGCTGCGATTTTAGTTGTTTCATCAATCTTTACTATTTGGAAAGTTGACGAATATGACCCAGAGACTTATGCCAAGTACCACGGCTTAGACCAAAATGCTAATATTAGTGAAAACTTCTTCACAATTGTTAAACACGCGCCCAAGGTTTTCTGGACGCTGGGAATTGTTGAATTCTTCTCTTGGACTGGTTTCCAATACCTGTGGACTTATGGTGCAGGGACGGTAGCCCAAAATATCTGGCACACTACGAATGTTTCTAGCGCTGCTTACCAAGCGGCCGGAAACTGGTTTGGTGTCCTGTCTGCTGTTGAAGTCGGGGTAGCAATTATTTACGGATTGGTTTTGCAAAAGCTGAATGACCGAATTCGGAAACCTGCCTATGCCTTAGGAATGGTCCTGGGTGCCCTCGGCTTCTGGGGCTTGTCTGTTGCGCCGACTAAGCTATTATCGTTCGTTGCTTTTATTGGTATCGGGATGTGCTGGGTTACGATGAACTCCATCCCGTTCACTATCCTGACGAATGCCCTAGATGGTAAGCATGATGGTACTTACATGGGGTTATTCAACTGCTGGATCTGCTTCCCACAGATTGTTGCTTCTGTTTGCTCCTTTGCTCTTTATCCGTTATTGGGCAACTACATGCCACACATGCTGGTCGTAGCTGCTGCCCTAGCACTGATTGGGGCATTTGCGGTTTATGTTGTCAAGGAAACCTCTGTTGAAAAGGGGGATATTGACTAATGAATCTTGCTGCTATCTACCACCGGCCGGAAAGCGAAATGGCCTTTCTTTATGACTCTCAGACGATGCATATCCGTTTACGGACTGCTAAAGATGACGTAAAAGCGGTCCAGCTATTGCACGGTGACCCTTACAGTCTTCGCAGCCTGGCGGGAATTAAACCGCCATTTTATACCAAACCGACGCCGATGAAGAAAATCTTGTCAGATGACCTCTATGATTATTGGCAGATTGCGGTTACCGAGCCGAAAAAGCGTTTGGCGTATGCCTTTGACATCACTGGCGCTGATGGGACGAGGACGGTTTATACCGACCGGGGCTACCTTCAGCCAGATGACCAAGCGGCCTTGAATGATTTAAATACCTACTTTCGGATGCCCTTCTTCCAAGAGATTGATATGTTTCACGCTCCAGAATGGGTAAAGAAAACGGTTTGGTACCAGATTTTCCCCGAGCGCTTTGCCAATGGTGATCAGTCCAACGACCCTGCTGGTACTAAAAAGTGGAATGCCAATGACCATCCTGGTCGTCAGGATTTCTATGGCGGTGACTTGCAGGGTGTACTGGACCACCTTGACCACCTTCAAGCATTGGGTGTCAATGGGATCTACTTTAACCCGCTTTTTAAAGCCCCTTCTAACCATAAGTATGATACAGAAGACTATTACCAGATTGACCCTCACTTTGGTGACGCCGCCTTATTTAAGGAAGTGGTTGCCCAGGCTCACAAGCGGGGGATTAAGGTAATGCTAGATGCCGTCTTTAACCATATTGGTGATAAGTCGCCGCAGTGGCAGGACGTCCTTAAAAACGGCCAAAACTCGAAATATGCTAATTGGTTCCATGTTAATAAGTTCCCAGCAACTTACACGCCGACCAAGAACTTTGAATTTACCCCGGATGCAACTTACGATACCTTTGATTACACACCGCATATGCCGAAACTCAATACAGCTAACCCAGCAGTGCAGGATTACTTGTTGGGAATTGCTAAATATTGGATTGAGGAATTTGATATTGATGCTTGGCGGCTGGATGTGGCCAATGAAATTGACCACCACTTCTGGAAGAGGTTCCACCAGGAGACAACGGCCCTCAAACCAGATTTTTATATCCTAGGTGAGATTTGGCATACCTCGCAGGCGTGGCTGAACGGGGACGAATTTAGCGGGGTAATGAACTACAGCTATACCGGTGCTATTTTGGACCACTTCATCAACCACCGGCTTAGTGCGGAACGAATGATTGATCAGCTTAGCAACCAGCTGATGAAGTACCGTGACCAGACTAATCAGATGATGTTTAATGTCTTGGATTCTCATGATACAGCGCGAATTATGACTCAGGCCCACGATAACCGGGACCTAGTCAAGCAAACTTTTGCCTTTACATTCTTGCAGCCCGGAACACCGTCAATTTACTATGGCACCGAGTACGGCATGGATGGAGACAATGATCCGGACTGTCGGAAGCCAATGAACTGGGCGCCAGACGATGATGCTCAAGAAATGCTTGCATATTTTAAGAAGCTAGTCGCATTGCGTCGTGACTATGCTGACCTAATTGCAGGCGGGACAATTGCATTTAATGTCCTGCCAACCGGGGTGGTGGAAGTTTCCCGTACAGGTGCTGGGAAAGTGCTTAAAGGACTCTTTAACACCACGGGCGCACCAGCAGAGTTAGCAACCAGGGGCCAACTGCTTCTTAGTCAGGGAATGCAGGGGCACCAGCTGGCTCCAAACGGTTTTGCGATAACAATTGAATAATGAGTAGCGGCGTACAATACCCCTTAGGGTTGACACTTGAAATAATAAAAGTGTCAGTCCTAGGGGGGTATTTTGTATTGTAAGTTATTCAACTATTGAGAAACTTAAGCTACTTAGTAAGTATCAAAAATCGGTAAGCACACCATAACGACACGTCTATAAATTGTCAGCAGGACCTCCTATACTG
>CADFHB010000028.1 GCA_902834055.1 Lactobacillaceae bacterium | reverse complement strand
AGTATAGGAGGTCCTGCTGACAATTTATAGACGTGTCGTTATGGTGTGCTTACAATGTTACGTGCAAACTTTTAACCAGTACAAAAAGGACCGCTGCCGCTCAACAACTTGAACGTCAACGATCCTTTTCATGATTACTTGTACTAGGGGAATTAGTAGTGAATCTAATTGGTCTTCCGGTAACCAAAGTAGAACTGGATGATGGCAATTACCACGTTAACCCAGTTCATCGTTATGAACCACGGCGCAATCCCACCGGCATCGTGGGTCACACCATAGTAAACCCAGAAGCCGATGATCACGGCAATGACATTGATCCAGGCAAACCACTTTTGCAATGTCTGATCACTGAGCTTAGACCACATCCAAATGACATTGATAATGAACCAAATCGCTAAAATCCAAAAGAAAGTCTGAAACATAACGAATCCCTCCTTTAATCAGTCACATGAAAGTTAGAAGTTCGAATCACTGAAATAATTGCAGTTCTTTTGGCTTCTCTTCACTTTCTATACTAGACTGGTTAAATGGAGAAACAATCGTTGATAATTCAATAAGTGTCGCTTATTAAACACAATTAAAAAATTAGTCACCAATTAGGACACAATAACGAAAAGTGTCAAAGTTTAACTTACTGAACAATGAGATTCAAGATCTTTCGCAATTTAGCTAGTTCCTGGTCAGTTAGCTTAACGTTGTTCTTAACAACAAAGGTAACCATGTCGATGTAAAAACTCCCGATAATTGTAATATCGATGTCGGAAAGCTCGACCGGTAGCTGCTTTTGAAGCATTTGAATAAACAGTTTCTGGAGACGCGCGCTGAAGCTATTCTGGTCATATTGAATAGATAACAGAGCCCGGAGAACCTCCCGCGAATCCCACAGGACACTAAACTCGTCACTTTGGTACAAGTCACTCAGCAGTGGTAAGCGATGATTTTCGGGCTGAATATTCGCTAGCCGTTTTTCAATAATCCGCTTAAACACGGCCAGGTATTCATCATTAAGCTGCTCGGTCAGGTCATACTTGTCCTGATAATAGTTATAGAACGTCTGCCGGTTGATAATCGCCCGCTCCGCAATGCCCTTGACGGTAACGTTAGCAAAACCCTTTTCATTAACCAACTTCGCAAAGGCAACCTTAATTGACCGTTTAGTCCTCATCACTCGTAAATCTTCAGCCATTTGGACATTCCCCTCTTCAAACGAGTCTTACAAACAATAATTATAATATAAGCGCCCACCTAAACCAAAAGCAACCACCTTGATAAGGTAAGACGCTATTCTTAATAGTAACTCAATGTCGCTTACTAAAAGAGAGCAATATCTTATGTCCTGCGGATGAATAGGCAGGCGAGCACCGCCAGGACGGCACTGAACACTAACCCCAAGAAGGCCGCTGAGTATGAGGAGGTGAACTGCACAATTTCCCCAATCAGCAGTGGACCAATGAAGCCACCGAGCTGACCCCCGAAGTTGACAATCCCGATCGACGATCCATAACTCTTCTCCGACAGGATTTGCGCCGTGAAGCTGAAAATGCCGGTAAAGGCGAGGGACTTTACAAAGTAGATAAGGACCTCAAAGATAACGATCCAGACTAGCGAAGATGATTTAAACAGGCCGAACATAAAAACGAGGGTAAGGAGGGAAGCAATAGTTATTAACCACCGTTCACGGTGTTTGAAGAGGTGGACCATGATAAAGCCGGCACTAAAAGCCGCAATCCCACCCGAAATAACTGGCAACGGGACGAGCCAGGCCAGGTTCTTTAGGTTGATCCCCTGCTCGCGCAAGAAGTAGACGGGCATCCAGGCCTCTAGCCCCTTTGTGATGACATTTAAGGCTAAGCCAATAATGACAAATGCCCACACCCGCCGGTCAATGTTCTGCCATTTGATTTGCGGGCGCGCCGCGACTTCCTTGCGGATACTCTTGAGTGGCCGTTCCAACAGGTAATAAACCAGGGTAATTACAATTCCACCGAGCCCCAGCCAAATGAAGGCCTGTCGCCAGCTGCTATTGGCAATAATCGGGACGATGATTAACGGAGCAACTGCTGCCCCCGCGTAATTCGACGAAATTAAGGCCGACGTGGCCTGCGACTTCACCTTTTTCCCGTAATTCTCGGAAATCCGTTTTAACGCGGCAGACGGGTATGGTCCCTCCGCGATTCCGAACAGAAAGCGAATAGCAATCAACGCCGCCAGTGACCAGGCAAGCCCCGTCACCATCGTCATCGCTGACCAGGCAATCAGGGCAACAATGACCATTCGTTTGCTCCCTAGTAAGTCCGTTAGGTAACCACCGGGGATTTGCATTAGAGTGTAGCCTAAGAAGAAGGCGCTGGCGGTCGCACCAAGGGCGGCAGCACCAACATGGAAGTCTTTTCCAATATAGGCAAGCGAAATGTTCATTACCGTCCGGTCCGCAAATAAAAGCATGTAGCCCAAGTACAGGACGATAAACGACCAGAAGCGTTTGGCCCCGGCTTGGTTGTCATGATTAATCATTGTATAATTTCACACCTCAAATTATGATAGCTGTTGTCGTAACAAGAAACGCTGTATTTTACCGCTAGCATTCGTCGGTAAGGCCGAAACCTTGATGTACTGGTGGGGAACTTTGTAGTGTGCCAGGTGCTGGTAACCAAAGCGAATTAGCTTCTGGGGATCCAACTGCCCTTGACTGACCACAAAGGCCACTGGCACCTGGCCCCACTCAGGATTAGTCTTCCCGACCACCGCAACCGCATCGATTCCTGGGTATTGTTGGTAGACCTGCTCAACCTCTTCAGGAAAGATATTCTCGCCGCCAGAGATTAACATTTCGTCCTGGCGACCATCAATGTAAAGGTAGCCATCACCATCAAGGTGGCCAATATCCCCGGTCCGGTACCAACCATTTACCATCTTAGCAGGTAGCTTTTCCGGTAGGTTAAGGTAACCGGGGGTCAAGGCTGGCGTCTTCAAAAGAACCTCCCCACCTTCACTCAGCTTCAGTTGCGTCGTAAAGAGGGGCTGCCCAACAGAGCCCAGTTTCTTCAGGGCGTCTTGCGCACGCAGAGCAACGATTTGTGAGCAGGTTTCCGTCATTCCATAGCACTGGACGACCGGGATTGATAGCTCCTGGCACTTAACAAGTGTCGGTCGGTCAATCGTTCCCCCGCCGAGCAACATACACCGAAAAGCACGGTTATAGTGGCGGTGACTTTCTGCTAAGCGCGCCAATAACTTTTTCAGCATGAAGGGCACAACTGACATTATCGTAACCGGCTCGTTTACCAGGATGTCCTCAATCTTAAGGACCCGAAACTTATTGACGAGGCGAACGGTCATTCCGTAAATTAGACCCCGCATAATGATTGAAAAACCACTAATGTGGAAAATGGGGGCCACGCAAAGCCATTCGTCACTGCTCTTTAGGCCGAGGTTAAGGGCCGAGGAGACGGCGGAGTAAAAGTGGTTTCCAAAGGTCTGCAAAACGCCCTTGGGTGCCCCTGTTGTCCCGGAAGTGTACATAATACTGGCAACCCGGTCATAGTCAAAGGACGGAATCAGTGCAACCCGCTTTGCTGTTGAGTTAAACAAATCCTGATAGCTAACAAAGCATTCGTCCATTGTTGACCGCCATAAGGAACCAGCCACCAGGCAGACGGCAAGATTACTGTCACTGATCTGCCGCTGAAGCTCCTCATCAGCAAGCCGCCAGTTAAGCCAGACAATTGTCCGGCCACTACCCAGGATGGCAAGGGCGATCTTGTAGCTTTCAATACTATTATCAGCAAGCATCCCCACCCGTGGGCCCGGATGCAACTGGTTTAATTGCCCCACGGTCTGTTCCACCTGGTCCTTTACCTGGCGAAAGGTCAGGGTACTGGTCCCGTCAGTAACGGCGACCTTATCCGGCTGGGTGCTTGCCTGTTTTAACAACCAATTTTGTGTTTCCATTGCTTACAACCTAGGGGAACTTTGGGAACTGGTCAAAGTTGGGCTGGCGCTTTTCGTTGAAGGCGTCCCGGCCTTCTTTACCCTCATCAGTGGTGTAGAATAGCATTGTGGCATCTCCGCCAAGCTGCTGGAGACCGGCCAGGCCATCAGTATCGGCGTTCATTGCCGCCTTGATGAAGCGCAATGCGGTCGGCGACTTCTTGAGGATCTCATTACACCAGTCCAGGGTTACTGATTCTACCTGGTCCAGTGGGACGACCTTGTTAATCCAGTTCATCTGGTAGGCCTCTTCAGCACTGTAGAAGTGGTTCAAGAACCATACTTCCTTTGCCCGCTTGTGGCCAATTACCCGGGCAAGGTAACCGGAACCGTAGCCGGCGTCAAAGCTGCCGACTTTAGGCCCCGTTTGGCCAAACTTAGCGTTATCCGCCGCAATTGTCAGGTCACAGACAAGCTGCAAAATATTTCCACCACCAACGGACCAGCCTTTAACCATTGCAATTACCGGCTTAGGAATAATCCGAATGAGATGCTGGAGGTCTAGAACATTCAAGCGGGCAATTTTATCGGGACCCACGTAACCACCGTTGCCCCGCACACCCTGGTCACCACCAGAGGAAAAGGCCTTGTCGCCGGCACCGGTCAGAATAATCACCCCAATCGTACTGTCGTCGCGGCAAATAGTGAAGGCGTCAATCATTTCTTGAATTGTTACCGGTGTAAAGGCGTTCATCTTTTTGGGCCGGTTCATCGTAATCTTGGCGATTTTTCCTGCGCGTTCAAAAATAATCTCTGAGTACTCTTTAACCGGTTGCCAATCAACTGTTGTCATGTTAAATCTTCTCCTTTAAGTGAGGTCTTTTTATGAACTTATTAGAAAACCTTGGAATCCATTCCCAATCCGTCACTGCCGACCAAGCAACAATCACCGTTGACGTCAGTGAAAAGTTAATGCAGCCATATGGAATCGTCCATGGTGGGGTCAATGCCGTCCTTGCCGAAACCGCTGCTTCATTGGCCGCTAACGCCTGGTTGGCCCAACAGAATCGCGAGCAGATTGCCATCGGTATCAATATTAACACAGAGCACTTGCTGCCGGTATCATCGGGAAAAATAATTGTTAAGGCCCAGCCATTAAAACGCCGTCATACGATTCAAACGTGGTTCGTTAAGGAGTTTAACCGCTCCCGACTGACAAGTACAAGTACCGTTACCCTCGCCAACCGGCCAAAGCCATAGTAACTTCACATGGGGTAACAGCAGGCGCATTCGTTTTCGACGCGTCACCTGTAGCAAGCTTTTAGGAAGCGCAAAGAGGCCTCCAGTGTCCGGAAAGCCCGAACACTGGAGGCCTCTTCTTATTTCAATCGCAGTGGATATTTCCTGAAAAACTGCTAAAAGCCGATTATGGTTTTGTTCAATACCTATTCCATAAAGAACAGCTGAAACACAAATTTCTCATCAAGACAAATGTCTCACCAACGGCATAAAAAAAGACCGTGCAACTAAGCACGGTCAACTGGCGTGG
>CADFHB010000027.1 GCA_902834055.1 Lactobacillaceae bacterium | reverse complement strand
TAGCTCGCGCATCGCTTCTTCATCTTGAGCATCGGCAATGACTGCTCGCGTTACCATATTGGCATATTCATTGACGACATCTTCATTCTTATCAATGGCCAAAATATCTTGATGCGCCTCGGCTAAAGTTTCACAGACCGAGCTGCCAAACTGACCGATACCAATTACTGCATAGTTGTTTTTATTAGCCAATCAAAACCCCTTCTTCCGGATAGCGATAGTTCTTTTGCTTTGGATGAGCATTTAAAACCGTAAACATTACGGTATAGATGCCAACTCGACCGATAAACATCAATGCCATAATGATCAGTTGGCCAAACAGATTCAAATGCGGCGTAACCCCCATGCTGATACCCGTCGTCCCAAAAGCAGCCATAACTTCAAAAATAATATCTTCCAAAGTAAAATTGGCTGGCAAATGCTGTGTCAGACACAACAGCAGGATTGCCGCGGCAAGAATTGCAAAGGCAACAAAAACCAGCGTCAGCGCCCGAAAAATATTTTCTTCTTTAAAGCGGCGTCTGCCAAAAACCGTATCGCGCTGACCTTTTAAAGTGGCAATACTCTGCAGCGTCAACAGCCCAACCGTAGTCGTTTTGATCCCACCAGCCGTTGATCCTGGTGTCCCCCCAATAAACATCAAGATTACCGTTACCGCGATGCCGGCCGGTGAAAGATTTTGATAGGAAAAAGTCGTCAGCCCGGCTGTCCGTGGCGTAATAGCCATAAAAACAGTATTGATGAAACGATGCTCAACTGACATATGTGGAAACTGAACAGCTAGATTATTTTCAGTCAAAAGATAGCTCATCAATGATAACAGCAGGATAATAGCGCCAGTCGACAGTGCCAGTGAGGTATGCAGCGACAACCGATGCTTTTTTCGATAAAGCAATAGATCACGCCAAACCAAAAAACCAAATGAGCCAGCAATAATCAAAACCGCTATGATAAACAAGACATAAGTATCATCGGCAAATGACGCCAGACTGTTGCCAAACAGATCAAAACCGGCATTACAAAAAGCTGAGATCGAGTGAAAGATACTGTACCATAGCCCCTTGATCAAACCAAACCGGCGGCCAAAATCAGGCCACAGCAGCAAAGCGCCTAAAGCTTGAATGATCAGTGACAGACCAACGATTAGATTGACAATAGTAATCTGTGCTGGCGACTGCAGGTTCAATGATTCTTGGGCTAACAGACGTGCTGAAAGCCTGATCTTTTGACGCGCAAACAAAAACATCATGATTGCAAACGTCATAAAACCCAGTCCGCCAATCTCAATCAAAGCCGTAATTACCAGCTGACCAAACAAAGACCAGTGAGTCGCCGTATCAACCAGCGTCAGTCCAGTCACGCAGGTTGCACTGGTCGCGGTAAAAAATGCCGTCATAAATGATGGATCCTCGCCAGGCTTGATTGCAATCGGCAGCATTAAAAGCAGCGTACCGATTGCAATCACGATCAAGAACCCAAACGTCAAGGCTTTTGAGAATGAAAGGCGATAACGACCAAACGTGATCATTTTTATGGCTTCCTTTCCCGATTAAAACTTCTAAGAACAACTATATCAGCGATCAAACGCAAAATAAATCAAAAAACGACTGTACCTTGCTTCAGGACAGCCGTTTAATAATAATGCGGATGAAGGGACTCGAACCCTTACATCATAAGATACAAGAACCTAAATCTTGCGCGTCTGCCAATTCCGCCACATCCGCAAGTAAAGCATTAAAAAATGGAGGATACAGGGCTCGAACCTGTGACCCTCTGCTTGTAAGGCAGATGCTCTCCCAACTGAGCTAATCCTCCGAAAAAATTAAGCTAACTGAACAAGTCAGCTTAATTAATATATCATCCATTCTGACAATTGTCAAACATTTATTTTAAATTTAAGTCCACTAGCTTCTGGTCAATCATCTGGAGCACTTTCTTGGCCGCGCGCGGGTCCTCCACAAAATCATACTCGTCCCCATCAATCAGCATCTTAGGGCTCTGATCGTACTGCTTGTACCATTCTTGGTAGCGTTCGTTTAGGTTCTTGTAGTAGTTGTAAAGTGACGGGTCGTTGGCAATCTGCTCGTAAGACCGGCCCCGCTTCTTAATCCGCTTGAGCATCGTATCAAAGGAAACCTGGATCGTGATCAACAGGTTTGGCGCCTTTTGGTGGGGCTGCTCAGGAAGTTCTTCCATCATGTTGGCCAGCAGTGAGCTGTAAATGTCCGACTCCGTCTGCGTTGCCCGCCCCATGTCAGCGTTCAGCTTAAACAGCAGGGCATCTTCAAAAATCGACCGGTCCAAGACGTTGAGATCGTTGCTATATGATTCTTTAATCTCGTCAATCCGCTTGTTTAAAAAGTAAATCTGCAACAGGAAGCCGTACTTCTTAGGGTTCTTGTAGAAAAGCGGCAAAATCTTGTTGTCGTCGACTGATTCGTAAAAAGCCTGGCTATGTAAGTGGTCGGCCAGTAACTGCGTCAGGCTGGTCTTACCAGCACCAATTGTTCCTGCTAAAGCAATCATTATCCTGTTCCTTTCATTATGATCTGTTAAAAGACACGATTACTATTCTACCATCGATGGGAAATCGACAACAGGATTAAGAACTAATTTCTCGCAAAAAAAATCTCCCCGGAAATTTTCGGGAAGATTTTGAAATATATTATCGCCTAGCCTTCGTACTTTTCACCCTTGGTGCTCTTACTCAAGTCCACCTTATCTAACGGGATGATGTGCGTCCGGTAACGAATCTTGTAGTAGAAGAACAGGATCAAGAACAGTGGCACACTCATGTAGGTAATCAGGATGTTGGACCAGTCGAGCTTAGCAAAGGCATCCACGTTTTGCCCACAAATAACGATGATACACAGGATGAAGGCGAAGATCGGCCCAAATGGGTACAGGGTGGCGTGGTACTTTAGTTCGTCAACCGAGTGGCCCTGGGCAATGTAAGCCCGGCGGAAGCGGAAGTGCGAGATGGCAATTCCCAACCAGGCGATAAAGCCACACAAACCAGAGGCGTCCGTGAGGTATACATAGGCCTGGGGAACAATGAACTGGGTAGCAAAGGCCAGGGTTGAAATAACCATGGTAAATACCAAGGCGTAGATTGGAATTCCCCGGCGGTTAACGTAGCCAAGGAAGCGCCATGCGTACCCTTCCCGGGCCTGAGAATAAAGCATCCGGGTTGAGGCATAGAGCCCTGAGTTAGCGGCAGAGATAACGGCGGTTAAGATAACCGCGTTCATGATGCTGGCCGCCACTGCCAGGCCGGCCCGCTTGAAGATAATGGTGAACGGACTCATCGTAATGTTCTGCACGTTTGAGTTCATCAGGTTCTTGTTAGTGTACGGCAATACACAGGCGATGACAAAGATTGCCAGGATGTAGAAGAGCAGGATCCGCCAGAAAGTAGAGTGGATGGCCTTGGAGATTGACTCCTCAGGCGTTGCTGCTTCCCCAGCCGTAATACCGACCAGTTCCGTCCCCTGGAAGGAGAATCCAGCAACCAGGAACACACTAATGATGGCGGGAACCCCACCAACAAATGGGGCCTGCTTGTAATGGAAGTTCGAAAGGCCCACTGGCTTACCGCCCATAATCCCAAAAATAATTGCAATTCCGACAATCAGGAAGAAGACAACGGTAATGACCTTAACAAGGGCCAGCCAGTATTCTGTTTCCCCGTAGGAACGGACTGACAACCAGTTAATCAAGAAGATCAGGACCAGGACAATGGTACTGAACACCCAACTAGGAACGTGGGGCAGCCAGAAGTTCATCACGATTCCGGCACTGGTGACGTCAACCGGGATGGTAATTGCCCAGTTAAACCAGTAGTTCCACCCCATTGCAAAACCAAGGGCCGGGTCCACAAACTTCGTTGAGTATGCGGAAAATGATCCCGTTAGCGGCATGTAGGTTGCCATTTCACCAAGACTGGTCATCAAGAAGAAGACCATGATTCCCATAATAACGTAGGCCGTCAGGGCCCCACCAGGTCCGGCCGTTGAAATTGCCGAACCACTAGTGATAAACAGCCCGGTCCCAATGGTTCCCCCGAGGGCAATCATTGACAGGTGCCGGGTCTTCAATGTTCGCTTAATATGACCAGTCGAATGCTGGTCGTGCGTCTCTTCTGCCATTAAGCAAATCCTCCAAACAAATAGATTTTGAAGAGGGTAACAAAAAAGTCTGCTAACGGCTCATCCCGTTAGCAGACTCAATTAACTTCTTGATTATTGAATCACTCGTAGGAAGCGCCCCGCGGTAATACCGCGACAGTCCATGACCTCTTAAGTCATGACCCAACAACTCGGAAAATAAGTTCCGACTTGTTTCGGCGTTTTCCCCTTTCACTCACTGGTCCAGTGCTTATTCACCTCGCAGCAGCTACTATTGAAAAACGCAACCTCTTCATTTTGTAAAACATTATACTCTGATTAATCCCGAGTGCAAGCGGGCCGGCGCCAAATTAACCGCTTACCTTCCCGGCCGGTCAGCCGAAAGCCAGAATTTTTCAAGACGTGCTGGGAGCGCTCGTTGTCTTCATCGGTGGTGGCGACGATTGCCAGCGGGGTCCCATCCAAGAAGCCCCGTAAAGCCTCGGTCATAATCCCCCGCCCCCACACGGACCGGCGTTCAAGGTAACCAACCTCACATTCATTGGTTGCCAGTGCTGGGTTCGTCTGGTCGGCGGTGATGAGGCCCAGCAGTTTTGCTGGATCCGCCTTCTGGTAAATACCAAACACCTGGACCGCTTGTAAAAACATTTTAATCTCAAAGCTGTTTGCCGGTAGTGACGTGAAGCTGATGTGGGCAGCGTGCAATAACTCTGGATCAGCCAGCACCTGGGCAACCTGGTGGTCATTATCGGTAATCAGTGGTCTAACTATTAATCTCTTTGTCTCTATCATGAATATTTCCCGGGCAATAAAAAAGGAGTTGCAACCAAGTCACAGCTCTTTACTTGTTTCATTAAATAATCGAATCTTCTAGCATTGGAATTCGTTGCAGGCGCGGCGCCCAAGCAACGTACAGCCATTCAGCAACCTGGAGCCAAGCATACGCCAACAGCATTGCGCCAATCGTATCGAATGGCCAGTGGGCGTACAGGTAAACCCGTGAAATTGCCAAGAAGAAGATGGTAAACACCAGCAAGATTTGGCAAATTGTCCGGACTGACCGCCGTTGGATTAACGGCAGAACAACCAAGAGGAGGATCGCCGCAACCAGGAAGATTCCCAGCGTGTGACCACTAGGAAAGCTATAACCGTCATCAGCTGCCAGGTGTTGGGCCGGACGAGCACGCTTAACGATGTGCTTAAAGACTTCACCGAAGAAATCCCCACCGATCAACGTGCAGACCGCCCAAATTGCGGGAATCTTGCACTGCCTCAACCATAGGAAAACGGCAATGATAATCACCCAGATGATATCCATCTTGGGGCTAGCAATAAACGATAAGAAAGTCATCAGGGCGTGGAACCAGCCGATACCTTCAAGGCGCTGGCTGGTGAAGAGTGATTGTAAGACGGCATCCATCATCGTTGCCACCGAAGAATTAAACTTGATCAATAGCAACAAGATGATAAAGAAGCCCCCACTAAATGCAAATCGACGCCAGCGATGATTATCGCGTTCAATAAACATATATGATTACTCCTAATTCTAATTTTTAGCAATTATTTTGAGTATACCACAAGTCAATTTACTCGCGCAGTGCTTTATCAAAAAACAAGCGGGGAAATAATTACCTTCCTCGCTTGAACTTTTCTTATTTAATAAAGATGTTATGGGCCGCCTTGTAAGATACGTTAATTTCCTTGTCACTGCCGTCCTTTTCAATGACAATTGGACCCTCAAATGGTTCGTGACGAATGACTTTCACTGTCTCTGAAGGGCGCAATTGCAATTCCTCCAGGTAAGTCAACAGTTCGTGGTTGTCTAAGAACCGTTCCAGTTCAACTTCTTCACCATCCTCGGCATCGGCTAACAAGCGGTGACTTACGTCAGGAAACTTGCCATTGGCCGAAGGAATAACCCCACCGTGGGGACAGTGTTTAGGGTGTTGTAAGTAGTCATCCAAGGCAGTTGCCAACCGATTGCTCGTTTGGTGCTCCAGAATTTCCGCTTCTGAGTGAACGTCCGCAAAATTGTAATTTAACTTGTCCACTAAGAATGTTTCCCATAGCCGGTGCTTACGTACTAATTCTGCCGCATATTTTTGGCCCTTCGCTGTCAATGAAATTCCGGCGTATGGTTCGTGGACAACGAGCCCCTCGTCGGCCAACTTGGAAATCATTTCGGTCACTGAACCAGCAGCAATTCCTAATCCTAATGAAATTTCCTTGTTGGAAACTTTCTTATGACTACCGCCGAGCTCAAAGATGATTTTCAAGTAATCTTCCTTCATTGGAGTCAATCTAGTTCACCTCTCAATAAATTTTTGGCCTTCGAACGGTCATAACACAATAACTCGATATTGAATATATTACGATTATAGCATAATATAAAAACGAGTAGTTTGGATTGCCTAACTTTTTCGTTAGCTACAATCACTAATTTTAGTACATTGCGATTAAAAATTGCAATCAATATGCAGAGGAGCATTCATTAATTATGAAAGAAAGAATCACGGGGCAACGCTTCCTAGCTGTTACCCTGCTAAATGTCTTAATCACGGTTGTTGAAATCATTGGGGGGCTAATTTCTGGTAGTTTGGCCCTTCTCTCCGATGCCTTCCATAACATGGGCGATTCATTTTCCATCATCCTGGGTTACTTTGCCCAGCAAATTGGTGGCCGGCCGGAAACCCGGAAAAGTACTTATGGCTACCGGCGGGCA
>CADFHB010000026.1 GCA_902834055.1 Lactobacillaceae bacterium | reverse complement strand
GGATTGCAAGCACAGATCGAGGCACTTGTCATGACGAATAATCTAGCAAAATTTGGAATGTTACAAACTAGCAATTGACGTTTCTGGTATATTCTTTGCAAAAAAGGATACTTACCATCATGTCTGTTTATTCTGATACGCTGAAAACCTACAGTGATACCAAGTTTCGTCAGGTAGTTGGCTTTCCTCGTGATATCTTTAATCAGATGGTTGAATTAGTGGAAGCTGATTATTGCCAGGTCCACACGCACCGAGGCCGGCCCAGTAAGTTAACCAGTGAAGATAAAGTCCTAATTACGGCGGAGCACTGGCGAAGCTACCCAACCAATATGATGTTGGCTGCTCACTATGGGGTAGATGAAAAGACCATCCGAACGGTGATTGAACGAGTAGAAATGGTCCTCATGCGCTCGAAGCAGTTTCATCTGCCTAGTGCTAAAGAGTTACTTAATGAAGATAGCCCATTTGAAATCGTGCTAGTTGACGCAACCGACACACGAGTTGAGCGGCCAAAAAAAGCAAAAACAAAATTACTCGGGAAAGCGTAAAACGCACACGGTAAAAGCTCAAGTGGTATACCGAGTACGTGACTCACGGATTCTGAGTGTTCACTTGGCTCAGGGCGCTGTTCACGATTTTCAGTTATTCAAGACCACTTTAGGCAAGCTAACGATCTCTGAGTGGGTATGCTTGGTCGTCGACAGTGGCTATCAAGGAATTCAGAAGTACCACGCTAATAGTATTGTTCCCCACAAGAAACCTCGTGGCGGGTAATTAACGGTCGAAGAGAAGACCTATAATCATACGTTAGCCCGGTTTCGGATGAAGATTGAGCACGTTAACTCATACCTAAAGAATTTCCACATCTTAGCAGACCGATATCGAAAGCGGCGTCGTAACTTGGGGAAAGTTTACAATTTGCTTTGCGCCTTATATAACTTGGAATATGCACAATAGAAGGTTTTAATTACGCCGAAAGTCTATTATTCCCCCTCTGCTAATGTCCGAACATAAGCCGCCGGGCTGGCGCGCTAAGACAATCGCTTCCTTTGGCATTTTTTCTCCTCCTGAACCTTAATGCGCCATAAAGTGGGTGACCACTTCCACCAACATCCGCCTAAACATGTACCCATTGCGTAACAAGTAGCCATAATCCTTGGCTTTTTGGGCCATTAATTGGTACTCTTCAGCGGTGCAATTTTGCACCAGTTGATCGGCTTCTTCCAAGGTTTCCGCCAGCAAGCCCAGCTGGTGGTCCTTAATCAATTGCGCGGCGGCAATGTCAGCATTGGCCACCACCGGCAGTCCTGCCGCCAGGTAAGTGCTGAGCTTATAGGAAGCATTTAAATGCGAATACTGCCGCTCCGGTTGTTCCGGCGTATCCACACTCCAGCACAGGCCAAAGCCCCCATCGAGCATCGGCAATAAGGCCGTATCCGAATGGAAGCCCGCGTATTCAATATTTTGGGTTGGGTCGACCTGAGCATCCGTGGTAAATAAGCGCAAGCGGGTCGCATAATGCCATTCCCGCGTAAAGGGAAAGCGGCTCTGGCTGCCTAAAAAGGTCAGCTCACGGCGAAAGGCAGCCTCCTCGGGTTGGTAAGCCGTGGGGTGATCCCACAGGCGCTGGTAGACAATGCTGTCGACCGTGAGCCCCTCAGCTTTTAGCCGGACCGCCATATTTTCACTCGGCAAAATCAACAGATCGGCTTCATTAAAAAATTCAACGTACGGCTTCATCCAATCATCGTAATTTTGGCTAAACATCAGTGGCGGAACGTCCTGGATAAAAAAGACGATCCGGGCTTGGTAGCCCCGCAGCTGACTTAAATACTGGCGCTCAAATTCCAGCCCGTTCCACGTCGGCAATTGGAAAATGACAATATCGCCCATTTGCAGGGAGGCATTAATCCCGTCGATGCGGACCCGCAACTGCTCGGGAGTGTCACTGGCAACGTTGTAACGGTAAATAGCCAGTTCATTAACCCCTTGGGTCTTAGCGAGCTGGGTCGTCACGTTTTGGGCCGCCTGGGCGGTACTGGTATTGGCCATTCCGTAGAGATTGGTGATATTAATCTTCATGTGCTTGGGTTCCTTCCTGACTGAGGTCTGCAATAATCTGGGCTTCGTATTCTGGCGCCGCGGCTAAGGTAATGTCTTCATCGAAGTTATGCTCGGCTGTATGCTTATGTTGCAATTTTACCTTGCTGGTCGCCCCCATCTGAAACCATTCGTACTCCGAATCGATGTGGCCAATGTCCACCAACTGCAGCCCCGTTGCCGCTAGTTCCCCGACCAGGGCTTTAGCCGTCGGCCCAAGCATCAGTAAGACCAGCTTGCCGGGGCCAAATTTTTCAATCGCCGCTTTGAGCGCGGCATACTGGGCAAAGGCATTGTGAGCGGGCCCTAAGATCCGCTGGACGGACTTGGCGTTTGCAAAAAGATCGTTGCCGACTCCTGAGCGCGACAGTTGGCCTTCGACGATCAAAACGTCCCGGTCAGCCCAGAGCTGGCGCAGCTTCGTAAAGTAGCCCTGGGCTAAGCTCTTATCCTGCCAATCCATGTAGGGCCGCGAAATAAAGGTACTGCCGTACCAATCCACGTTGGCCCCCATCAGTTGGTAGATGGCCGCATTGGCCGGGCGGTTTTGCGCCCAAAAGGCTTGGGCGGCTGGGGTGTAGCGCTCCAAGCGCTCAAAGACGTCCGACATGCACACCACTAGCTCCGGCCGGCTGGGCGTGTATAAGACCCGTTTTAAATGTTCGACGAGGGCCGGATCGTAAGATTGGTAGGGAATATCCCGCCCTGCAATCAAGTCAATTTCCCCGTCCCCAAAGCGGGCCACCGAAGAATGGTGCGCCAATATATAATCTAAGGTTTGATCAACATCCTTGACCGTCACCCCATACAGCGGTTCTGTTGCCATTACTACACTCCTCCCCATCGATTGATTAATCCTTATATTAAGTAGCCGATCAGCGAAAGTCAATTGGCTTTCGACAAACCCTGGCAATTATCTCAACTTTTTGTCCCGGGCCGGTACTTTTCCAACATTTTTAAGTTATGGCAAACGGTTTTATATGTCACCACGTCCTGAGCATCGTGCAGCTCCATTTTGCTGCGGTGACTCAGCAAGCGTAAGCGGTAAGCTTCAATTTCTGGGGCCACATCCAACCCCAACAGCGCTAACGTGGCAATCCACTTCTCCACGGCCGCCAAAGTAAAAATCTCCGTTGAATTTTGGCGGGCACTGAGGCTGTCGAGACGCTGCCGATACATATACAGGCCGGTATTCATAAAGGCCAGCCGCTCAGTCCCTAAATAGACCCGCCAGGTCGTAAAATCATCTTCGGCAGCTTGGTCAACCGGGAAGGCAACGTCGTCCTACAGTTGGCGGCGGTATAGTTTACCCCACGGGACCGAAAAACACTCACTGATGCCAAAGTCCCGTTTATATTCCATTGCCAACCACTCCGTTGGGGCATACACCTGTTCAAAGTGATCGTCCTTACTAAAGACCACTTGAAAGCCCGCTTCCCCTTCAACATAGAAAAAGAAATTGGCCATGACAATCTCAGCCTGGGTGCGTTCCTGCAAGGCCATTAGTTGGGCAAAACTGGTCGGCTCCAAGCGGTCATCGTGATCGACAAAGGCCACGTATTCCCCCGTGGCCATGGCCAGCCCCGCATTGCGACTGTCACCGGGGCCCCCGTTGGCCTTATGCAAGACGCGAACCCGCTGGTCACGCATTCCGGCAAGTACGCCGCCCCATTATAAAATTGAATGATTACTGAAAATTTAGCGCTCATCCTTCTCATCCCTTCCCCGTCCTTTTTGAGAACGGTTACTGTTTTAATTTAAATTTTACACCCCCAGCTTGCCGGGTCGACCAAATTCACTGATCAGGTGGGCAATCATTAGTGAAACCGCTATAATATCGCGGTTTGTAAAATTAATTTTCTTTGACGTGCGACTTTGATGACAAAGCTATTTTTGCGCCCTCGAGGAAAGTTTCTTAACTTCACTGTCAGTTGGTTTTTTCGTAAAGTCAGCCATTGACACACGACATATCTGCAAATACGCGCAATGATAATAGTGTTTTAGCACAATCTCCCATATTGCATTAAGGCCATCTGAGATTAATCGAAATGACAAAATAATCAATAAACTTCACAAGTTTCACATATTTATAGATATTCCCTGTGTCATTTGGCGGCCGTGCGCTGATTTTTTTACGCTCCCTCCCCACCACTATTTGTGAACAGCCGCTTGCTACTTGTTCCAGTCTCACTGACACGGCTTGGTTTCTCAGCAAACGACCCAAAAAGTTTGTGAAGAAAAGTTAAAAATCGCCTCATTTCGCGTATATAATTAGGGAGGCAGCTCCCGAGGAAAGTGGCACGCCTGGCTCGCTGAAAGACGGTGAGAATGCTATAATAAGGATAGGAGCGATGAAATTGCACAGCAGTACTTTGATTTCACCAACGATTTGATCTTTCGCTGGGTGATGGAACGCGAGGAAAATTGTCTCGCGATCCTGCGGGCGATTTTGCCGGAGCTCAAGATTACGGCGGTTAAACGGCGGGAGAATGAACACCCCGTTGATTACCTGGCCTTTGATGATGAACGCGGGGTGCGCTTTGACGCGATCATCGAGGACGACCGGGAACGGTTTTACGATGTGGAAATGCAGGTAGCCACTCAACTGGGATTGGGCAAACGAGTCCGTTATTATCAGTCGCAGATCGATCAAGAAACGCTGAAGAAGAGTGAGCACTACGATGCCCTGCGGGAAAGCTACGTGATCTTCTTTTGTGCCTTTGATCCGTGCGGGCAGGACCGGCGCTTATACCAGTTCCACTACTACGAGGATACGGACCGGCAGTTGCGCCTGCCGACCAACTCGCACGTGATTCTGATCAATGCCTTGGGCACCAAGGGCCAAATCACCCCAGAGTTGGCGGCGGTCCTGGACGTCATGAACCGCCGGCGCGATAACCCCAACCCGCTGGCGGTCAGCTTGGTAAAAGAAATCGACGGCTACAATCAAGACAAGAAACGGAGGCGCGCACTGATGAACTTGGAAACACGCTTATACGACGAACGCAAGCTGGGATTGGAGCAAGGAGTAAAGATCGGGATCGACCAAGGCTTGACGCAAGGTCGACAAGAAGGGCATGCGGATGGCTTGATGCAAGGTCGAAACGAGGGCCGTGTCGAAGCCATTCAAGCTGCCCTGGCCTTTTTCAAGAGCCAGGGACAAGCGCCAACCGAAGCGGTCGCTAACCTTAGCCAGATGTTTCACCTGTCCCGGCAAACGGCACAGAACTATTACGATCAATTGGCGGTAAAGTAAGGTTAACCAATCACAACGGCGCGTACTGATCAGCCCTGCTTCGTTGCTTTAACCAAAGCAACAGCCCTCTTCTCATTTCTTTTTAATTTTCGCCTGATAGTCCCGCCGTCAGCCGGTATGATAAAATCAGCAAAAACAAAGGAGAGCTAGAATCATGAATTACGTTGCTTCACAATCCAAGCCCTGGTGACAAAGCCGGTAATTCAGGTTGACCGCGGTGCGGATGCAGCCTGAAGATTTTCAGATTGCATCTATACCGGCTAGCTGATTAAATCAGTGCCCGTACGGATCCCACGTGCGGGCTTTTCTTTTCCAAGACCCCGCGTGGTGTGTACGCGGGGTCTTTCTTTTTACCCTTTGTTCGTAAGCAGTCAATGTAAGCAGTCAATAACGATACGTATTGAAAAGACAAAATAAAAGAGCGTGTTCCGCTGGACTTTTGCGGTTCACGCCCTTCATCTAGTTATGGCACGCCTGCTGTACTTTTTCTGCCCATGGTAAAAGAGCCTCAATGTCGCTACTTTTCTGGTTGGGTAGTCGATCAAACAGGTATTTGAAATACTTATATATATTTAATTCGTTAACCTTTGCTGTCGCCACTAATGTGTAATAAATCGCATTGGCCTCTGCGCCTCGTTTACTTTTCGCAAATAAACAATTTTTACGAATTAAGGTGGTGAGGCGGATCTCTCCTTCTAATGCGTTATTGCTTAGTGGGATTTGTCCATCTTCAAAAATTCGATATGCTCTTGTCTGAAGCTTTAACGCATTCTTGATCGCCGCACCTAATCGGTCGCGTGGTGAAACGATGCTATTCAGGTAATGATAGAACCTATCAAGTAGTGGCTTCACCTGCCTTACTGCTTGGCGAGCTTTCGAGTACTTTAACTGCTCTTTCTTCAGTAATTTAGTGATTTTAATGAACTCCCGACGGATATGAACCAAGCACGTCGCAAAATGCGCGTTAGGGTATAAACGATCACTATAACCACCATAACCATCACACATGATAAATCCTGGATAGTTTTGGCCAGTGATATCACCGATTACTTTCCCTGATCGCGTATTACGATAGTGAAAAATTACCATATGATGATGGCTGAACTCAGTTGTTGTCCTGGTTGCCCAAAAATAACCATTAGTTTTAGCTTCATCAATGACCTTAAATGGTGTTTCATCCATCTGGATTACTTTTTCACCTTGCATTAATTTACTTAACCGTTCATACAGTGGCTTTAGATAGGTTTGGCCAACCGTAATGATATTAGTGGCGAGTTGCCGACCGCTAACTGGTAAACCAACGGCTTGCCAGAGTTTTATCTGTCGATGAAAAGGTAAGGCCAAGGCAAATTTATACTCAGCTACTTTAGCCAAGATACTGCTAGAAACATAGCTGTGTGGTAATAACGACTGCGGCATCTGACTACTAATGATCACGTCTTTGCCCTTTTCATCGCAGTCATTACACTTATAGCTTTCTTGATATAAGATTCGGCCGGCTTCAGCCGGGCTTCACGGCTATACAAATGATTACCAATCTTCTTCATCTGCTCATGACATTTTGGACAATCTGTTTCGACCAAATGAATCGTCTTATTTACTTGCGGTAAGCCATCCAAAAAAGCGGCCCGCTGGCCAGAAGCTTTAGCTTTCTGGTGACGCACCACTTGTTTTTCCTTCTTTTCAATCACTTCCGTGATTGAAACATTTGAATCTTGTAGCTGATCTAGTTCATCATTGCTAAATAGTGATTGTTGTCCATCAACTACCGACTCAATTAATTCAGTTTTTTTCCCAAACATTTGGTTTTGTTGAAGCTTAATAATCGCCGTCAACTTATTAACCTGGTCCTTCAAAGCCTTGATCTGCTGCTTAAGCTCGCGATTCTCTTCTACTAAATTCTTACCCATGGTACGTCACCTCCCTTTAAATTATTCTTCGGTAATTATATCAAAGAACAACGATTTTAAACAGAGGTAATTCAATAAAAAGTACCCAGTTGTGCCGTCTTAATCTTACGAACCGGCAACGGGTTTAGTCCTTTCAATAACCAATCCAATTGCCTAGTCGATAACTCTTTAGCTTCGCTACTATA
>CADFHB010000025.1 GCA_902834055.1 Lactobacillaceae bacterium | reverse complement strand
CAGCTTGGTAGAGCGCTGCGTTCGGGACGCAGAGGTCGCAAGTTCAAATCTTGTAATTCCGACTATGAGGATGTCCGCCGTATCATGCGTCAAATGACGTTGATATGACGGGCTTTTTTTTTATATTGATGGATTAAGTTCACCAGTGATAGATAATGACTAATAAGGTTGATTTCAGCATGCATAATTTTAACCTTGATGGTGCCGGTTTAGATCCCTATGTTCGACTTAATGAGGCCCAGCTTTTTCATGCCCGAGAACCCCAGCCGGGTTTGTTTATTGCGGAAAGTCCGAAAGTGATTAAGCGAGCGTTACGGGCCGGCTACCATTCGGCTTCGCTACTGGTAGAAGAAAAGGAGCTCAAACGTGACCTGGCCGACCTCGATCACGAAATGGTGGTCAATAAGACTACGGGCTTGGGCCAAACACCGATTTACGTTGCTAATAGTTAGTTACTGCGTCAACTCCCCGGCTATAACCTGTTACGGGGGGGCATTGGCCGCCATGTACCGGCGAAAGCGCCCGACCTTGGTCCAATTTTTGGCGACCCTGCCGACTGATCATTCGCGGATTGCGGTTCTCGAAAACGTGGTGAACCCGAAGAATATTGGGGCAATCTTCCGCTCCGCTGCTGCTCTAGGAATTGACGGGGTAGTTGTAACGAGCGATTCTGCCGATCCTTTTTACCATCGTGTATCCCGGGTAGCGATGGGCACCGTTTTTCAAGTGCCGTGGACCTATATTGATGCCCACGTTTGGCGATCTACGGGGATTAAGCTCCTCCACCAGCTTGGTTACCAAATGGCAGCAATGGCACTGCGTCATAACACCATTAATATTGATGATCCCTGCCTGGGGCAGGTGTCTAAACTAGCCATTATTCTTGGCTCAGAGGGCCCTGGACTAACGGCTGAAACGATTACCCAAAGTGACTTTACGATTAAAATCCCGATGGCCGCCGGTGTCGACTCACTGAATGTCGCGGCGGCCTCGGCACTAGCTTTTTGGGAGCTGGGTAAGCGAACAGAATAAGTGATTAAAAAAGTCCATTATTGCAACCACAATGCTGGTGCGATAATGTGCTTTTCTACTTTAAAGAGAAAATATCGCTAGTCAAGTCATCCCGATTAACGAAGTAGGCGTAACCAATATAGAGTTGGAAAAGGTCTGTTGCCTTCTTTGGATCGAGATGGAAAGCTTCTTTGATTTTCTCTAACCGGTAGTTAACGGTATTGCGGTGGGTAAAGAGGTGCTTAGCCGTCTGGTTAACGTTAAGGTTGCACTTGATAAATTCCCGGATAGTGGTAATGAGCTCCTTCCCTGTCTCGCTACCGAACAGCTCCGCAAACTGGTTAACTAGTGACTGAACGGGGAGATGGCTCTTTAAAACTAGGTCAATAATCTGGACCTGGTGGTATTCGGTTAGGTGATCATCCTGAAAGTTTTCGCGTAGTTTAAGGGTGGCAACGGCCTGTTGGGCCCCTTGGCCAACGAGGGTGGTTGGTTCACTAACCCCATAGGCAATCTTTTGAACAGCGAGTTGTTTGAGCAAACGCCGTCGGACGAAGTCAGCTTGGACGATCACTAAGCCAATATTGTCGGCCAGGGTAAACGTCAGGTTAGTGGGGTCGGTATTGAGCCGTTCCAGGTCCGTTACCTGACAGCGGATCGCCACAACCGTCCGGGGGATGGTCAAGTCGATATTAAGTTCCCGAGCCTCGGCAACCAGACTAGCTGGTGCCGGGTGATCCTGAGTTGCTTGAAGCAGGTGGTAAAGGAACCGCTGCTGGCTCTTTTCGTTTTCACGCTTTTCCTGATCAACGACGCTCTGCTTGAGCAATAGTTCGACCGCAGTTTTCAGGAGGGAAGCTAGTGGGACAACCTTAGCAGGATCACCGGTAATACCAACCACCCCGATGATTTGCCCTTCATAGGTAATGGGCATGTTAACACCAGGTTGGCCGTGACTGCCGTGAACCTGGTCCATGGGTAGTGTTTTCCCCTGTTTGATTACATCCACGGCGCCGACGTGGAGGGTGTTAATGCGGTCGGGGTTACCGCTGGCAATGATGTAGCCATGTTCGTTCATAATATTGATGCTATAAGGAATTTGATCCATCATGTGGTCCACGATTGATTGGGCAAGTTGTGGATTAAGCTTCATTATTAAATGCCCCCTTACTAAGACTGGTTGTCAATTACTAACTAAAACATTCGCTAATTATATTATAAGTGTAATTGTGCACAATGGCTGATTTTTGTCCATAATCGTTAAGCACTTTGCTTATTGCGTTACGGCTGAATTTAACGTAATGTAAACGGCAACAAGAACAATAGTTAATTGATTGATTTATTTGTAGCAAAGGAGGAAAACTCATGGTTGTGACATGGTGGGGCGCCCTAATCGGCTTAGCCCTAGCAATTATTTTAATTCTAAAAAAGCTTGATCCTGTTTATGCACTGTTCCTCGGGGCAATTATTGGTGCCTTAATCGGTGGTGCCAGCGCAATGGGGACCATCCAGATTATGATTAAGGGGACCCAGAGTGTGATGGGGACCGTCCTGCGGGTACTGGCCGCCGGGGTTTTAGCCGGGGTCATGATGGACTCTGGGGCGGCGGAAACCCTTGCCCGGACGATCATTAATAAGCTTGGTGACCGGATGGCGATCTTTTCTTTGGCCTTTGCCACAATGGTAATTACCGCGGTGGGGGTTTTCATCCCGGTAGCGGTTTTGATTGTAGCGCCGATTGCACTAGAAGTCGGCCAACGACTGAAAATCTCTAAACTGGCGCTACTGGTTGCTCTGTCTGGCGGTGGTAAGGCTGGTAACATTATTTCACCAAATGCCAACACGATTGCTGCTGCTAAGGGCTTCGGTGTTGAACTTAGCCAGGTCATGATCGCTGACTTTATCCCGGCCCTCGTTGCCCTGGTCGTTACGGTGATCGTGGCCTCGTTAATTAAGAGTCGGGGCGATGCGGTAACGAGCGCTGATTTAACTGACCGGAAGCAGGTTGATGAAAAAGAACTACCGACCCTGGCTCAGTCACTGGTTACCCCCGTCTTGGCAATTATTTTTCTGATGCTCAACCCGCTGGGGGCGATCTTCCACATCGAAGCCTTGACAAAGGTCAACATTGATGCAGCTTACGTCTTACCAGTGGCTGCCGTCATTGGTGCGCTGGCAATGCACAAGGGGAAGTTCTTACGTGAATACGCCCAAACTGGTATTAGCCGGATGACGGCGGTCGTAATGATTCTGATTGGTGCCGGCGCAATTGGGGCGACGATTACCTCGTCCAACCTGCCTGCACTGATGATTGCTGGAATTAAGGCCGGTCACTTGCCGGGTGTCCTCCTCGCACCACTGTCCGGGATCGTAATGGCAGCAGCAGCCGGGTCGACGTCAACCGGGGTTATTCTGGCTACTGGTTCCTTCTCCAAGGCCATTCTGGGCTTTGGGGTGGCCCCACTGGCAGCAGCGGCGATGGTTCACACTGGTGCCATTGTGGTCGACCAATTGCCACAAGGAAACTACTTCCACGTGACTGCTAATGCCATGCATATGGACATCAAGGAGCGGTCACACGGGATCCTCTACGAGGCAATTGTCGGTGGTTCGGCTATGCTGACGGCCACGATCTTGTACGGCTTCTTACACTTAATTTAGGAAAGGGTGAAAGATCATGAAGTTTGTTATTGCACCAGACTCTTTCAAGGGTGGTTTAACCGCTAAACAAGCCGCCGAAACAATGGCGGCGGGGATCAAACGGGTTTATCCGGATGCCGAGTACGCCTTGGTCCCGATGGCGGACGGCGGCGAAGGAACCGTCCAATCCCTCGTTGATGCGACGGCTGGGCAATTGGTCACGGCCCAGGTCCATGATCCCTTTGACCACCTGACCAACGCTGACTACGGGATGTTAGGCGACGGCCACACGGCGGTAATTGAAATGGCCGCTGCCAGCGGGATCCAGTTTATTAATGACCAGACGGCTAAACCGTTGGTCACAACTACTTACGGTACCGGGGAGCTAATCCTCGATGCCATCAAGCGGGGAGCCAAGAAGATAATTATTGGAATTGGCGGTAGTGCAACCGTTGATGGTGGTGCCGGGATGGCCCAGGCACTGGGAGTTAAGTTGCTAAAGGCCGATGGAAAACCAATCGGCTTCGGCGGTGGTGCCCTGGCCGACCTTGACCGAATCGACGTTTCCCAAGTTGATCCCCGGGTTGCACAAGCCACAATTGCGATTGCTTCCGACGTCACTAACCCGCTGACCGGGGATGACGGTGCGGCTCCCGTTTTCGGTCCGCAGAAGGGCGCAACGCCAGAAATGGTTAAGACACTGGACCACAACCTTCACCACTATGCCCAGGTGATCGCCCGGGATACTGGTCGTAACATCGAGCAAGCAGCTGGTGCCGGTGCTGCCGGCGGTCTTGGTGCCGGCTTACTGGCGTTCACCAATGCCCAGATGGAGCATGGGGTGGAGCTGGTTATCAATGCGACCGGGCTGAAGGAAAAAGCCGCAGGCGCTGACTTCGTCTTCACCGGTGAGGGCGGAATTGACTTTCAGACCAAGTTTGGCAAAACCCCTTATGGTGTCGCCAAGGCCTGCAAGAGTGTTGCTCACCAGGCACCGGTGATCGTCCTTGCTGGTAACATCGGCAAGGGGGTCGACAGCCTGTACACGAAGGATGCAATTGATGCCATCTTTGCCACGCCTGCTGGTGCTAAGCCACTGGCTAAGGCACTAGAAGATGCGCGGCAAGACATTGCCCAAACCGCCGAAAACGTGGCCCGGTTGATTAAAGCTACCCGTCAATAGATACGAATAGAGCGATTAAGTACTTCTTCACCCTTGTTTGTCAAGGAGGAGGGGTGCTTTTTATTTGCGAAACGGGCCAAAGTGGGCGATGATGGTTAGGAACTTAATGGACGTAAAGGAGGAAAACGGCAATGAAACGGTGGTGGTTATTAACACTGAGCCTGCTGGTTGGACTGGTGATGGCAACTAGTACGGCCGTTGCCGATGGTGACCTGCCAACGGTAAGCACACCTTCTGTCACTATCCTTAGTGGGAACGGTGATGATGATCAAGCGACGACCAATGATGACTCATCTCAGGCGGTCCGCGCCGCGAAACACCGTCTTTACATTCCGCGTCGGACGGCGACACCAACCGAGGATATTCGTTGGCCCAGTCGACGAATTTGGATTTACATGGATACCCACGATCGAGCGATTCAGTCAGCCTTTAAGTCGGCTGTCAGTGCCTGGAACCGGGTCGGCGTCGTTCACCTCCGTTGGACGAAGAACGAAGGGCGTGCCGACATCATTGCCCGTGACGGTTCGTTATCTAGTAATAGTAACAGTACCACCCCGGGAGTCGGCTATACCACTTCGCAGTTAGGTTCTACTAGTACCCAATACAACCCTGATACCCATGCCCTAATCAACGCCCGGTCGACGCTTGATCCAGATCAACTAGACTACGCTAGTCACCACTTTCGGACCGAAGTTGCCGAACACGAGCTAGGACACGCACTAGGCCTGGCTCATGCGCCTGAGTACATGCACAGTGTGATGATCCCCCGTAACGTCAAGACGGGGATTGCTAGGCTTGACCGGCAGACGTTACGGCAACTGTATAACGATGAACAATAGGAGGGGCGGTCAATGGATGACTTCAATTTTGAACTACTCCGCATTTTCCTAGTTGTGAGCAAGTTGCATAGTTTCAGCCGTGCTGCCGACTACCTTTATGTTGACCAGTCAACGATCAGTAAGAAGATGCGTCAATTAGAGGATGAGTTTGGCCTAACACTTTTTGTCCGCACGGCGCGCGGGGTAGAATTAACCGTTGCCGGCACTTCATTTAAGCAGCGGACCCAGCAGTTAATTGACGACTTTGAACATCTCCGGGAAAAATCGCGAGTGGAGTGGAAAAATTTACTGATTGGTGTTTTTGATAATATTGCTGCCTATTGCTACCCCGGCTTCTTTGCCCGGCACCTAGCCGAATTTAAGCTCCTCAAGGTAGGTAATGCGGGCGTTAACTTAATCGACCTATTTAACAGCGGCGAACTGGACATCGTTATTGTCAATGGTTCACTGGTTAAGCAAATAAAGGGTCCCTATGTTAAACAACGGTTAGCAAAGGAAGGCTTTGGTGTCCTAGCCCGGGCAGGAGGAATTGATAGTCGGCCGTGTACGCTGGCCGAACTTACCGGTAAACAACTCTTAATTGCGCTTGACTACTGGCCAGTCAGTCAACAGTTGTTAAAATATCGTGCCCACTTTCAGTGCCTTAAGATGGTTGACTATACTGCTACGATGATTCAATTGATCCGACATTCCGCCTTTCAAACGATCTTACCGGCGGGGATGGTGGCCGATCTGACCAGTCATGATCCAGGACTAGGTAGTGCACCACTAACGGATCTTCCTGCCCGGCAAATCACGGTATTTGCTCGTGAGCAGCTGGTGCTGAACAAGGTTGTCACCGCCCTTACCTGCTAATTCATCATGAGGGGGTATGTCAAGACAACACTTCTGCTGAATATCATCGTGCGCTAAGCTATTCACCAAAAAGAGGTGGGTAGTAAATGAATAATAATTACATTGAGGCTGTGACATAATCTTTACAGCCTAGCTAAAGTACGAACAGCGCAGTACACAAATGGCCTCCAGTGCCCGGCAAAGCCGAACACTGGAGGCCTATTTGTGCTTGCGGGGGTTCGAAGACGAACTAGCAAGCTAGTTCTGTCTCACTCCCATTTTTATGGCGGCGTGCGTGGGCGTGATCGTAGCCAGCATGTTTTATATCCAACCAATTGAAAAACTACTGACGGTCAGCTTTAATGTTGCTCCAGGAGTGGTGGCCGTCATTGCAATGCTGACCTAAGTGAGCTATGCGCTAGGCTTATTGCTCGTAGTGCCGCTAGGGGATGCCTATAATCGTTATCATTTTTTACAGTGGATGGAGGTCGCTTAGGTTGCCGGCCTGTTGTTAGCAGCCTGTTCGCAAAATATTATCTCCTTTGGAATTGCGTCGGTAGTGATTGGCTTAACCTCGATTGGTGGTCAGATCATTATTCCATATGTTGCCTATTTAACCCCCGTCAAAAAACAGGGTCCGGTTTTGGGTGCAATGATTAGCGGGATGCTTACAGGGATTTTGTTTGCCCGAACCTTTAGTGGGGTAATTGCCGCTCATTGGGGATGGTCGATGGTCTATTTCTTGGCAGCAGGAGCCAACCTATGCCTGTTGGTCATGATCCACTTATTGGTGCCGAATGATCCACGGCAGTTAACGTTTAAGACGAGCTATTGGGGTATCCTAACCTCCGTTCCCCGGTTAATTAAGCAATACCGGTACCTGCGGGTCGCTGCCGTTAATGGTTTTTGTTTGTTTGGCCTAGCTAACCTGTTTTTGGGCTACTCTGTCGTTCCTGCTGGCAGACCGTTTTGGGTACGGGAGCGCCGTTGCCGAAAGCATGGGCCTCCTCGGGGTCGTGGCTATTTTGGCGGCGCCGTCGATTGGTCGAGTGGTTAACCGCTATTCACCGCGGCGAAACATTCAAATTAGCTGGTGCCTGGCGCTACTAGCTTACCTGATATTCTGGTTCTGTGGACGAAACCTGTATTCATTAATGTTAAGAATCATTGTCCTAGACCTCAGCACCCAATTTAGTCAGGTAACCAACCAGGCGATTATTCAGTCGCTTAGTCGTAAAGCCAACAGCCGGAACAATTCGATTTTTATGTTTTCGTATTTCTTTGGTGGTTCACTGGGTACGCTAACGGGGATTAACGCCTGGTCTATGTATCATTGGACAGGCGTGACTGCAGCTGCGGTTGTCTTACTACTGCTCGCCCTCCTTAATTACTACTGGCAGGGGGTGCCAGCAACACTGGGGGAATAATTGTGATACTATTCGCAATCTAATTATTTTTAGTTAGTTAATTTT
>CADFHB010000024.1 GCA_902834055.1 Lactobacillaceae bacterium | reverse complement strand
CCCTTTCGTATTACTTAACTTTATTGTAGAGTTAAATTACGATTAAGTTAAATCAAACGCTGTGAAAACGAGGTGGGAAAATGAATACCGATACTTTCCAAGCCCTGCAAGATTGGCTCTGTGGCCGCCATTATGATATCGAACGCCGTGGTCAGCAATTAATCCTGAAGAGGGGCACGAAGGAGGTCGCCAGTGTGACCCCGCCAGACCGCTACCAGGTTGCGGCGGTCGACATGACCTTCGATGAGTGGGCCGAGTTCAATAAGTGCCTGCGCAACATCCGCCACTACTTAGTGGCCCAGGGTAAGGCAGACAAGTAGATAGTTTGAAATTAGGAGGCTGGCACCCAGTTGCTGGCCTTTTTTGTATATTCGATGGCGTATTCACCAAATGCATGAATAAAAATACTATTTTACCGAAATATATTGCATAATATCCGTTAACGATGTATATTTAAACCGATTATTTTTGAGGAAGGTATTGATTATGAAGAAAATCAAGCAATTATTAATGTTAATCGCCATTATCCTCCCCTTCCTGTTCGCACCAGCGGGTGTATTTGCGGACACCACGATCTCTAGCAGCACCACGAGTCAGGCCGCTAGCCAGCAGAGCAGTGTCGCCGCAATAAAGAAGCGGGGGAAGATTGTCATCGGGACGGCCGCCGATTACCCACCGTATGAGTTCTCCGTTAAGGAAAACGGCGTCAGCAAGCGGGTCGGAATCGACATCGACCTCGGTAAGCAACTGGCTAAGGACCTGGGCGTCAAGGCCGAGTTCAAGGTAATGAACTTTGACTCCCTCCTGGTGGCCCTGGAAACGCACAAGGTTGATGTTGTCATCGCCGCCATGAGCCCAACTCCGGAGCGGGCCAAGAGTGTTGATTTTTCCAAGGTCTACTATGGTGACAACCAAGATATTGTCATCAACAAGGCCGAAGAGTCAAAGTACAAGAACCTGAAGGACTTTGACGGCAAGGTCATCGGTGCCCAGAACGGGTCCGAACAGTACGACCTGGCCAAGCAGCAGATGAAGGGCGCCAAGCTAAAGGGGCTAGACCGGGTCAACAACTTAATCATTGCCCTCCAGTCACACAAGGTTGACGGGGTCGTAATGGACTCCACCCGGGCCAAGGCCTTTGTGGCTAATAACGACAAGCTGAAGGCTATCAACCCCCACTTCAAGGTGAGTGGCCAGCAGGGGACAGCCGTGGCGGTTGCTAAGGATTCGCCAGGACTGGTTGCGGCCACCAACAAGACAATCACCAAGCTGCAAAAGCACGACACCTTTGACAAGGTTTATGTTCCGCGGGCCGGCAAGTACATGAGCCAGGGGACCAAGCAGAATACCGTTTTGAACTACTGGAACTACTTCGTTCGGGGGATTGTTTACACCCTGATCATCACGGTCTTCTCCGTCTTCTTTGGGTTCATTCTCGGCTTCATCTTCGCAATGTTCCGGCGGTCCAAGAATAAGGTCCTGCACAGCCTGGCCGTTGCCTATATCGAGTTTATCCGGGGAACCCCAATGATGGTCCAGGTAATGTTTGTCTACTTCGGGATTGGTGAAATAATCCAAAACATTCCCGCCCTGGTTGCGGGGATCATCGCCGTTTCCATTAATTCCGGGGCCTACGTGGCCGAAATTATCCGGTCCGGGATTCAGGCTATCAACCACGGGCAATTTGAGGCTTCACGGAGTTTAGGGATGAGTCAGAAACTGACGATGCGGTACGTTATCATGCCCCAGGCCCTGCGGAACATCTGGCCGGCACTGGGCAACGAGTTTATTACCCTGTTGAAGGACAGCTCGATTGTCTCCGTCATTGGGGTATCGGAGCTGATGTACCAGACCCAGCTGGTTCAGTCCGCTACTTACAAAGGTGCATTCCCGCTGTTTATTGCCATGATGATCTACTTCATCCTGACCTTCTCCTTGACCCGGTTGCTAAACTATGGCGAACGGAAGCTGAACCGGCCCGGTCGGGGATAGGATTTGTGCCGGTAAGGTTTAAGAATTGCTAAATTACCCGGAAAAATTAACATATTTGGGGAAAAAGCATTATAATGTAAGAAGAAAGGAAGCATAATCATGGAAATTAATGAAGATGCTCTTAAGAACTTCCAAAACTCGAAGTTTGATTTTGTTGATGCCAAAGGTAACGATGTTGATTTTAACAATCTGAGTGACGACACCACCTACACACTTCGTGATGGCGAAACCATTGTTGAAGACGACATGAAGGCCAAGGATGTTGTTGACACTATCAACAATGAGTATGGCAAGACCTTAGATGTCTAATCATTCATTACCATATATGCTAAATTTCGAAATCTTCCCAAGCTATTAAGGTGGGAAGATTTTTTTGGTTTAACAATCCCCCGCGCTCGGTAAATTCCGGGCGCGGGGGATTGTTATGTTATGGAGCTAGGCCAGACCGAAGAAGTGGTCGACGTTGTTGAGACGTTGGCTGATCATATTGTCAAAATCAGTAACGTTAACCGGGTGGGGATGGCGTCCGTTGTTAACACTGATGTCGCTCCAAAGGGTATCATCATTTTGGTAAGCAGCACTACCAACCTTGTTAAACCACTGGTTGAACAAGTTAGTGACGTTGGCCGTGCTTAGAACGTTCTGGCGCAACGCCTGGTAACGATCAATAACGTCTTGCCGGTGGTGCTTGTAAATTGTTAAGAGAAGTCGCTGCTGGTAGTTATTGAGCAGGTCTTCCATGTTAGCATTAATCGACATGGTTTCCCCATTATAAAGGTTGTTCCAGGTCATGTCCAGATCGTAGGGCATCAGGACCCACTTACTACCGGCCTTGCTAATGTAGGTGATATTCTTGGTAATTCCGTCGACATCATTAATTGCCGAGATGAAAGTTAGGTAATCAATCGCGGCCGGGACGTCAAGATACTGTTTCTCTAAGTTATAATATTCGGCATCACTGGCATTAGCTAGTTGATAAAGCTGGTTGAAGCGATCCACGACTGACTGGTCGACTTTCTTTGGGGACCGGTTGTTAAAGGCAGTATCAACAAGGTCGTCAGCGGTAAAAGGTTGGGTGAATGTTGACATATCGGATTGGTTATCACTCAAGGCAATGTTATCTGCCAACTTATCATCAAGGTTATAGAGCTTGTCTTCTTGGTAAGTTTCTAAAACGTATAACCCTTGGTCAAGGTTATTGATACCGAGTTCTAGTGGTAAACCAGCGATTTGACCGTAATTTGGCATATCGTTGACAATTGAATCCGCAAGACCGGACCGGGAGGCTGTGATTTGTTTGAACAGTTCGGCGTTGACGATGTTGAGCCCGGCGGTTGGGTCCGTAAAGCAAGCTTTGAGGTTGAAAGAATTGGTTTTAAAGCCGCTCCCCGGGAGCTTAATTTTTAGTTTCTTGGTCATTGCTTGGTCCTTAAAAAGCTTTAGGCGGTAGCCCTTCTTAGGCCAGGCAATACTACTGTTCCCCTGCCATTTGATCGTTGCCCAACCATCAATACTGGTACCGTCAGTTAGCTTGACACTAATTTGTACCGGCTTGCGGTTATCTTTATTGATACCGGTGAGGTCACCAGTGAAACTAATTTGCCCGATGTGACTATTGGTGTTGTCTTTAATGGTATTGAGAACATTTCCGCTACCGTCAGTGCGGTAAAGGATACCATCGATAATAAAGTTGTTAGCTGCCTGACCCTGGTCGTCATAGTAAAAGGCCTGATTATTATCGCCTAATACCATCCGATTATGCATAAAGCCGTTTGAAATTGGCTGCGTGTAGATATCAGCATAGTTACCTTCACCATCGCTCTGGTCGCTGAAACGAAGGACAAAACTGAGATTTCCTTTAGCCGTTGCTGGCAGTTGAATTGCAGCAGTAAAGCCACTCATTGCGCTATTATAGATTGTCGGGAAAACTGCAGCGACGTCTTGCCGGTATGTCATCGTAACTTGTTGGCGGTTAATTTCATGCCCATCCTGGAGGATAATTACGTAGGCATAATTCTTGCCGACAGCGTTATCGTTGGCATACCAACCGCTGACATTTAGCATGTTCTGGGAATCAATCTGGTAGTTATCAATGTAAGCGGCGTGCTGGTTAAGGGTCATTGCCGGGAACCAGAAATCGGTATGATCTGCGGCAGTACCGTCATCACCGTTGCCCTGGTTAGAAATCGAGTAACGACTCACTAGGGAATAGGTATGGCCCGCCGTCCAATCAACTTTCCCAAATTGATAGTTGAAACGGGCGGAGTAAGCTGACCGAGTATTTGGATTGGCCTTAGCAACGTCTGGGGATGGATCAGTAGGAACAAGGTCACTAGCAACCTGTGTTTGAGCTGTGTTATCAAAGAGAATAAGGTAGTGATATGGCTGGTAAATAGCGGCATCGTTGGCATGCCAACCACTGACGGTGAGCTGCCCCTTACTGAGATTGTAAGAGTCAAGCCAGCCCTGATTATTCTTTTGCACAGGGGCAAACCAAAAATCGGTTGTGTCATCTCCGTTGCCGACCGGATCATTAGTCCACCGACTGATAATCGAAAGATTCCCCTGGCTATATTGGGGGGTTAGCTTGAAGGTAACGTCAAATCCAGAGTCGTGGGCGTTACCGATTGTGGGGAAAGCCTGGGCGACATCGGGACGCTGCACGGGGGTAACCAGCTGACGAGCAATTTCGTGATTAGACGTCAGATCATAGATAATAATGTAGTGATACTTTTTCCCCATTGCCTGATTACTGGCGTGCCAGCCACCTACGTGGAGGTTGCCATTCTGGTCAGCCGCTAGGGTATCGAGGTTAGCCCGGTTCGTGTTATCGATAATGATTGGGCTGAACCAGAAGTCTGTTCGCTGCCCCTCACCGTTAACGGCATCATTACTGTAACGTGTTACTAAGCTAATGGTATGCCCACTGATATTATTTGGGAGTACGAAGTTAATATCGAACCCGCTAAGCCGACTATTGTTGATATGCGGATAAGCCGCTTGAACGTCGGGGCGCTCTAGTGGGGCAATTCTTTGCCGTGCAATTTCATTTCTGGTGGTGTTATCGTAAAGAATAGCATAACGGTAGCGTTCATTATTACTTTGCCCGCTAGCATGCCAGCCGCTGGCTTGAAATACATTTTGGTTATTTTCATCAGTAGTGACCTGGTAGTGGTCAAGGCACGCGTCGTTAGCGGCATAGTTATTGTTGACAGTTGTTTGATCTAGTGGAACTTCGTTTTCGGTGGTTGCTGTAGCTGGTTGATTTGCCATTACCTCCGTGGAACTAGAACTTACAACTTGGGTCGTAGCTGGTTGATTACTATCTGCGTGCACGTTGGCATGCAGGACCACTGTTCCAATTGTCAATGAAGCGATGGTAATTGCCGTACAGCACCATAATTTACCATGCTTGTAAAGTTTATAATGTCTTTTATCTTCCACAATAAAACCCCCATAATAAAAAAGCAGCGTGTCATGTTTAAATTTTAACATAGGTTATTTTGTAATCGCTACCAAGTGTTTAAAAAAGGAACGGACTTAGCATTGAACGTACTAAGTCCGTTTCTAAATTTATGGATATCTAATTAGAGAACAACGTAGAAGCTTGGTGCGTACCAACGTTGGCTAGCGACCGTTACGGTTTGGCCTGGTTGTGGGGCGTGAACGTAAGTCCCGTTCCCCAGCGAGATGGCCACGTGACCAGGGGTGGTGTCAGAACCGAAGAAGAGGAGGGCACCAAGTGGGGCGTTAGCAACGTCGTAGTGGTGGGCACCCAATGCCTGTTGTTGGTAAGTGGTCCGGGCGCCAAGGCCGTATGCCCATTGGACTAAACCAGAGCAGTCAAAACCAGCTGGCGTGTTACCACCCCAAACGTAAGGAACACCACGCATGGAGAGGGCCCGGTTGACGGCGTTTTGTTGCTTGCTTTGCAGCTTACCATTAGCGTCAAATTGGTAGGTAACACCGTTGATTACCTTTTGACCAGTTGCCTTTTGGCCGGTAACGGGGTCGTAGTAGTAGTCACCTTGCCAACCACTATTGATGGAGTAGTTACCAGAAGTAAAGTCAACGTATTGACTGTTGCCGTCAGCAGAGCTGGAGTAACGGTGCAGGATCCGGATTTCCTTGTGTTGCATGTTAGCTTGAACTGGGATATCAACGCTGAAACCGGATTGGCTAGCATTGGCAATCCAGGAGTAGACATTAGCAACGTCATTCCGGTTGATATTCTTTTGGTTGCCGGTCAATTCAGTCCGGTAGAGTTCGTGGTTGTTAGCGTCCAGGACGATGATAAATTGGTGGTTCATCCCGTTAGCGTTAGTAGCGGCGTGCCAACCAGTGTAATGGATGGTGTTGTTGTTTAATGCGTACCCATCAACGTAACCAGTGTTGGAAGCGTAAGTCTTGGAATACTGGTCACTGTAATTACCGTTCCCATTAACGTCATCAGTGTAGCGCATCAAGATTTGCAGGTTACCGCTCAAAAGGGCTTGGTCAACGTTTAATGTTGTGCTGAAACCACTGTGCAGACTGTTGTAAATCGTGCCCTTAGCCTTAGCAACGTCGGCCCGGTCGGTCAGTTGAACCCGGCTCCGGGTTAATTCCTTGCCATCCTTGAGGAGGATCAGGTAGGCGTATGGCTTCGTTGCAGAAGCGTCGTCGGCCATCCAACCAGTAACTTGAAGACCGTTAGCAGTTTGCTTTACGCTGTCAATGCTGTTGGCCTTTTGTTCCTTACCCAGGTTGATTGGGCCAAACCACTTGTCGAAGTATTGCCCTTCACCATTAGCACCGTTGGAGTAACGGCTAATGATTTGCAGACTATCGTTTAAGTATGGGGTCATATCAAGGTCGAAGGTGTTGTTGAAGCCAGAATATTGGGCATTGTATACACCAGGGTAGACCTTTTGCACATCGTTACGTTGCAGGTTCGTAACTGCCTGCCGCCCCAGTTCCTTGCCTTGAGTTTGGTCGTAAACAATCAGGTAGTGGTCTTGGTAGTTGGCGTCTTTATTAGAAGCGTTCCAACCAGAAACGGTTAACTTACCGTCAGCAATGCTGAAGTTATCCAGGTTACCGTAGTTCTTTTGGTCGGCAGCGGATTGGGCTTGTTGGGCATTCAGGTTGGCATCGGCTGGTTGCCATGCAGGAGTAGCAGCGCTAGTTTGGCTAGCAGCAGATTGTTGTTGGGATGAAGCAGCACTAGTTGCTGTACTGGTAGCAGCTGACGTAACCGCAGTTGTTTGCGCGATAGTGTCAGGGGAAACGGTGTCTGCTTGCGCAACGTGGCCACCGGCTACTAAGCCGACAGCAACGGCAACCGTGGTGATTGCGGCGTAGAACCAGTTCTTGTTGCTCTTGTACATCTTGTAGTGTTTCTTAGTATCCATAAACGTTAAATCGCGACTCCTTTATTTGTTCGTTTGTTAATTTCCATTTATAAGGCTAGCATAAGTGACCGCTTTAAAGGGAAACGTGGGCGGATTGTTATTGGAATGATACATCTTGCAATCGCTTTGTAACTCTATTGCAATATCGTTGCCGTTTGGTAATCTACGGCGGGTGGGTGCTTATTTTTCCTATAATAAGGAAGAAACGATTATAATAGAAAGTAACGTGAGTATGGAAAGGAGCCTTTAATGATGGAAAATCCAATTTTGCAGCGGCGGGCGGTCCGTAAGTACGCGTTAACGCCAGTTGCTGGCCCAGATATTGAGAAAATGGTGGCAGCGTTCGAAGCTGCTCCCTTTGGAATGCACCAGGTTGAAGATATGCAGGCAACGGTGGTAACGGACGAAGCATTGTTGAAGAAAATTGCCACGGCAAGCAGTAACGCCTGCTATGGGGCACCGTTACTGTTCGTGATTTCAACCAAGAAGACGAGTCCGTTTGGTGACCGCGATGCTTCGGCCGCGGCGGAAAACGTCATGGTTCAGGCTGCCGCCCTTGATCTCGGGTCGGTCTACGTGATGAGTGGGGCCCAGACCCTGAATGGTCATCCCGACTTGCTAAAGGAGTTGGGAGTTGATGATGGCTACGCGGTAACGGTAATTGTTGCAATCGGTCACCCAGCCGGCAAGGTTGATACGCCAGACCGGACGCACCGCTATAAGCTAGTTCGTCGTTAAAAGTAATCAAAGGAGGGGGAAGGGTGGCCCAGATTAGAATATTTACCAAGAAATTTTGCCCCGGCTGTACGATGACTAAACAACTGATGGACCGGCTTAAGCTGGAGTACCAGACAATTGACATTAGTGATGACCCGGCGGCGATTGAGGCTTTGCGCGCCCTGGGCTATTACAGTATCCCCATTGTAATGGTTGACAACGGTAGTAGCGTTGACGGTTGGACCGGCTTTCGACCGGACAAGATTAAGGGGCTCATTAACAGCTAAACTTAATTTTATTAAGTATATATATTTAAATAATAAGGAATG
>CADFHB010000023.1 GCA_902834055.1 Lactobacillaceae bacterium | reverse complement strand
GCTTGAGGATCACGACCGCCTTTTTCAATACGTGTCGTTATGGTGTGCTTACGTAACATTTCACAAGAAATCTAATTCTTGATATAATCTGAACGTATGTACGGGAGGGGAGAGAAATGGATTACCAGTCACTGACCAAACTAATCAGTAATAAGTACGGCTTGCGCTTTACCACACTACCGACCGATGATGAGGTACCCAAACAGGGCCTTGCGCTAAAGCCTGGTCAAGCGCCCTTCATCGTCATCAACCCGGCTAAACCAGTCCGGATTGATGCCCAGTGCTTTAGCTTTGCCGATGCGATTCGTGACCTTCCCGGATTCGGGCCCGCCTTCTTTCACCATGATGAACAGTGGGTTGGTTTTACCCTGGAAAAGGTGAGTGACCGGGCCAGCGAAAACATCATTGACTACGCCTTCAAGGCGGCGGTGAACGCTGGTAAGGAAGCCATGCACCAGCAACAATACGTGGTCCTACCGGAAAATGATGCCGAGGAAAAGTACCAGGCTCAGGCAATCCCCCAACCGACAAAACGGCGTCCCCAGCCCACTAAACCCGCGGTCCCTAAGCAGATTGAAATGGCCCTGGTGGCCTATGACTACAGCCTCTTGCCAGGCTTACGGCGGGACAAGAACTTCTACGACCAGGGGCAAATCCTGGCCGATTACCAGGACGACTTTGACCGGCCGGTTCCCCTCAAGCGCTACTTTCCAACCTACCACATGCTAAGTGTTGACCAGCTGCGGACGTACTTTGCCTGGCGGACCAAGCTTCGCCAGGGTGTTTTCACCCCAGTTTCGACCTCGTACGCCTACATTTACATCTACGAGCTCCTCAACAACATTGGTGTGGCTTCCCCAATGGCGGGCTTCAAGCAATTGACCGAATTCCGGAATGAGTATGCTGGTCATTTTGATAGCAAGATGGGGGCCTACCTGGACCATTGGCTGCGCGACTACGTTCTTTACTACCGACTTGACCATGCGCTAGCAAACAAGATCTTTGCGACTGAGATTGCGGCGGACCGTGACTACCATGTTTTGCTCCACCCAGATGCATACAGTGCAACGGATCTGGTCGCCGTCTTCAAGCGGCACACAACCTACCTGGACCGCAGTCGGTTATACCAAAAATCAGCCGACCACTTTACGGCCCTGTTAAAGGTGATCTGGCAGGAGATCCTCAACTTACCGGACAAGGAGGGGCAAAAGTACTTTGACCACCATGTTGCCAGTCAGCAGCTGACGACCAACTACTTCTTTGGCAACGCAGTCTTTTACTTCCACCCCCAGCAGCAGATGACAGAGTACCCGCTTGATTCGGTCCGGCGCTACCGCTTTAAGGGTCGCCAATACTACTGCCTTTCCATGCGGGCCCAACCGAATGAGAAGCAAAACCTCAACACCTTACTTCACGAGGTCGACCGGCTTGTCCGGCTACGATTTAACCTTGGTCGCCCTCTGAAGGCCCGCTGGCTGCCGGTTGTAGTTCTAAATGCCATTGACCAGGGAATTAGTACCTATCAACGCCAGCTCAAAGAAGCTCAGCGGCCCAAGGTCCACATCGACCTGGGCGGGATTAACCAGATTCGTCAGGATGCGGCGGTCACCCAGGAGAGCCTGCTGACCGATGAGGAACGGCAGGCAATTAAAGAGGACCAGGAAGAATCAGTGGCAGCGCAGGAAACGATGCCACCGCCTTCTTCCCAGCCACAACCGACAGCTCCAGCTGCGGAGCCAGTTTCGATGAACCTTGACGCTGACCAGGCCTTCTTATTACGGGCTCTCTTGAAGGGGAAACCATGGAAGGACTACTTGAAAAAGCACCACCTGATGGTCTCAATCGTGGCCGACCAGATTAACGAAGCCCTTTTTGACGAAATTGGTGATGACGTGATTGAATTTAACCAGGACGACCAACCAGCAATTATTGAAGACTATCGGGCGGACCTGGAAAAAATGTTTTCAGATAAGGAGTGATTTTAAATGGCAGAAAGGACAAGGCAACGGGTGCCCAAGCGGATTGCGCAGACAGTCCTACATTCCCTTAAGGCCGGAGTGGTTCCCCGAATTGGCCTCCCTTACATTACAGTCGGGCGGAAGGATGAAATTGCGGCCCTCCTGCATGACTTTGGAGTCGTTGCCGAGGGTGGGGCTTCCTTCCACTTTATTGTCGGTCGCTATGGTGCTGGGAAGAGCTTCCTCCTCCAGGCGGTCCGCAACTACGTGATGGATAAGAACTTCGTGGTCGTGGACGGCGACTTGTCGCCTGAACGACGGCTACAGGGAACCAAGGGTCAGGGCCTGGCAACCTACCGGGAATTAATCCAGAACCTCGCAACCAAGACCCGGCCAGAAGGGGGCGCATTAACTTTAATCCTCGATCGCTGGATTAATACTGTCCTTCAGGAAGTGGCCAGCGAGACGGGCTTGGATGAGGATGACCCGCAATTCACCGCGGCCGTTGATAAGAAGATTGGTGCGGTTATTGCCTCCCTCAGCGAGCTTGTCCACGGGTTCGACTTTGCCAAGCTCCTGAACATGTACTACCACGCCTATGTTGATGACGATGATGAAACGAAGGCGAAGGTAGTCAAGTGGTTCCGCGGCGAGTACACCCACAAGACCGAGGCCAAGCAAGAACTTGGCGTTAGCATTATCATTGACGATAGTGACTGGTACGAATACCTGAAGCTCTTCGCCCGCTTCTTCCGCCAGGCCGGCTATGCGGGGCTGGTGATCATGATTGATGAGCTAGTCAACATTTACAAGATCCCGAACAGCATCAGTCGCCAGTATAACTACGAAAAGATTTTGACCATGTATAACGACACTCTCCAGGGAAAGGCCAAGTACCTTGGTATCCTGATGTGCGGGACCCCGCAGGCCGTTGAAGACCGCCGCCGGGGTGTTTACAGTTACGAGGCGCTGCGTTCACGGCTGACGGAAGGAAAGTTTGCCCACGTCGGTGCCCAGGACATGTACGCGCCGGTGATTAAGCTGGAGCCACTGACGGCAGAAGAAATGTTGGTCTTAACCGAAAAGCTGACCGACATGCACGCCCGCCTTTACGGCTACGACCGGCAGATTACTGAAGAAGAATTGGCCAAGTTTATCAAGATCGAGTATGGGCGGATCGGTGCCGATATCAAGATTACACCCCGGGAGGTTATCCGGGACTTTATTGAGCTACTGGACATCGTTTACCAGAACCCTAAGGCAACGGTCAGTGACCTCCTTAATTCCGACCAGTTCACGGGTATGGGGGATGACGATGACTCAACTAATGATGGTGGTAAGCAGGAGAAAAACTACACGGAGTTTACGATTTAGAATGGGGGAATTGTGATGGACGTCTTCGCACACTATGCGCCTTTCATCCAGGACTACATCTACCGGCAGGGCTGGCAACAGCTTCGGCCCATCCAGGTTGCCGCGGCCGCGGAAATCTTCGGGACGGACCACAATGTCTTACTGTCGGCGTCCACGGCTGCGGGGAAGACCGAGGCGGCCTTTTTCCCGATTCTGACTGAGCTGAGTGAATCAGGGGCAAGAGACTCCGTCAACTGCCTTTACATTGCGCCACTCAAGGCCCTGATCAACGACCAGTACAGCCGGTTGACCGAACTGACGGAAGATTCGGATATCCCCGTCTGGCGCTGGCATGGTGATGTGGCGGCGACCCAGAAACGGAAGATGCTGAAGCACCCGTCTGGTGTCTTGCAGATCACGCCGGAGTCACTAGAGTCTTTCATGATCAATAAACATATGGATATTCCCCACCTCTTCCACGGTCTCCGTTTCGTGGTGATTGACGAACTCCACTCCTTTCTGCGGAGTGACCGTGGTGGACAGACCTTCTGTTTGATTGAGCGCTTGAGCCGGTTGGCCGGGGTTAGACCGCGGCGGATTGGTCTATCGGCGACGATTGGAAACCTCCGGGAGGCAGCAAAATTCCTGGGAGCTGGATCCGGGCACCGGACCGTTGCGCCCAAGGTCAAAAACACCCGGCAGGTCTGGCGTCTATCGATGGAACATTTTTACCAGACTGATCCCCAGGCAGCCAGCAAGGACTTTGACCCGGCGGCCCCGGTAGAACCGAAGACGGATACAGCGCCGGAACTGGCTGACCCGGGAATTGGCTATATCTTTGAGCACACCCGCGGGAAGAAGAGCCTGGTCTTTACCAATAGCCGGGAGGAGTGTGAGGCGGTTTGCCAGATGCTCCGTTCCTATAGCGCAGCCAGGCACGAGCCGGACCGCTTCTTAATCCACCATGGGAACCTGTCACCGGCATTTCGAGCAACAGCAGAGGACGCGATGAAGGATGACGACTCCTACATGACGACCTGTGCAACAGCGACCTTGGAGCTGGGGATTGACATTGGAAAGCTGGAGCAGGCCTTTCAGATTGACGCTCCTTTCACTGTTTCTGGATTTCTCCAGCGGATGGGCCGGACCGGCCGGCGGGGGAATCCGCCCGAGATGCACTTTGTGATGCGGGAAGAACACCCGGAGTCGCGGGCGATGCTGCCGGACCTGATTCCCTGGCCACTGCTCCAGGGAATTGCCCTGGTCCAATTATATCTAGAAGAACGGTGGGTTGAACCACCAGAACCCAACCGCCTGCCATACAGCCTGCTCTACCACCAGACAATGAGCACCCTGGCATCCGGCGGGGAGATGAGTCCAGCGGAGTTGGCTGGTCGAGTTTTGCCATTGAACTACTTCCATAACGTTAGTTCGGACGATTACCGGATCCTCTTACGCCATCTAGTGAAGAAGGACCAGATTCAGCAGACGGAACGGGGTAACCTGATTGTCGGTATGGCCGGCGAGCGGGTCGTCAACAACTTCAAGTTCTACGCGGTCTTCCAGGAAAATGAGGAGTTCAGCGTCCATGCTAGATCCGAAGAACTAGGAACGATTGTTAAGCCGCCACCGGTTGGTGACAAGATTGCAATTGCTGGCCGGGTATGGGTGGTTGAAGATATTGACCGCCAGCGTCACCAGGTGTACTGTCATGGTGTCAAGGGCCGGATTCCGGCATACTTTGGGGATGTCCCGGGTGACATTCATCCAAAGATTTTGAAACGGATGCGGCAGGTCTTGGTAGAAAGTCAGATGTACCCGTACCTGATGAAGAACGCCCGAGCACGACTGACACAGGCTCGTGACACCGCTAATATTGCGGGCCTGCCGAAAAAGCAATTGATTAACCTCGGTGGCAAGATGTGGTGTCTCTTCCCGTGGACCGGGAGCTATGCCTTTCTGGCCCTAGAACGGTTGCTGCGGATTAAGTGTGCCAAGCGGTTGAACCTACGCGGCTTTAACTCGGCCCGACCCTACTTCATGGAATTTGCCATGGACACCAGCGCCGAGGAGTTCTTCCAGGTCTTGAAGGAGGAGGCGGCAAGGGACTTTGATCCACTGGAGTTGCTGTACCCAAAGGAGGTGCCGGTCTTTGATAAGTATGACGAGTACCTACCTGATGACCTGGTCCGCAAGGAATTCGCCCAGAGTATTTTGGATATTAATGAGATGAAGAAGTGTGTGGCCCAGATGGGTGACGGACTACATGAGAAAACAAAGAAGTGAAGCGTGAGTCCCAAGGTGACTTTTGCTTCACTTTTTTAATTTTTTCCTTGCGTTTAGGCGGGGATATGCTATACTAATATTCGCTGGTGAAATGCTGACTTAGCTCAGTTGGCAGAGCACGTCATTAGTAATGATGAGGTCGGAGGTTCGAATCCTCTAGTCAGCACTAGAAACATACTAAAAGCCTATAACAATACGTTTTTACCGTGTTTGTTATAGGCTTTTTATGTTAGTTTAAGGCTATGATTTCTCACTTTTTTCACATGTTTTGAACTAAATGATATCCTATAATTTTTATGATCACGAAAATGGTTGATATGATAGTATTTGTAGTCATTTAAACGTGTGAAAAAATGTGAAATGCCAGAAGAAGGTATTGTAAGCAATTATACTTCTTCTTCCCAACAATGCGTCCAGAAAAGGAAACTAAAGATAGCAAGAAGGGTAAGAAGAACAAGAAGAAGTAGTCTAAAAGCTTGAAATGACGGCTTTTAAGCGACTTCGTGGATTTAGGCTAAATCAGTTATTAACTTCTAAAAAGTTAGTAACTGTGGTGTGTGTACACCAAAAATACACCAAATTTAAATAAATTAAGTTGGTAAAAAGCTGGCATAAAAAATGAAAGGCTTCGATTCTCTGCTTGGGAATCGAAGCCTTTTGTTTAAAAGTTATAGTTAAAGTCTTAAAGAAAAAAGATAAATACTTATTGAGAGCTTAAATAAGCCCTATTTTAGCCCATCTTATATGCTAAATAGTGTGAAATACCTTAATACTCTTAAAGAGCCTATAAAGGCGTAATAAAGCAAAATATAGGCATTATAAATTTCTTGGTTTGTTATATGGCTCATTTATCTTATTATTGCTGAACTCGCTTTTAAGCTAATAAAGTGTTGAGTAAGATGGTTCTGTTGTTGAATGGCTTTCCTATCAGCATATTGTAAATTTCATAATCTTGTTGAGTAATCTGTTTATTCTTCTAATTGTGAATTGGTATAATCCGATGTCTCAGTTAAACATGCAGAGTTTATATGTTGCTAGTTATTCTAGCTACACAAGTATAATTTAACCCCTATTTTATTTTGATATTGCTAATCTAAATAAAATAGGGGTTGAACCAATTTTATACATATATCATTGGTAGATTCTTCATGAGAATAAAATCGATACGTATCTCAAAATTGAAATTTAGCTCTTTTTAGAGTGTGTATCTTTTTATTAAAAGATAATTCTTATTTCTATTTAATTATAAGTATTATCAAATTAAGCAATATCAAACCTGTTAAAAGGACTAGTAAATTTAATGGCCCTGCATGTAATAGAAGGTAAATTATTATCAACAATATAAAAAATACGTTCCCAATAATTAGGTCTTTTTTCGTATCTAAACGCATTATTACCCTCCTATTGTGTAAGTAAAAATGAAATTGATATTACCAAAATAAAGAAAACTACGGCACAGTAAATGGCCTTTTTAGCACCTTTTCGCACGCTTTACACTCCTTAATAGATAATAACTGGTTCTCCCTTAGAAAGGGCATGAAAGCCATCTCCTGCGTTTTCTGGGTGCATATTAATACACCCATGCGACCCACCATTAGTTTGCTTATAAGCTGTCTTTGACCAGTCATGTCGCCAACTAGCATCATGAAAACCACAGCCTGATAATGTAAACGGTGACCAATATTGAACAGGACTACTATATTTGGAGCCATCATCATTTGTTCCACGTAAGACAGATGGTGATTGCTGATACATGATATACCAAACGCCCTTAGGTGTTCTATTTGCTGCATTGTCAGAACCACTAACAATATCAGTACTAAGAACACATTTACCATTCTTATAAAACCATGCATGTTGGTCAGCTAATGAAACGGCGACATAAGTTCGACCGATTCCATGATTACTTGTAACTGAATAGCCTGTTCCAAGATGACTATATCCTTTACCATAAATGTCACTTTCGGCATTAATATTGTTCTTATTGCTAATAATAGCATTAGCCAAAGTTTGTCCTGCTTGCTTACTACTAATTTTCCAACCATAAGTTCCTGCATTAGAAGTGTTAATAACCTTTCCAGAAGCAGTTTTGAATTTAAAACTTTTACCTAAGGTTGCCTGTTTGGCATTTATCTTTTTAATTTTCTCCCTAATATTTTTAGTTTCAAAGTGGTATTTACCATGTTGGTAAGTAGCTTTTGAAATTACATCATCTGTGGTAAATCTATAGTTTTTCTTTTGAACTTGATAAGTCACTGATCGATTTTGTAACTTACTCAATTTTATTTTTTCATTTCTTACAATTTTACTATGAGCTGACAAAGGAGTAATAAATCTCGGTGTTAAATGAATCGTCCCATTAACGAATTCCTTATCCACCGTATTATAAAGGCCAGTATCACTAAATTGTGTTCCGTTTACTGCTGGAACAATTGAGACTTTACCATTTTGATAGACTGCATAGGCATCTCTTGGAGCTGTTCGACCGGCATTAAGTTGTTGAACCTTTTTTGAAATGGCTAAATCGATATCATTCAATGATGATTTATCTAAATTAGCTGGCTCCACTATCAAATTTTCCCGTTTCTTTGAAGGGAAAAAAGTGTATTGCCGACGAAGAGCCTTACTAATCCTAACTTTATCAGATGGCTTAAAGCTCGAATTAGTGGCACTTCCTTCATATACCAAATCATGTTTGACGTAAATTTTCGATTTCCTTTTAGTTGTGCTTACTTTATCGTAGGCCTGTTGCGTGGTTAGTCCACCAACTGGAACGTTGTTGATACTTACATTTTTATTGAAGTGTGTCCGTTGATGAACATGCATTCCTACCAACAATATAAAAAGTAGAATTAATAGTCCTGCAATTATTTTCTTCAAGCTAAAATTTTGCATGTTTCAACCCTCATTTAACTCTTTTATAGGGTCATACTACTGCTTATAAACAAAATTACAAGACTCCTGCTCCCATCTATTGGTCTTGCTGCTTTTCAGCTTTGTCATAAGCATTCAAAAACATTTTGATAATTAAGCATAGATTCATTAACAAAAAGGTCTTGATAAAGAAATGAAGACTAATTGACTTTAATTGGAAATGAAAAAGATTATACAAAATAACTAAAAATACAAATAGTAAATTGGCTCTCAAAATATCTTTTGACCATTTATGGCTAATAATATAATTCCAACTATGATTTATCATTGATATCACCTTATGAAAAATTGGCTCTAAATTTCAAGAATAAGTTAGCCACTAAGCTGAAATAAATAGCACTGACCAA
>CADFHB010000022.1 GCA_902834055.1 Lactobacillaceae bacterium | reverse complement strand
TTAAGACACCAGCCTTTCACGCTGGTATCGTGGGTTCAAATCCCGCACGGGTCATCTTTTTGTAGTTTTGTTGTTATCGTTTTGTTTATGGAGAATTACTCAAGTGGCTGAAGAGGCGCCCCTGCTAAGGGTGTAGGTCGTGAAAACGGCGCGAGGGTTCAAATCCCTCATTCTCCGTTCGACATATTGAAATTTCTCAATATGGTTTTATAATATTATCGCGGGGTAGAGCAGTCTGGTAGCTCGTCGGGCTCATAACCCGGAGGTCGTTGGTTCAAATCCAGCCCCCGCAATTTTGGTCCGTTGGTCTAGTTGGTTTAGGACGCATCCCTGTCACGGATGAGATCACGAGTTCGAGTCTCGTACGGACCGTTACTGGCAGTTCTGATTGAGCTGCTTTTTTTATTGAATTAAAAAATGCTCTAGAACGATGTGAAGCTCTAGAGCATTTTTAGTGGCAACCCTTATGCAATTGGGCGATAAGTTTCGTCATAGTAGTAGTTGTCTGATTCCATGCTGGTGAAGTTAGTCAGTGCTGCAAAAGAATCACTGTTCTTCCAAGCAGTCAGGTCTTCGAAGCTATCCCAGACAGTCAATAAGATAAGGGTAGCACTTTCTGCCTTGTTAGCGACCGACATCATCAGTCCGGCGTTCATATTGCCTGGTTTATCATTAACAACCTTCTGTAAACTATTGTAAAGGACCTGTTGACGGTCGCCGTTAACCTCGAAGGATTGATAGTAGAATAAGCCGTTGTAGTTACTATTCATGGTTTCGTCAAGGACGTTTAAAATAACGGGAGTCTTGAAGATGGTCTCCTGACTTGAAAGGTCAAAGAGAGCTAACTTATTACTGTGGGTAGACGCCTGCATTAATTTGAACTTCCGGTCGGGGTGCTTACTCATGATCCCTTGCAGGATTTGATGTGACCCAAACGTAAAGCTGAGTTTTGTTAACACTGAAATTCCTCCTCATAACAATTGTCTCTTTAATTATAGTACATAATCGAATTTTTATTAAAAATATTTTTAACGAGTTACTTACAAAAAGTTAAGAAAAATTGTTAGAAGCCCTTTTATCAGCCTATAATACATAGTATAATATTAGTTGTATTGATGAATGTTGTCGTAATTTAAAAGGAGGCTTTTACTTAATGGTTATTCTTTATACGTCTCCAAGTTGTACCTCTTGTCGGAAAGCTCGCGCTTGGTTGCAAGAACACAACATTCCTTATAAGGAACGAAACATCTTCTCCGATCCATTGTCAGTCGATGAAATTAAGAATATTTTACGAATGACAGAAGACGGGACTGAAGATATTATCTCGAAGCGCTCAAAAGCTTATCACAATCTAAAAGTTGATTTAAACGCTTTACCGATGAAAAAACTGTATCAGTTAATTAGTGAAAATCCAGGTCTGCTCCGCCGACCAATCATTATGGACGACAAGCGGCTGCAGGTTGGGTACAACGAGGATGAAATTCGTCGTTTCCTGCCCCGGAAGGTTCGTGAAATTGAACTGGCCGAAGCACAGCGAAAAGCGGATTTAATCTAAAAATACGGGCTGGGAATCGTTCCCGGCTTTTTCTTTTGCCACCGGTCAATCACCCGGCTTTACATTTAGGTGAAAACATTTAGAATAGTAGTAAGTATTTGTAATTAAGGAGGTGCTGCAGAATGGAAATGGAAAGAATCAATGAGAATACTATCCGCGTATTGATCAGTAATGAAGATTTAGACGCGCGGGGGATAACTATTCTCGACTTGCTTGGTGATCACCAGCAGATTGAAGATTTCTTTTACAGCATCTTGAGAGAGGTGGACACTGACCACCAATTTGCTGACAACGACTCCGTAACCTTTCAGGTCATGCCGACCGGGAATGGTTTGGAACTCTTCATCAGTAAGAATAATCCAGATGTTAAAGCAAACGCAGATGATAGTCAACAGGTGGCCAAATACATCCAGAAGCGTGTAATGGAAGCACACCGCCAGCAAGGTGAGGGTGGCGCCACGCAGCCGCTTTCTGGTGCCCAGGAGAAGGCCAAACCGGCACCGGCCCAACCAACTATTCGCTGGCAGATTGTTGATTTTCCTTCGTTTGAAGACCTAATCGATTTCGCCCGCATTCCTGAAGATCCCGATGTTAGCAGTGAGCTTTATAAGTATAACCACCATTATTACCTTGCCTTGCGTTACCGCCAAGATGTGACAAACGACAATGCGGTTAAGGATAATCTGGCGGTGGCTTACGAGTACGGTAATCCGACAGCCACGACAATTGTCTTCCTTAGCGAACACGCGAAAAAAATAATGTCGGGCTCAGCTTTGGCGACCGTCCGTCACTATTTTAATTAATTTTCAAAAATCTCCCGTTTTTAAAAAGTGGGGGATTTTTTGTTGGTAGCAAAACATAATGGCCAGTTAATAATGGCCAACGTAGCGGATCCCGGCTTGAAGTACGCTTGCCCAGTTTGTAATCAAGAGGTTCACCTTCGCCGGGGAAAAATAAAGGTTGCGCATTTTGCTCATTGCCGGGGTGCGGGATGTTCCTATGGCGAAGGTGAGACAGCAGAGCACCTGTTAGGAAAGCTGCAGATTCATCAGTGGCTGGCCCAACAGGGAATACCGGCCCGGGTAGAGTATTATTTGCCAAAAATTTCTCAACGTCCAGACATCATGTTCCAGTGGCGGGGCCAACAGGTCGTAATTGAATTCCAGTGTAGTCCGTTAAGTGTTCAACGAATAAGTGAGCGCAATCAGGGTTATCGTTTCCTGGGAATTCATCCCTATTGGTACCTCGGCAGTCCTTATCGGCGCCGGCTAGGCAGTGAGAAGGTGGCCCAGTTTACGCAGTTAATTAATGGAAGACCTGGGATCTGGTACTGGGATACCAAGCAGGGCCGATTAAGGGCTGACTTTAATCACTATCACTGCTCTTTGGCCCGCCGCACGAGGGTAACAAGGAGAATAATCAATGACCAGGTACAAAAGCTCATGTCCACTACCAGCCGGCAGTCAGCGGTTCGTCAGCTGGCTGCACAAGTCTGGCAGCGTCACCAGGTCCCACTGAGTTGTTGCCCGTTGGTCTGTCATGATGTTAAGCCTAGCTGGCCCGTTACGCGGCAGCCGATTATTTTTTGGCGAATTAGAGTCGTTGATTGGCTAGGTGGGCAACCACTCTTTTCTGCCTGGTCAGCTAGTGCCTGGGGAGCGCGTCTGGCAGAGATTGGTCAGCCGGACTGGTTAAATTTCCCGTGTTTGGTAGATGGAGGTTTAATTCGTCAGCAGTTGATCACTGCCTTTACGCAAGAACTTTGCCAATGGGGGATTATCGCTCTCGTTGACCAGCAGTATGTATTACTTAAGCACCCCCACTGGTTTGAACAGGTCAGCGATAAGATCCGAGTTAACAAGCGCGGACATTAAAAGCTGGTTTTTTAACACCTTCTTGGCTAGTAACGGGTTAGCCAAACAGCTAGCAAATACTAAAATAAAAGGAGTATCACTGTTCATCATAACGAACAATGGTACTCCTTATTCATCAATTACTTTTGATAATCCGGAACGGACCGGAATAGTATTGAGCGGCAAAGTCCTGGACAGACTGGTCAGGATTGAAGGTGTGGTTACGGTATGATTCAATCAGGGTTTCATAATCGAACTGAGGGATCAAGTAGCCATAGTTTGGCTCCGTTGAATCGTAAATGACGGCGGTGGCCGTGGTCGTAATTCCTAACGAGTTGGCAATTGCCTGGTCTTTCTTGAAGGCCTGCTTGGCGATTGCTGAATGGCGATCTTCCATAAACATTTCCAAATCTAGCTGGCTCTTTTCTGCCACTGTTTTGGCAAGGTGGTCAGAATAATGCCACCCCTTTTTGGTCATTACATCTTGTAAACGCAAGAGGTATTGGCGACCACGCCGGCCACCCTGAAAAAGTGCCGCTTTATAATCTAAAATTGTTTGGCTGAGGGTGGTACTAACTTCCTGACGAACTTTAAGACTGCAAGCATCGAGATGGTAAAGATCAATTGTGTCCGCAATCGTCTGCATGTTAAAGAGCGGAATGAATTGGTAACTAATCTTTGTATTCAAATCATGATCAACCCGTAAGACGTCGTTTTCACACCGAAAACAACGCATTCCCAAAGGATTGACAAATAGATGAATCTCAAGCATTAACTGCCCCTCCGATCAAGAAATAGTAACATTAACAATTGTTATTGTGACAAATTGCCTGGCCTTTGTAAAGTAATTTGTTTCCAAGATAAAAGCATTCGAGAATGTTTTAAAGTATGCTAAAATAAGAGCGAGATTTAACAGGAGGCTAGATTATGATTGAAAATTGGCAGCACTTTTTATTGCCATATCAACAAGCCGTAAATGAACTGAAAGTTAAATTACGGGGGATGCGCAAGCAGTACCAAGATCAAAAGCAGCATTCACCGATTGAATTTGTCACGGGTCGGGTAAAGCCGGTCGAAAGCATTAAGGAGAAGATGGTCCGCCGCCACGTTCAAGAGGACCGCCTCGAACAAGACATGCAAGACATTGCTGGATTGCGGATCATGTGCCAGTTCGTTGAGGATATCTATAAGGTTGTTGACCTGCTGCGTCAGCGGAGCGATATGACAATCCTTGAAGAACGGGACTACATCTCAAACGTTAAGCCGAGTGGTTATCGTTCTTACCATATCGTGATTGAGTATCCGGTCCAGCTGGTGACTGGTGAAAAAAAGATCCTTGCCGAGATTCAGATTCGGACGCTGGCAATGAACTTCTGGGCAACGATTGAGCATTCGCTGAACTACAAGTATAAGGGGGCCTTCCCCGAAGAATTGTCGGCTCGTCTGCAGCGCGCGGCGGAGGCAGCGTTCAAGCTTGATAATGAGATGTCGGAGATTCGTGAAGAAATCAAGGAGGCACAGACCCTCTTCTCCTATAAGAAAAACGCCGAGCAAAACACGGCTGGTGATGAGGGCCATCGGTCAGAGGAGGAACAAAGTGAAAGTCGCAATATTTAATAATGAAACCAGTGAGTCCCAACGGGTTACCAAGCTTCTCCGGGCAGAAATCGACCGTGTGGGCTTGGAATACGATGCCGCCCATCCGGAAGTGGTAATTACCATTGGCGGTGATGGGACCTTGCTATCGGCCTTCCACCACTACGTTGATAAGCTTGATCAGATTCGCTTTGTGGGGATTCACACTGGCCATTTGGGCTTTTACACGGACTGGCGGAACTTTGAAATTGATGACCTGGTCGATAGTCTCGTTCAGGATAGTGGACAATCTGTGTCCTACCCGCTGCTTGATATGCAGGCAATCTATTCCGATGGAACGGTTGATAAATACATTGCCCTTAACGAGGCCACAATCCGCAATATTATTCGGACGATGGTGTGTGATGTGTACATCAACAACCAACTGTTTGAAAACTTCCGGGGTGATGGCCTCTGCATCTCAACGCCAACCGGCTCGACGGCTTACAACAAGTCCGTCGGTGGGGCGATTATGGACCCGAACAGTATTGGCTTTCAGTTAGCGGAGATGGCTTCGCTGAATAACCGGGTCTTCCGGACGCTGGGCTCACCAATTATCTTTGGCGCCCAGACCAAGCTAATGCTGCGCTTACGAGATGTTAATGACCATGTAATGACCTGTGACCGTGAAAAGCTCCGCTTGAAGGTTCAAAAGGGGAGCCGGTATCTGATGGAGCTGTCGTTCCAGGTTTCCCAAAAGAAAATTTACTTTGCACGGTATCGGCACAGTAACTTCTGGAACCGGGTCAAGGACTCGTTCATTGGTGGCGCAAAATAATGCAGTTTACTTGGCAGTATAATCATCAGACCCCGCGTAAGCTGCGTTCGGCCCTTAAAATGAGTGGGGTTACTTCGACCCTTATGAAGGTGGCCATTTACCATGGTGGTAAGATGCTCATCAATGGTCAGGAAAAGTGGGCAATTGACATGGTCCATTACGGCGATACATATTCGCTGGTTCTCCCACCGGAAGTGGCAAATGACCAGGTTGACGAAAGCACGGCACCAATCAACATTGCTTATGAGGACCGGGACTTCCTTGTCCTGAATAAACCGGCGGGCGTCGCCACGGTTCCCGCCCATAACGTTCCCGTGGCGGACAGCCTCGTTAACCGTGTCAAGTACTATTACCACCACCAAGGTTACGAGAACCAGGTGACCCACGTGGCGACCCGCTTGGATAAGGACACCAGTGGCTTAGTCGTCTTCCCTAAGCACCGTTTTGCCCACGCCGTCTTGGACCGGCAATTGAAGCGCCATGAGGTCAAGAAAAATTACCTGGCCCTGGTCAGCGGTCGTTTGCAAACCAGCCATGGTTACGTTGATGCGCCCATTCGCCGGGACCCAGAATCATTTGTTAAGCGTGAAGTGGCGCCTGGGGGCAAGGCATCGGTGACTGAATACTGGTTGAAAGAACCACACCCAGCCTGGTCACTGGTGAAGGTCCGTCTGCACACGGGAAGGACGCACCAGATTAGGGTCCATTTCGCGTTTCTTCACCATCCACTAATCGGGGATGCAATGTATGGCCAGTCGACGAATTTGATTGGTCGTCAGGCCTTACACTGTTACTGGATCCAGTTTTACAGCCCCTTTAAGGAAAAAATGATTACGGTTGAAGCACCGTTACCTGCTGACTTTCGCCGGGTTTTGCATAATGAATAAAAATGCGCGTCACCACTTGGCTGAAGTCAAGCGGTGGCGCTTATTTTTATTCATTACTGTCTAGAACCTAGAACCGCATTACGCAGACGGGTTCAGGGCAGGCCACATCCTTTTGGAGCAGGGTCAGTTTACCAGTTGCTGAGTCGCGCTTGTAGAGGGTGAGGTTATCGGTATTTTGGTTTGAAGCGAGCAGGTAAGACTCGTCTGAGCTGAGGTTGAAGTCACGGGGGAAGTCACCCTCAGTTGAAATTGACTGAATGTGCTTGACGGTGAAGTCCGGCTGGATTGCGAAGACCGCAATGGTGTTTTCACCACGGTTGGAGGTGTAGATGTACTTGCCATCCTTAGACATCCGGATAGCGGCGGCACCGTTGTGGGCGGTCCAATCGGCCGGAATGGTCTTCAGGGTCTGTAAGTGGGTGAAGCTGGCATCATTAGCGTTGTACTTGAGGACGGCCAGCTTACTGGACAATTCCCCGAGAACGTAGACGTACTTGCCGTTCGGGTGGAAGATCAGGTGACGGGTCCCGAAGCCTGGTTCAAATTGGTAACGGGAAACGGCAGTCAGCTTTCCATCATTGCTAACGTTGTAAACCACGATCAGGTCCATCCCCAGGTCACAAACAATCAACCGTTGGTCAGGTGTCAGGTCGGCATAGTGAACGTGGGGTGCTTCTTGCTCTGGTTCAGGACCGGTTTCACCCTGGTGAGTGACCTTATCGGTTTCTACCAGTTGGCCGTCGTCTTTAATCTTAAATACTTCCACATTGGCAGTGTGGTAGTTGGCGCTGTACAGGAGGTGCCGCTTTTCGTCCAAGCCAACGTATGCTGGTGCAGGACCAGTGGCGAGAACAGTACTCAAGGTCTTGGCAGTGCCGTCTGCTAAAGAGTAGTCAGCAACACCGGCAGAATCGCCATCTTGCTTTACCGCATAGACGCGCTTGTCGCTACCAACCTGCAGGTAGGCTGGCTTTTGGGAAGGAACAGCGAGACTAACATCGGTCAGCTTTCCTTCGTCAGTATCAAGGGTCACTTTATAGATTCCCTTGCTATCTTTTAATGTATATGTACCAATTAAAAATTGTTCAGTCATGGTTAATCATTTTCCTCCTTCTGAAAATGCTTACCCTATTAATATAACAATTCACCATGATTAATTCTACCGTATGTTAAACTATTATCAGAAATGCGAGGAGAAGATCAAAAATGAAGAAAAGTGAACGTCAGCGCCAGTTTGTTCAAAAACACATTGCCCTGTTCCGGTGTCCGGTATGTAAGGCGCCGATGGAAGAGGTCGATAAGAACAGTATTATTTGTCAGCGGGGCCACCGGATCGACTTTAACCGTCACGGCTACCTCCACTTCTTAAGTGGGGCCGCGGATACCGAGTATGGTCGGGAAATGTTTGTTGCGCGCCGGCAGTTACTATCGGCAGGGCTCTTTCGGCCAATCATTGAAGCAGTTGCCCACAATCTCCCGGCGCGACCGTTACGGATCCTGGATGTTGGCACCGGTGAGGGAACTCCCTTAGCGCAACTGGCAAAGATTCGCCACTCACTTGCCGATACAATGGTGGGCTTTGACATTGCTAAAGCAGGGGTTACCTTGGCAACCCAGCTGCCGATAACGGCATTCTTCTGCGTTGCTGACCTCAGACAATTGCCATTTAACGGGGAATCATTTGATGCCCTGGTCGAGTTATTTTCGCCGTCTGACTATGCTGAGTTTAACCGGGTTTTGGCGCCGGGTGGTTGCCTGATGAAGGTTATCCCCAATGCTGGTTACCTAAAGGAAGTACGACAACTTTTGTATGGGGACCACCAACAAAAGTCAAACTACGATAATCACCGGGTCCTTGACCTATTCAACCAGCATTATCCCGATTGTCAGCGCCAAACGATTCACTACCAGTTTACCGTTCCCTCAGATATGAAGCAGGCCCTGGTGGAGATGACACCCTTGCATTGGGGACGGGGAGTACGGCAGTTAACCGCTGCTGACTATGCTAGATTAGACAAAGTAACGGTGGACGTCAGTTTATTAATTGCCAAAAAATCAGAATAAAGTTTGCACTTTTTTAAAAATCGTGCTAAATTATATTTCAGAAATCGTTTAGCAATTGATATCGAACAGTGTCGTTAGTAATTGCTAAGGAGTACTTCATTAAAGCAGCGTTTCGCCGTGCCCACACCGAGACCCTGCTTTTTTTATTTATCTGAGGAGATATACTAAGATGACAAATCACATTGCACTTTTTGAACCGCTCTTTCCTGCCAACACCGGGAATATTGCCCGGACCTGTGCGGGAACCAATACTGAGCTTCACCTGATTAAGCCCCTGGGCTTTTCAACGGATGACAAGCACATGAAACGGGCCGGATTGGATTACTGGAATAAGGTTAAGATCACCTATCACGATGACCTGCCGTCATT
>CADFHB010000021.1 GCA_902834055.1 Lactobacillaceae bacterium | reverse complement strand
TTGATGGGTTTTTCTGTCCACTTAAATGTTCAACTTAAATTTTACAATCTGCCTTATTAAAGAATATCATCTATCTAACATACTCAACTTTAGGAATAACCCTTTGTTCCTCCTTAGTTGAATGAATTTTGATACTTAATCGTTCTATTTGACTTCAAAATTCTTTTAAATAATGTATAAACTGTCTTCAGGGTTAATTGTACCCCTTCGACGATTTCTTTACGATACTATAAAAACTTATTTCGAGTAAGTACACTTACACACGGAATACAAACAATACTGTCAATAATGACAGTGCTGCCGCTATTTGATCACTTATGAAGCTATTCTACTAACTTTTATACATATAAGTTTTCATAGTTCTAGTCTAAATCCAATAGATCCTTATAAAAGGTAGTCATTAGGTAGACAAAAAATAAGCATCCGCCCATGGTTCTTTCTTGTGGTGGGCACTGAACACCCAGCAATAAGTTATGCCAAAAGCTACTCTTATTAACCAACTGACCATACCTTTTTACATATTCTTTATCTTTCCCACTTAGTTCTTCAATATAATTGTGAGAGAATTCGTTAATCATAGTAATATTTTTACACATTTGCAATCTATCATAATCATAATGAGTTAAACGATGAAAGAGCCACCCAATTGTATTTTTCTTCTGACTGCCATCAACATTATCGCCGTGCTGCCTATATAACATTGTGGACTCTTCCAAATATACTAGCTTACCAAAATGAGAAGCAATCAATGCCACCCACCAATCGTGCATTATAACGTTTTGGTACCTAATGTTATCAAATTTTATTTTATTCTTTAAGCGATTATTAATCATTGCAGTGCAACCAGTTACACAGTTACTAAATAAGACCTTTTGGAATGATGACCATACTCTTTTGGGCTCAGTTACCACTTCATTTTTCAAGGTTTTATCAACAGCTGTTAAGTTTGTGTGTACACAAATTGGTAAATCATCATATGGTTCCGACAACATTAAATGCAAAGTATCGAGAACTTTATTCTTCTTCCAATAGTCGTCCTGATCAGCAAACATATAAAAGTCAGCATTAACTTTTTGCAGCATTTCTAAAAAAGAGTGAACAACACCGTAGTTTTCAATATTGTCTTTATTAAAGAAAACAATATTGTCATGTTTTTTAGAATATTCCTCTATAATCTTTACGGTCTGATCATTAGAACCATCATCACGAATATATAGTGTCCAGTTAGAAAAGCTTTGGTGGATAATCGAGTCAATCTGTTGTCTTATGTATAATTCACCATTATATGTTGACATCAAGATAGCAACTTTAAAATCTTTCAAGGTCTCATTCTCCAGTAAACTTAAACCGTCTTCTTCAGTATGTTTAAAACATAGTTTCTGTTCATTTTTTCAGTTTCAAAAACTGGGAGGTATTTTACTCTAGACTTATTTTTGCAAATCCAAACGTTAAGCAACCGCTCCGACAGGAACCCGTATAACCTCTTTTGGTAGTCATCGTAATTAGAAACATCGGTTTTCTTCTCAACAGCGAAAAGAATTTTAAATAGCCATTTACAATATAAGTTTAATTGCTCATGGGTAGTATAAAACATATTGTAAAAAGACCCTGTTGACCTATGCTTCATAACTTCTTCAAAAGCATCAGAATATTTCGGAGTTAAGTTACGTATCGTTGCTTCAGTAACTTCTAAATCATGAAGATTATGGTTACTTGCAAATTGGTCCCAAAGAGTACCATCCCCTCCATGCTCTGGCTGGGAAAGAATCCACTGATAACCATCGGATAAGATACTATCTAACTTTTTTACTGATATGATTTTAGTGTTATTTCTCAATAAAAGGTTCAGGTACATCATTTTCCGATTAGCACAATCAGAAAAGAAACGGCGGTAATGAGAAAGTCCTACTTTATCATCATTTGAATGTTTCCATATCCAGTACAACCCAGTCTCTTCACAAAAATACTTATTTTTTTGAGATATATTATCTCCCGTATTATCCGTTAAGAAATTATGTTTATTCTTTTTACTGTAGGCTCCTACTAGTAATGGAACATAGTCTTTTTGTAAACTATGATAGTTAAAATCTTTGTGGGTAATTACATATACAACCATTTAAAGTATCCTCATTAAATTAGACTTACAACGCATTAATTTTTGCCGTACGTATCCTCACTATTTTTTCTCTTTAACGATATAAATTGGCCGGTGCTTAGTCTGCATATAAATTTTGCCAATATAACGGCCAACAATCCCTAAACAGAAGAGCTGGACACCACCGATGAACAACATAATACATACTAGTGAGGCCCACCCGAACGCACTACCGTCAGGTGCAATAAGGTGGCGTACGATTACGACAATGATGCCAATCACAGCAATAAAGGCGGAAAAGCCCCCAATCCAAGTTGCAATCGCCAACGGGGCCTCCGAAAAGTCAGTAATCCCGTCAATTGCATACTTAAACAGTTTCCAGGTCGACCAATCGGTTGTTCCGGCAACCCGTTCCACGTTCTTATATGGCAGGTACTTGGTCTTAAAACCGACCCAGTTAAAGATTCCTTTAGAGAACCGGTTATATTCCTTCAGTGAAAGAACCGCGTCGACCATTTGCCGGGTCATCATCCGGTAGTCTCGTGCTCCCGAAACAATTTTAGTATCAGAAATGCGGTTGATTACATTATAAAACTGATCACTTAAGAAGGACTTAAACTTTGCCTCACCCTTCCGGTCAGTCCGCCGCATCCCCACGCAGTCGTATTCGCCAGACGAGATATAGTCATACATCTCCGGCAAGTACTTCGGTGGGTCCTGGAGGTCCACGTCCATCACAACCACGTAGTCGCCAGTCGTCGCCTCCAGTCCAGCATAAAGGCCGGCCTCCTTACCGAAGTTTCGGGAGAAGGAAACGTAGTGGACACGTTCCGGATCCTTTTCATGGAGCTTCCGCATCTCAGCCAATGTGTTGTCAGCCGAACCATCGTTAACAAACCAGTATTCAACCTCAACCGGCATCTTTTGAACGACTTGTTCCACCGCTGGATAAAACAACGGGACGGTCTCCTCTTCGTTGTAGCATGGTATGACAATCGATAACTTTGCCACTTCAGATTCCTCCTACTTCCTTAGGCATGGCCAGTAATCTTACGTAGGATAAACTTGCCGCCCTTCTTGAACCAGTTGGTGTGTTCCATAAAGACATACTTCACCTCAACCGTTGAGTACTGGGGGTTCTTATCCAACCAGGTATCCAAGAGTAACTCGCTCAAGAAGCCGTATACCCGCTTCTCGTAAGTCGAATAGCTGCTAATATCAGTCCGCTTTTCTACCTCTGCTAAGACTGCAAACATCCACGTGCAGTATTCATTAAGCGGCTGCTTCTTCATTACGAACATGTTGAACATGTGCGCCCATGTTCGCCTCATGACTTTCTCAAAGGACGGCAAGTATTCCGGGTACTGCTCTTTAATCACCTGTCGCATCACCTCAAATGGCTCATGGTGGTGGGCATGCAGGTAGTGCGACTCATTGCTTTCAATGTAGTAACGCCGTTTTGGGGGCAAAATGATGTCATGATCTGCCAATAGAGCTTCTGTCTGCTTTTTAGACAAAACGTCATCCAGGGACTTACGGTGGTTCAAACTAAGGTACCGCCGGTAATGGACAAGCCCCATGGCATCTAAATCAAGGTTCTTCCAACCCCAATAAATGGCCGTCAACTCATTATAAGTCGGGTTCTTGACGGAAATATTGTCCCCCGTGTTATCCCCTTGGAATGTATGGTTAACGTCCGGGTGAATTTCCTTACCCACAAATACGGGTAAATAAAGGCTGTCTTTGGGCATCGCATAGTTCTTATGCGCTGCGACAAGTACTTTCACATCCACTTTCGTTTCTCCTTGTCTTACTTAGTACGCACCATTTGGCACAATCATTACCTTTACCGTTTCAAACATGATCTTCAGGTCAAGCCAGATTGATCGCTCCTGAATATAGGTCAGGTCAAGCCGGACCATTTCAGCAAAGTCGACGTCGTTTCGGCCACCAACCTGCCACATTCCTGTGGCGCCCGGCTTAACCATCAGACGTTGCTTATCATAATCGGTATATTCAGCGACCTCACTGACCAGCGGCGGCCGGGGGCCAACGATGCTCATCGACCCGCCGACCACGTTGACTAATTGGGGCAACTCATCCAGGCTATATTTCCGAATAAAACGACCCACTCGTGTGATGCGTGGATCGTTTTTCATTTTAAACATTGCCCCGTTAACTTCATTCTTACTCCGCAACTTTGCCAACAGCTCGTCAGCGTTGTTAACCATTGACCGAAACTTGAACATCCGGAAATGCTTACCGTCCTTGCCTACCCTAATCTGGGTGTAAAAGACGGGACCTTTCGGGTCATCAACCTTGATACAGATTGCAATGATTAAGAGCAATGGGCTCAAAATAACCACTGCAATTGAGGAAGCGACAATGTCAAAAAGCCGTTTGATGAAGCGGTAGCCATACTGATGATTTAGTTGTTGTTCATTAATATGAATCTTCATTTTCTTTTCTCTTTAAACCTTAGTAATATATCTTACCTATAATACCAGTATTCCCTTCGTTAGGAAAGTCCCTCCTGGTTTTCACTCAGCCAGTGCTGCACGGCATCCAGGTCAAAGCCCTTCCGGTACATTGCCTGCTTGAACCGTCGCTCCCGATCCCATCCAGTGTAGCGACGATAGCGGCGCCAGACCTTCTCCGCCTGGCTAGCTAAGAGGTCCGCCTGGTGGTCGGGATCCACTGCAGGCGCAACCTGGTCCTTGATCTGGTCAAACAGGTCACTGGAGTAGCCCTTGGTCATCAGCCCCTGGCGAACTTTCTGCTCCTGACGGAAGGTTGGCTGGTTACGGTACCGCTTGAATAACTTTTTAGCAAGCTTACTAGCATTTTCCACCTGCTGGGCGCTGGTGAAGTTGGCCAGGGCCGCGTCAATGTCGTTTTCCCCTACCTTTTTCAACCGGAGGTGCTGACGGATGACACCTGGGCCCTTCAGACTAGTAGTCATCATCGTCTGCACGTACGAGAGCGCGTACTGGTGGTCATCCACCAGGCGGTGTTCCCGGAGCTTGGCCATGATGGGGTCCACGAATTCCGGTGGTGTCTCCAGATCCTGGAGCTTCTTTTCGACCTCACTCTCGCTCCGCATCTGGTAGGAAAGGTAGTCGAGAATCTTCGCATACGCCTGGGCCTGCTGGTCGGCAGTCGTGACCCGTTTGATGAGGTCCTTATCGACTTCCATCCCCTTCATTAAGCGGAACTTCACTAAGACACTTTCCGCCACGGGGAAGGCGTACTTGCCATCTACATAGACATTATAGCGACCGCGCCGCTTCTGTGCTTCAATTTTAGAAATCTTCGCCATTTTTTAAGATTCACCCTTCATTTTTTCCGTTCTGAATCGTTTATATAAGTGTAAGCAGTGGCCACTACTTATGAAAAACACAATAAAGGAGTGCTCAACATGAGTATGGAACGTCAATTCAAGTCTGCCAAAGTCCAGTTAACATTAGTCGGGGACAAGCATCCCAAGGGCATTAAGCGCCTCTTCAACAACGTCTCCCAAGGTGCCTCTGGTGAACAGCTGGCAATTGTTGGCTCCGCCATCGAAAGCCTGACCGGCGAAAAGTGCACCGCCACTAACCTCATCACCACTGACCAGTTCATCACCGTCGAATAAACTAAAGAAAGGAACCTTCTCAAATGCGAACTCTTAATTTAACTTTCAAGGGCAACCTTGGTAAAAAGCACCTCTTAAAGCTTAGCTACGCCAGTGAAAATCTCTCCGCCGATGCGGTCCGCCAGGCAATGGACCAGATCGCCAACGCCCACGCCTTCAGCAAGGGCGACGAGGAGGACATCTACGCCAAGCCAGTCGCCGCCAAGTACGTCGACACCGTCTCTACCGTCCTCTTTAACGACGAAAAGAAAGAAGCACCTGCTGCTTAATAAAGCATGGTACCTCCTCCCCTATAAAGATTAATTTGGGCCTCAACATCCGGGACTTTCCCCACGTTGGGGCCCATTTTTATTTACGTTTTTGCCGTTCCTCGCGGTCAATGATCTGCCAGAAGTGTTCCCGTTCACGCAGGACCCCTTCGTGGGCTTCCTGGAGGGTAGCGTTTAATACCGCCCCGAGCATGATGACGTAGCCAGATAGGTCCAGCCAGATCATCATCGCGATAAAGGCCCCAATCGTCTTGTAGGAAATTACACTGTGGCGGAAGAAGACCGTGTAGTAGGAGAACAGCCGGGACAGGCCCATCCACAAAAGGGCCGCCAGAAGCGCCCCGGCCGCAGCATAGCGGAGGTGGACCTTGGCGTTGGGCACAAAGTAATACAGCAGGGTCAACGCCAAAAAGAGGACCGCAAAGGTAACCGGCCACCGCAGTGAGCTAAACAGGTAGATGTAGCTCCGGTTAAAGCGGAAGAACGGCTGGATACTCTTGAGGACTTGTTCACCAAACCCGTAGAGCAGGACGATGATGAAAATCAAAACGAGGACAACAATCATCCAAATAAAGGAGACCACCCGGTTAATCACCGGGTTCTGGTTACGAGCCACCCCGTAGGTCAGATTAACCGACCGTTGGAAGGCGGCAATCCCCTGGCTGGTCGACCAGAGGGCAATCAGGGCCCCGGTCGTCAGCAGGCCCCCGCTCCCCCGGCGGAGAAAGTCAAAGATTAGGGGCCGGATAAACTCGTAGACTGAGGTGGGAACCGCCGATTGGAGGTAGGCCAAAACGGTGTTGGCGTCCAGCCCCACCATTGGCAGGAGGTTCCCAATTACCAGGACGGCCGGGAAAATCGATAATAAGGTATAGTAGGCCAACATGGCCGCCGAACTCGATATCTGGGCCATGGTGAAGTGCCGCATCAAGAGCAGCACGAAATTCTTAAATTTCCCTGGTTCCTTACTCATGGTAGTCTCCCTTTAATAGTATAGGGACATTATATCAGAAATAATGGGCAGTGAACGATAATACAAATAAACGCGGCTGACGAAAATGGACGTCAGTCGCGTTTTGATTTAACAAATTATTTATTAGCACGCCGCTTCTTGGCCGCAATCTGGTAGAAGACCAGGGCCACAATGGCAAAGAAGATTGGTCCGGCGAGTGTCCAGAAGGCCGTTTGGTAATCCTTCTCCAGCAGTGGTTGCATGAAGGTGAAGATGATCCCACAAGCCAGGATCAGTTCCACAAAGACAACCAAGACGTTCGTCCAGAACCGGTTCTTAAAGATTACGAATGGCCGGTCGAGGTTCTTCTTCGCCTTGAAGAATGGAAAGGCACCAATCAGGAAGATGTATGGGAAACAGGTTGAAACGTTGGCCATATCAGTCAGGATCAGGTAGAACTTTTGGGCGGCAGAACCACCAAAGGCAACCAGGAAGACGATGACACAGACAACGATGGCTTGCAGCCACATGGCGTTGGCTGGCATGTCAGCCTTGTTAAGCTTCGTCAGCTTCTTTGGCCATAAGTCGGGGTTAGAACCGATGATGAAGGCCTTGATTGGCGAGTACATCAGGATGAAGAGGGCCCCTAAGAAACCAAGGGTCTGCGCTAAGGCAACGATCCGGGTCATCACAACCCCGAAGGTCAAAGCTGCTGCGTGTGACCAGCCAAGGGAGGTCCCCACCGTGATCCCTAAGTAGTTGAAGACCACGTAGGTAACGTTCCCCAGGTTGACACTACTCTTGGTCAGGTCGTGCTGGTAGTTGACGGACCAACCAAGCATGAAAATCATCAGGACGTAAGCCCCAATCGTGAATACACTAGCAATGATCAGGCCCCGTGGGAAGGTCTTCTCCGGGTTCTTCATACTATCAGTAACGGACCCCAGGGATTCCATCCCCCCGTAAGCAAAGATTGCGTATGCCACGAATGAAATAATAGCGATTGGGCTCTGGAACTGTGGGTTTGGTGAAGTGATGAAGGAGCTGATGCCGTGGATTGGTTCCTTCAAGACCCCCTTGTCAGCGATTAAAACGATGATGCTGACAACGACGAAGATGATGTTAACGGCGATGGTGAAGATCCCACCGAGTGAACCAACCTTGGCAATGGAGTTCATCCCCCGCGAGCTCAGGAAGGTAACGACCAGGATCATGATGATCCCTAACACCCCAATGAACTGCGTGGAAGTCAGCCCAAAGGCGTGCCACTGTTGGGTAGTATCCTTACCGAAAATCAATGCGGAGAAGGTGATCCAAATCCGTGAGGCCGTTGAAACCATCCAGACAATCCAGGATGCTAACCAAACGAAGGTCCCCATGAAGGCAATCCGTTCACCAACGGAACCCGCCAACCAGGAGTAGATCCCCCCTTTGGCGTCCTTAAATGTCGAGCCGTATTCGGCCATCATTAAGCCGCACGGGAAGAAGAAACAAATCCCCGCCAGTGCGTACCAGATAATACTACCGTAGCCCATTTGCAAGTAGGCGTTTGAAACATTACCAAAACCGAAGATGGCGGTAATGATCATCGTGACCAGGCCAAAGGTAGTAATAATTTTTTTATTACCACTCTGTTCTTCCAATATCCTATTCCTCCATAAATGCTTATAATCTTAAATAAAACTAAGAAATTATTTAATAAAATAAGTATAGTTCACTTTTTGAATATTTGAAGGGTTTACAGGCCTTTTTAATCAAAGTCTAATCAAAATATGCAATTATTTTCGCTAAAATATTCATTTTTGATACAAAATAACGCGATTATTCAGCTTTTATGCGTATAAAGATGCATTCACCTGGCTTGCATATTTATCGGGACAAAATGACAATTTGGGTGGATTTGGTAACATAATAATGAGAATTGATAATATTTGCTTAATTATTATAAGGAAATTTATCGGTTGACTTTATTTTATTAAGTGCAGAATAGAGTTCAAAAAAGAGGTTTAAAATACGTGAACTACTCGGCCATTAATGACCGAGCTTCTGGGAACATAGAGTAGTATTTAGGATATTATACCTGTATTCAGGATACCTAACTTACAGAACTCCACTCTTTTACCATGGCTAGTCCCTAGCCAATAGCTTTTAATCCTTGATGCAAGATATTAACTGCCGCATTAATATCGCGATCGTGATGGGTACCACAGTTTTGGCAAGTCCATTCACGAATTTGTAACGGCTTTGGTCCGCTATGGTAACCACAGTGGCTACAAATTTGACTGGTATAGTTCGGTTTAACAGTTACTAATTTCTTACCATACCAGGCACATTTATATGCCAACATGGTCCGGAACTGATACCAACTGGCATTCGCAATCGCTTTAGCTAGGCAATGATTTTTTGAAGGTTTTTGACTTTCAAATCTTCAATGACGATTACGTCGTACTGCTTAACTAAAGTTGTTGTTAATTTATGCAAATAGTCTTTGCGCTGATTCGCTACCTTAGCTTGGTAACGGGCCTTTTGTTGTTGTGCTCGTTGCCAGTTTTGGTAATCACTCAGTTCTTTCTTGAAGGTTTTGTGGTTATGGTTCCATTGACAGACAGCAGCCGTCGCCTGATGTTTCCGTTTGGCATACTTACTTTGCCACTTGGTTGCTTGCTTTTCCGCCCATTTAGCATTAAAAGTTTCGTACTTAATCCCATCAGAACTAATGGCTAAATCGGCAATGCCAACATCTATCCCGACTGCTTTTCCCGTCTTTCCTAAGTGTTCGAGAGCCTCAACCGCCACTTGTAATGACAGATAGTAACGGCCGGTGGGCTCGAGGCAAACCGTATAGCACTTAATCTTGCCATTAGCTAACAAGGTTGTTTTGCTGGTCCGAATACTGCCCAGCTTAGGCAACCTAACTCGCCGCTTAGCAAGCACCCGACAAGCTGACCGCCCCGTATAAGCTTGCCGAATAGCTCGACGCGATTTAAAACGTGGGTAACCGCCCCGATGTTTAAATAACATCTTAAAGG
>CADFHB010000020.1 GCA_902834055.1 Lactobacillaceae bacterium | reverse complement strand
ATTCATGAAGTATATTACAGATGACCAATTTCTAATTTAAATTGACATTCCGGGTCTGGAAAAAAACGGTATAATGCAGGCAGAGAATGTTGCAAAGGAGAATTAACGATGAAATTTATTTCGTGGAACATTGATTCAATCAACGCGGCCCTGACTGGCACCTCAACCCGGGCCGGCGAAACCCGGGAGGTGCTGCAAAAAATCTATGAACTTAAGCCGGACGTGCTAGCCATCCAGGAGACCAAGCTTTCCAAAAACGGCCCCACCAAGAAACACTACCAAGCCTTGGATAAGATGTTTCCGGGTTACCAGGTGGCCTGGCGGAGTTCCGTTGAGCCAGCACGGAAGGGTTACGCCGGAACGATGTACCTCTACCTGGATAAGTACAGTCCACAGGTTACCTACCCACAGATCGGTGCCCCAGAACCAATGGATGATGAGGGGCGGATCATTACCATGGAGTTCCCGGACTTCTTCGTTACTGAAGTCTACACGCCAAACTCTGGCAATGGCCTGAAACGGCTGGCAGAGCGTCAGGTTTGGGATGACTGCTACCGGGAATACCTGGAAAAACTTGATGAGCAAAAGCCGGTGATTGCTAGTGGCGACTTCAACGTGGCCCACGAAGAAATTGACCTGGCCCATCCGGCAAATAACCACCATTCCGCGGGCTTCACGGATGAAGAACGGGAACACTTCACGAAGCTACTGGACGCCGGCTTTACGGATAGTTTCCGCTACCTCCATCCGGACGAGAAGGGAGCCTACTCATGGTGGGCCCAACGGGTAATTACTAGTAAGCAAAACAACTCCGGCTGGAGAATTGACTACTGGTTGGTCAGTGACCGCCTGGCTGATAAGCTGCAATCTTCCACGATGGTCGACAGCGGGAAACGGCGTGACCACACCCCAATCATGCTTGATATTGACCTATAAAATAAGAAGCTGGGAAAAAAGCTTCAGAGTGCTCCGTATGGCTAGTATAGGACGATTGTTGCACGGTACGGGCCAATGATTGTCCGTAATCAATGGACTTGCTTCGCGGCGCTAGACACTAGGAGCACGCTTCGACGCGGAGCAAGCCTATTTGGTTTTTCTGCGATTACTGTGTAATATTCAGAGAACTAAATGAGGTTGGGAGAAAACTTTGTTTTCTCCCAACCTCATTTTATCGTTATGCTGGTATTTCTTTATTGGAACGCGTGCGCTTAATCATCTTTTTGACAAGGATGTAGAGGGCAATCACGATTACGATCGCCACCACGGCTCCAATCAAGCGCTTGTTATCACCCTTGAAGAGGGCATCCCCACCAAAGGCGTAGATGAAGGAAGTCGGTGCCATTCCGACGGTTACCATTGCCAGGTACCGCCAACGGTTGATATTTAATCGGGCCCCGGCGTAGTTTACCAGGACACTCGGAATGACGGGGACCATGAAGCCGATGGTAAGCCCGATGAGGGGGTGGCGCTGGTTCATCAGTGAATTTAACAGCTTGGACTTCTTGGTGCGCTTGGAGAGGTCGATTTTCCGGATGACCGCCATGACACCGCAGTTACCAATGATGTTCCCCAGCCAGTTGATGATGAATCCGATGGCTGGCCCATAACAGAGACCAGCAAAAATACAGACAAAGGAATTCGACATACCGGGGATTGCATTGAAGGTAGCAATCAGTGCCAAGAGCAAAAGCATGTCCTTGATTCCGTGGCTCCGGATCATGTGGAGCAAAATCAGCTTGTTATGGTGGTTCATATGGAGAAGCAGGGTCAGCTCAGGCCGGTAATCACGGTAGATAAGGTAGAGCAGAATTAGTGAAATGATAATCCCGCCGGTAATCAATAGGGGTTTATTTATGTTTTTCATTTATCTTCCTCCCGGGGAATGGTCAGGCCCGCTTCTTTGAACAGGTCAGTGAGGGTGTGACGGAGCAGGGGGTCATGGGCATAGATGTATGTTCCGTAGACGCCACGCTTGAAGAGGACGTTCAGTGAGTTCATAATCATCCGTTTTTCCAAATCCGTGATTTCCTGTGGATCGGTTAAATCAGCTCGCTTCTTGAACGCTTCGCTGTCGGTGTACTTATCGAGGTTGACCTGGAGTCGCTTGCTGGCGGGAATCTGGCTGATTGGCGGCCCAATGATGATTCCCGTATAGTTAAGATCAAAACCCTGGCAGGTGTAGATAGACCCAACCTCGTCAATCGTCTGGGGGATCTCCGCCCAGGGCGTAACGGTGTAGTTGTACTGGTCCCATGGCATTTTGAACCGTCCCTCGCGGATATAGTGTTTTCCCCCATCCAGCGTTGAAGGGTACCCCGAAGTGGAGAGAATTCGGGAGAGACCGACTTCACTATTGCGGTGGACAATCGCCTGCCGCATCTCTTCCGCATCATCGTAAACCCGAAAATCGTAGTGATCACGGGCGTCACGGGGAATGGGCACTAGCTCACCATTGCTGGTAAAGTGGTTAAACCAGGCGACAAGATCGTCACTGGCGGTCATCCGGAACATGTGGTGAAGGTGGTATTCCTTGAATGGATACTGGTGGGTGATCTTTTGCAGTCGTTCCGGTGTCCACAGACTTTTCATCCGTAAAACCTGGTACTGGTCGAAGACGATGATGACCACCTTCGCCCGCTTGATGAGTTCAACCAGCTGGTTGTCATGATAAAAGTTATTGTAGTGGTCAGCCTTTGATAACAGGAGGTGGGCCTCGTCAACCACCGCAACGTCAATCGTCTTTCCCCGCTTATCTAGCTGGTTGATCAGAGAGGTGGGCCGGGCAAAGTCCTTCTTGTAAAGTTCGGGACGTTCGCCAGCAATCTCCCGGTACACCTTCAATATTTCTGGGTGGTTGACCAGGAAGTAGTTACTGGTCTTATAAAAAGGCGACGACTTATCCCGGCGCGCGGCCGTCTGGATGCGGTCAAACAGTTGTGATAAGACAACGCTCTTTCCAGTCCCCGCATCACCGTAAATGGTGTAGGTGGCCGGAAAGCCTTTTTTCAAATGGTCACTGGTAAAGTTTAAAATGTCTTCCACCAGTTGTTCTTGTTCCCGGGTCAATTTCTTCAGCGGCGAAAGCTTTTCAACCGCAGCGTTTTCAATTTCCCCCATAGTCAAACCAAGTCCCTTTTTTCAAAAAATCTTTACCTATATTATGTTATCTAAATCGAGCTTGTTCGTCAATTTAGGGGCCCACTATTTTCGCACCCTTGTGAAAAGTGATAAAATAATAGGAAATGCAGGAAGCATAAAATATCGTTTATACCGAAAATCATAAAAGGAGTGGCGATAAATGAATCGGCATCCAGACTATTTACTGAATGAAGTAGATGAACCGGAAGATATCAAAGGGATGACGCTTGATGAACTGAAGCGGTTGGCGAGTGAAATGCGCCAACTGGTTCTGGAGCGTGATGCAGCAATCGGTGGGCACGTTGGTCCAAACCTTGGGGTAATGGAATTAACGCTTGCTTACCACTATGTTTTTAATTCTCCACATGATAAAATCATCTGGGATGTTTCCCACCAATGCTATGCCCATAAAATGTTGACGGGCAGGAAGCTGGCCTTCTTAAATCCTGACCACTACAAGGACATCTCCGGATTTACATCACCAGCCGAGAGTAACCACGATTTCTTTGAGATTGGCCACACCTCCACTTCCATCTCGTTGGCCGTGGGGATGGCCCAAGCACGGGACCTCTTGAACCCGGATTCCAAAGATAACGTTGTTGCCGTCATCGGGGATGGCTCCTTAAGTGGGGGCCTCGCCTTTGAGGGCTTGAATAACGCGGCTAAGCTTAAGTCTAACCTGATTATCGTTGTTAATGATAATCAGATGTCGATTGACGAAAACCAAGGTGGGTTATACCAAGGTTTGAAGGAGCTCCGGGAGACCGACGGGGCATCACCGAATAACATCTTTAAGTTCATGGGCCTGGACTACCGTTACGTCAAGGATGGTAATAATTTGCGGGCCATGATTGATGCTTTCAAGGAAATCAAAGATGTTGACCACCCGATCGTGCTTCACGTCAATACGCTGAAGGGCAAGGGCTATGAACCAGCAATCAAGGAAAAGATGAATTACCACTGGCGGATGCCATTCGACCTCAAGACGGGTAAAGATAAGCATCCCGTTACTGGTGAATCCTATAGCGATGCCATTTTGGCCGAGTTAGATCGGCAAATTGATGCTGGTGAACCGGTCGTGGCCATGAACGCCGCCATTCCCGGTGCCTTTAACTTGAAGAAATTCCAGGCTAAGCACCCGGACCGGTACTATGACGTGGGAATTGCTGAACAGGACTGCATCAGCTCGGCGGTTGCGATGGCAATCGCCGGTGCACGGCCAGTCGTATTTCAGAATGCAACCTTCCTGCAGCGGGCGTACGACCAGTTAATTCATGACATGGCCCTGAATGATGCTCCAGTAGTGATGATTGTTCGTGGGGGAACAATTGCCACCGAATCCGCAACCCACCAGGGATCGTTTGATATTTCGATGATTAGTGACCTGCCGAACATTGAGTACCTGGCACCGACAAACGTCGAAGAGTTGCTTTCAATGCTGAAGTGGGCCATTAAGCAGACTGACCAGCCGGTTGTTATCCGGGAACCAGAAAAGCCACTGATTCACGGTGAAGCAACGCAGGATGACTACAGCAACATCAAGTATGACATTGCCCACCACGGGAGTGAGGTTGCCATCATGGCTGTTGGTGACTTCTGGGAGTTAGGTAAGAAGGTTTGTGAAGAACTCAAGAAGAAGATCAACGTCGACGCGACGCTGATCAATCCAAAGTCACTTACCGGAATTGATCCGCAGGTCCTACACCACCTATCAGAAAATCATGATGTTGTCGTTACTTTGGAGGATGGAAACTTAAGTGGGGGCTTTGGCGAGACCATTGACCGCTACTACGGACCAACACCGATGAAGGTTCTTAATTTTGGTGCACCACGTGAATTTGCCGATAACGTGCCGTTAGAGGTTCTCTACGAATGGTACCACCTGACACCTAAGCAAATCGTTGATGACATCGAAAAGGTTATTCACTCCTTGTAAAATTTGATAATCGAACAAACGCGCCCCACCCGTCTGAGAAAACGAGTGGGGCGCGTTATTATTTATAAATTTTCAGTTTTTCTTTCTCCATGCCTAACGGTTATGACGTTAAGCAGAGATTGTAAAATTAAAACGCAGAAAGGAATCCATCATGTCACTCAGAAGTTCAGTTGCTGCTGGAGTAGGTCACCTTTCCCAATCCATCCTACACGGAATCTTTAACCGGGGAAGTTCACTGCCCGGTCTCGTTGCGCTTAAGCTTGATCCAGACATTCTTTACCACTACAAAGATCGCTATGACTTCGTAATTGTCGGGGGAACCAACGGGAAAACCACGGCAACTGCATTGGCCGTCCACGCCCTTAAGCAAAAGTACCCGGATGTCCTTTATAACCCAACCGGGTCCAACATGAAACGGGGGATCGCCACCATCTTCGTCACGGCGCCTAAGCCCAAGAAGAAGGGGCTAGCCGTCCTTGAGGTCGATGAGGCTAACATTGTCCGCATTGTAAAGTACTTTAAACCCAAGGCCTTTGTTTTCACCAACCTCTTCCGGGACCAGCTTGACCGGTACAGTGAACTATACGCAACCTGGGACCGGATGCTCGAAGGGGTGCGGATGGCACCTCAAGCAACCATTATTGCTAACGCTGATGACCCCATCTTTAACTCCGTTGACCTGCCCAACCCCCGCGTTTGGTACGGGTTTAACGACCAGCCAATGGGCGATTTAGAAGCACCATCCAATACCGATGGGGTGGTTTGTCCGAAATGCCACCATATCATCCACTACGGCTTCATTACCTATGGTGGCCTGGGTGCTTACTTCTGCCCTAATTGTGGCCACAAGCGTCCGCAATTAGACTATGAAGTAACTGCCGTTGAGCGGATGACTTCGGCGGACTCAGTGGTTAAGTTTGATGATAGCGAGTTTAAGATTCCCGTGGGAGGCGCCTACAACATTTATAATGCCCTGGCGGCGTACTCCCTGGCCCGCTTCATGGGGGTGGAAAGCAGCGCCATTAAGACCGCGTTTGCCCAAAGTCCCGAAATCTTTGGCCGCCAGGAAAAGGTCAAAATTGGTGACAAGGAAATGGTCATTATCATGGTCAAGAACCAAATCGGGGTCGATACCGTCTTGGATATGATCAAAACTGATAAGGACCCGTTTTCCTTTGCCTTCTTGCTTACCGCCTTACCGGCAGACGGGGAAGACACTTCTTGGATTTGGGACTGCAACTTTGAAATCCTCAAGGACCATGACATCCCGTACTACCTAGTCGGTGCGGCAAATTACAAGGATGCCGCGACCCGCTTTAAGTTTGGTGGATTTAAGGATGTAAACGTTGAACCGAACCCGGAAAAAGTGATTGACCGGATCAAGGAGATTCCAACGAAGCGCATGTACGTGGTAACCTGCTATACCGCGATGCGGCAGCTCCGGAAGGCACTGGCAGAACAGAAGCTGATCGATGGGGGGATGGAATAATGGCAAAGTACCAATTACAGCTAGCGCACCTGTATGGTAACCTGCTGAATACCTATGGTGACCTGGGTAATATCATGGCATTAAAGTACTATGGCCAGCTTTTGGACACCGATGTATTGAGTAGGGTTGTCAGTGTGGAAGATGGGTTTTCAGCTGCCGACTATGACCTGATTGTCCTGGGCGCCGGCCAGAAGTTTGAGCAGTCCATCGCCCGGGAGGATATCGACAGTAAACATGATGAGCTCCACCGCTATATTGAAGGTGGTAAGCCTCTGCTAGCGGTTGGTGAGGGCTACCAGTTGCTTGGACAATCTTATGTTGACCAGCATAACAAAAAGATTGCTGGGGCCGGGCTACTATCCCACCATAGCGAACTACCAGCTGATGGCGAGCAAATCCAGGGTGAGTTGGTGATTGAGTCCCAGTGGGGGACCAAGATGCACGGCCATGAAAACCACGACCTCGTGACCTTCCTTGGTGAAGGCGAAAAGGCCCTCGGGACCGTGGTTGAGGGAACCGGTAATAACCATGATGACGATACGGAAGGAGCTGTTTACAAGAACACCTTCTGCACCAACATGCACACCATCCTCGACCGCAATGGTGAATTGGCAAAGAAGATGTTACTGGCAGCACTTAAAAATAAGTACCCAGACGCGGACTTAACGGCCCAAAAGAACGTTAAAATTGAAGCAACTTACTAAGCAAAATAAAAATCAGGCAATGGATTTACAAGAACCATTGCCTGATTTTTTGTATATGGTATTTGGTAAACGCCCCTCACTTCTCCCCCAAGCGGTTGGCAATCTGTTCGTCAAAGTAGCCAATTTTATTGACCTCGAGGGTCTTCAGATAGGCAATCAACTCAATTGCGGAGCTCGGACTGAGTTCGTTGACCGCGTTGAGCCCCATCCCCGTCGGTACGGTTTCGCTCATCGCCGTTACTTGGTTACCGTCCTTAATTTCCACCTGGGAGCAAGAAATAGCCCACCGTCCACCAACGTTTGGTGCAAAGACAAAGAACATGTTAAAGTCCGTGGAAAGGTAGGCCGGCATGCCCCAGGCAACATCATCAATCTGTTCAGGCAGCATATCCCCCTGGAGGGCAAATTTATCAATGTTGAGTGCGGTTGGTTGGACGCGGAGCATGAACATTGTGTTTTCGAATTCGCGCATGCCGAGTTTCATTTCTGGTCGTATTTGTGGATGCATCATTAACCTCCCTATTCAAAATGAGTGCGGTAAAACTGGTACTTTTGCTTGATATCCTTGAGGGGCTTGTCCATCACATGTTCGTGGCCCTGGCCATCAACCAGGAAATACTGATCGATGAGCTGGTCAAACTTAATGCGCAAGACGGGCTGTTTATTAAGCAGCGGTGCCAGGTCAGCGGACATAATATCGAGCAAGCAGTGAATGCCTTTTGTTGTGCATGTAAATTACCGGTGAATTGTTTTGGTAAAGGTGACGATGACACTGGCAGCGAGTACTAGGATGGCTCCCAAAATTAACGAGGGGGTTACTTGAACCGGGAAGAAGAATGCGGAGTAGATGATTACAATAACCGGTCCGATGGCGCGCACAATGTTTGCCTTTCCTGCAGAAATAAATTTTAAACTTGTGTAGAAAAGAAGGAGGGAGAGGAAACCATTAAAGAAGGCCCCCACCAAAGTTAAAGGCTACCGCTGAGGATGAAATTCCTTTAAACGACGTCCCACTCGCCAGTGCAAAGACAAGTAATAGGATCGCTGAGGTTGAATGGTTATAAAAGAGGACGCTGTTTGCGTGAGCATCCGTAACCAGGTGCTTAGCGGTGATATTATTTGCGGCATACATCAACGGGTAGATAAAGGCACAGATAATTCCCCAACCGTTATCACTGAGCTGTAGGCGATCACTGGAAATCAAGAAAGAATCGATGATGCACAAAACGATGGCAAGATAGTCTAGTCCTTCAATCTTTTCACGAAGAAAAACGTAGGAGAGCACGAAAAAGTAGACCAGGTACATCCGTGCAATCAGTGTAACGGTAATTGGGCTCAGTAGGGATAATGCCACGTACTGGAGAATAATTCCCACGGCGTTCGTTCCCTCGAGAAGCCAGAGCCAGGGATTGGCGAAGGAACGCCAGCTAAGAGCCTGGCGCCGGAAAACAATTGTTATTAAGACAAATACGGCCGCAAAAATACTGGTGAATATTCCACCGATTACCGGGCTGAGGCTTGTTAGCGAGAACTTATTCAGGACGGGGCTAATGCTGCTGAACAAGAGTGAAATCAGGTTTAGCTTAACACCCCACAACTGACCTTTAGAAAAAGACTTTGTATTATTCATATATTCCTCCTATAACATCTAAGATAAATGATTCACGGAAATAAACAATTAGGTAATCACCTAGTACACTTCTGACCGTTGACTAGTCGCTTTTCAAATTACCTGAAATTCTTAGATGCCAAAATGACTTAGCCTCGTATTTATTAAGTGAGACCAATAATGCGAGGAGAAAAATACATGAAAAGCAAACATATCAAAACAACATTAGCACTCTTTTCCACACTCGCCCTAGTATCAATAACGGTGACGACGGTGGATGCCAAGACAATTGGCAATGCGGAGAGCACCCAGGTTGGAAAAACCACAGCCCCCGCAGAGCGGATGGTTACTCGGACAATAACGGTTATCAATCCGTTAAGCAAGGAAAAGACGGTCATCAAACAGGTTGCCACTATTAATATTGAGCGGATAAATGCGAAGCACCCCGACATGTGGCCTGAATTCGTGGCCCCGGAATTTAAGGGTTACCGACCATCCGAACTTCAATTGAACCCCGTGAAAATGACACCGAAGACGAAGTCGGTAGATGTAACGATTGATTACCAACCGTTTATCGATAAGGTGGCCCCGGCTACTCGTTATTTTGTGCTGGATGACGTCGATAATCCCTATAAGTCATCGTTTACAATTCCAGTCCATTCTGATCAGTTCGGTCGTTATAAATTGCCAACCCCACCAGCAGGATACCACTACTTCATCAAAAACCTGCCAAAAGAAATTCAGTACTTCCCAAACACTGGGCACTCTACCTTCTACCTGACAATCAAGAAGGATGGAAACAATCAGGGGAAAATAGTTAGCAAGGTCTTGACCCGGAAAGTTATTTTCCACTTACCGGCTGGTGACAAGGTCATTGAACAGTCTGCACGGGCTGATTTTAAGAATGGTCACTGGATAATTCAATCTTTCCCGAAACTAACGGTTCCGCAAGTGGATGGATATGTGTCGACGGTTAAAAGCGTTCCGGACTTGCAAGTTGAAGAGAATGCAATCGACCAGGTCGTACCGACATTTGAGGTCCAGTACAGTAAGAATACAAGTGACCAAAAGGATAGTAGTAAAGAAAAAGGGGAGGAGACGGCACAAGGTTCAAAAGTCGACTCAAAGGACTCATCAACCGCCACTAGCCAAACTGGCCAGGAAAAAGGCAGTCAGACAACGGATACCGTGAAAAGTGATGGCAGCACTCAAACTGAAGATTCGGGGATTAGCTCTTCTACCCAGACAGACACTGACAAGGGACAAGATGCCGACACTCAGACTAGTGAGACCGAAAAAGCAGACGCGAGCACGCAGGCGGGTGAAAGCACGTCATCAGCAACCCAAACAGAAACAAC
>CADFHB010000019.1 GCA_902834055.1 Lactobacillaceae bacterium | reverse complement strand
AAATGGGTCAGTTGCAGGAACGGATCACTTCTACCAAGAAGGGTTCCATTACGTCTATTCAAGCCGTTTATGTTCCTGCCGATGACTACACCGACCCTGCTCCAGCCACGACTTTCGCCCACCTGGATGCGACGACCAACCTTGAACGTCGTCTGACCCAGATTGGTATTTACCCAGCCGTGGACCCACTGGAATCAACTTCAACTGCATTGACGCCTGAAATTGTTGGTAAGGAACACTACGAAGTCGCTACTCAAGTTCAACACGTTCTTCAACGGTACCACGAATTACAAGATATCATTTCTATTTTAGGGATGGATGAATTGTCCGATGAAGAAAAGACGATTGTTGCTCGTGCACGGCGGATTCAAAACTTCCTTTCCCAAAGTTTCAGTGTTGCCGAACAATTTACTGGTACGCCAGGTAAATACGTTCCACTGAAGGACACCATCAAAGGCTTCAAGGGCATCCTTGAAGGTAAGTACGATGACCTTCCAGAAGAAGCATTCCGGCTGGTTGGGACAATCGACGATGCTGTAGAAAAAGCAAAGAAAATGAAGGCTGAGACTGACCAAGAAAACGCAGAAGATTAGGAGGGATAATTTATGGCTGATAGTAAATTTAAGGTCACCATTATTACTCCTGATGGCACTGTCTATGATAATGACGAGGCAACCATGATCGTCATGAACACCGCTGGTGGACAAATGGGGGTTATGGCCAATCACGTGCCTTTGATTGCTTCTCTAAAGATCAGTGTTGTTCGCGTCAAGCATGACGACGGTGAGGATGAAGTTGCCGCAGTTAACGGTGGAATCATGCAATTTGATGGCCACGAAGCTTTAATTGCGGCTGACAGTGCCGAACTGCCAGAACGGATTGACGTTGAACGTGCTCAACATGCGAAGGAACGGTCCGAAAAGGCGATTGAAGCAGCCAAGAAGAGTCATAACAAAGACGACTTGGCCCGGGCTGAAGTTCACCTTAAGCGGGCAATTAACCGTTTGAAAGCATCAAAGTACAGCAAAAAATTACAATAATTTGTCCAAGGAGGGGCACGATTAAGTGGTTCCCTTCTTGCTCATCAATGGTCGCCCATATCTATGGAGATATGGGCGGCCATTTGTCGTTTAAAGGGGCGGACCTTTTAATTAATGGTTAAACTTTTTTGTTAACGGTTCATTATTAGAAATGTTATGATATGATACAAAATGGCTGTTAGGAGGTTATGGAATGCAAGTAACGGGAATACACGCACTATTTGAAATTATCGTTCAATTTCTCTTCATCTGGTTGGCCTTTACGGCAATCCAGGGATTTCATATTGAGCGCCTCTTCAAACGCCCGCCACGCACTCTGCCGTTGATGATTGTTTTAACGGCAACAGCCATTGGTTACCTCTGTGCTAATTTCTTCCTCGGAATCATCACAGCCATTGGTAACCTTACATACTTAGTTCGTTAGTGCTGGGGGAGGATTGTTATGGAAAAGATAATTATCAAGGGTGGTCACCCCTTAAAGGGCAAGGTTGCGGTAGAAGGATCCAAAAACGCAATCTTGCCAATGCAGGCGGCGGCAATCCTTGCCGTCCAGGGGACGGTTATTTTAAATAATGTTCCACCAGTAACTGATGTGCGGGTCATGGACCGGCTCCTACAGTTCTTAAACCTTAAGACGGCGTACGGGGAAAAGGAGCGCCAGCTAGTCATTAACGGCAGCTTCCCCCTGTCCTCCGAGGCGACCTACGACTATGTGGGCAAGATGCGGGCCTCCCTGTTAGTAATGGGGCCCCTGCTGGCGCGGACCGGCTACGTCCGAATCGCCCTGCCAGGGGGCTGTTCAATCGGGGCCCGGCCAATTGACCTCCACCTGAAGGGAATGGAGATGCTGGGGGCAGCGATTAAGCAGGATGCGGGCTTCATTGAGGCCTCCTGTAACCACCTAGTCGGCACCCGGATTCCCCTTGACTTTCCCAGCGTGGGGGCAACGGAAAACATTATGATGGCCGCAACCATGGCTGAGGGGATCACGACGATTGAAAACGCCGCCTGTGAGCCCGAGGTCGTGGAACTGGCAAACCTCCTCAATAAGATGGGTGCCCGGGTCCACGGGGCCGGAAGCAAGGTTATCCGTATCCAGGGGGTCTACTTCCTCCACGGCGCGGAATACATGGTAATGCCGGACCGGATTGAAGCCGGGACCTTCATGATTGCTGCGGCCATTACTAACGGTGACGTGATTGTCAACGGCGCGGTTCCGGAGTACAGTGCCTCACTCATTGCTAAGCTAGAAGAGATGGGCGTGACCGTGATTAAGCAGGCGAACGGCATCCGGGTTCTCGGGACGTCCGTACTGCTACCGGCGGCGGTCAAAACGATGCCATACCCGGGCTTTCCGACCGACTTGCAACCGCAGATGACCGTCCTCCAGCTCCTGGCCAACGGGACCAGTACGATGGAAGAGCACGTCTTTGAGAAGCGTTTCATGCACCTGGAAGAACTGAGGCGGATGAACGCCCACTTCCAAATCAACGGTGCGGTGGCCACTTTGCTCGGTCCGAGTCATTTTAGCGGGGCCGAAGTGGCAGCCACCGACCTTCGTGCGGGCGCGGCACTGGTCCTGGCTGGTTTGGTTGCCAAGGGAATTACCCAGGTGCGGCGTCCGGACTGCCTCGACCGGGGATACTTTCATTTCTACCAGAAGTTGCAGAAGCTGGGGGCCCAGATTGACCGGCGTGACATTGAAGACCAGTTTAAACTGACCCCCCATGAACAACCCGGGGCAAATCGGGGAAGTAACGAGGAGTAACCACCTGATATGTGGTATAATACGAACGATATTAACTTAAAAATAAGCGCTTTGATTAGCAGGAAATCCGCATCAAGCGAAAAGGAGATAAGTTGAATGGCAAAAGATATCGGAATCGATTTAGGGACTGCCAACGTCCTTATCTATGTGCAGGGCAAGGGGATTGTCCTGAATGAACCTTCTGTTGTGGCAATCGATACCCAAACCAACAAAGTTTTGGCAGTGGGTTCTGAAGCTTACCGGATGGTAGGTCGGACCCCAAGCAACATTCGGGCAATTCGGCCACTGAAGAACGGGGTCATTTCAGACTTCGATGTTACCCAGGAAATGCTTTCCTACTTCATCGGTAAGTTGAGCGTTAAGGGCTTCATGTCTAAGCCGAACATCATGATCTGTGCCCCAACCAACATCACGGAAATTGAACGGAAGGCAATTATTCAAGCCGCCGAACAGTCCGGTGGAGGCAAGGTTTACCTAGAATACGAACCTAAAGTTGCTGCCATTGGTGCCGGCCTGGATATCTTCAAGCCCCGCGGGAGCATGGTAATCGACATGGGTGGTGGTACCAGTGACATCGCCATCCTGTCGCTCGGCGATATTGTTGCTAGCCAATCTATTCGGATGGCTGGGGACAAGATGAATAACGACATCGCCGCCTACATCAAGGATAAGCACGGCCTGGTAATCGGTGAACACACCGCCGAAAACATCAAGATGGAAATTGGGACCGCCCTCAAGGTGGACGAACCGAAGGAAATGGATGTTCGTGGTCGGGACGTGGCCAGCGGAATGCCAAAGCAGGTCACCGTTAACCAAAACGAAATTGAAGAGGCCCTCCATGATACCCTGGAACAAATCGTCACTGCTACCGTCAACGTCCTGGAAACAATTCCACCGGAGTTGGCTAGCGACATCATTGATCGGGGAATTATGCTGACCGGGGGAACCTCCCTGCTGAACGGGATTGACCAGCTCTTCAGTTCCCGCCTAAAGGTTCCCGTAGTTGTCTCCCAAGACCCATTGGATAACGTGGCCAAGGGTGCTGGTGAGATGCTAGAACGGATGCAAAAGGCTGATAAGAAGTAATAAGAGATGGTGCACTTTTTGTGTCGCTTGATACGGGGGTACCAGCGGGGAATTTCTGCCCGGCGTCCTTACCGGGTTTGCCGTTACTACCCCACGTGTTCAGAGTATATGATCCAGGCCCTGCAACGATTTGGTATCAAGGGCGCACTGCTGGGAATTGCCCGGATTCTGCGCTGCCATCCCTTTGTAAGGGGCGGCTATGATCCGGTGCCCCAGCATTTTACTTTTCAACGTCAACAAAATAATTTAAGGGTGAAAACGTGTCAAAAAAGGATAAAAAAATTGAAGTAAGTGTTAAGGATATTGAGCGTCGGCATCAACCTGTCCAACAGATCTTTATTGGAGGCCGCCTTATCGGGGAAGTAATTACCGATAATGACCGCTTTAAGGCCTTGCTGACGGCGGATCAAAGTGAGTTTAACGTTCGCTCGCAAGAAGAAGGACTGGAAATTGTCTTGCAGCAATACCACTTGCACCAACGCTAAGCCGCTTGTGGTGGCCAATTCTTCTTGTCAAAATATGGCATAAAGGAGTTAGGTAATGCAACATTCGCAAAATGATGAAGAGAGTCGGATTGATTGGGGAATCATTTTCTGTGTTTTGCTGCTGGCGTTAATTGGTTTAGCGTCAATTTACGTTGCGGCAAGCCATGACCGTCAATCCGTCAGTGTTGCCCGTCAGGTAATTACCCAGTTGGTATGGTACGCTGTAGGAATTATCCTGGTGGTTGTGATCATGCAGTTCGATGCGGAGCAGTTATGGAAGATTGCCCCGATTGTTTACTGGGCCAGCATCTTTCTGATGTTTGCCATCCTGGTATTCTATAGTCGGTCGTACTATGTTAATACCGGGGCAAAGAGTTGGTTTGCAATCGGGCCGTTTACGTTCCAGCCGTCGGAAATAATGAAACCCGCGTATATCTTAATGATGGGGCGGGTCATTACGACCCATAATAACCGCTATCCGGTTCACACGGTGCGAAGTGACTGGCGTTTAATCGGGACAATGTTTTTGTGGCTTTTGCCAGTCTTGATTTCCCTGCACTTCCAAAATGACTTTGGGACGGCCCTGGTCTTCTTTGCCATCTTCTGTGGGATGGTCTTGGTTTCCGGGGTAACCTGGCGAATCCTGGCACCCGCAGCTGGCGCCTTGATTGTTGTCGGGGGGGCCGCACTGGCGATGGTGACGAGTTCCATTGGGCGGACCATCTTGGAGCACATTGGCTTTCAGGCCTACCAATTCGACCGGGTTGACACCTGGCTACATCCGGAACAGGATACGACCAACCAGGGTTACCAGCTCTGGCAGAGTATTAAGGCCGTTGGTTCCGGTGGAATTACGGGGACCGGGTTTAATAATTCTAAGGTTTACGTCCCCGTCCGGGAGTCCGATATGATCTTTTCGGTAATCGGGGAAAACTTTGGCTTCGTGGGCAGTGCCCTGTTGATCCTGATTTACCTCCTGCTAATTTACCTGATGATCCGGGTAACCTTTGATACGCGGAACGAATTTTACGCGTACATCTCGACCGGGGTCATCATGATGATCCTCTTCCACGTCTTTGAAAATATCGGGATGAATATTGGTCTCTTACCGTTGACCGGTATTCCATTACCGTTTATCAGTGCCGGGGGTTCTTCTTTGATTGGAAACCTGATTGGGATTGGGATGATAATGTCGATGCGTTATCATCACCATTCATACATGTTTAGTAATAATCGTGAATTTAGATAATGAGGTGCAGATATGGCAACAAAGAATAACTACTTTTGGACAAAGCAAGCCGCCGACGGAACGACCCGGGTTGGTCTGAATGACCAGGGCCGCGACGATCTTGGTGAAGTAAGCTTCATCGACCTTCCCGAAGTGGGAACCGAGCTGACTGAAGGCGGTAAGTTCCTCTCCGTTGAGGCAGAGAAGGCCGTTACCGACCTAGAAAGTCCGGTTACCGGGAAAATCGTGAAGGTTAACGATAAGTTGGCAGACAGTCCAGAAGACCTGTCCAGTGATGACGAACAGAAGAACTGGATCATTGCTGTTAAGTAGTAAATAAAAAGGGTGCCTGCGTGGCACCTTTTTTCGTGTTGATAAACATTTATATATATGATATTCTTAAAGTTCTAGGAATTCGGTTTAAATAAAAGAAAAGGTGGTATTTCTAATGAGTAAGAAGCTGCGTGTTGCATTGCTGTTTGGTGGGAATTCATCTGAGCATGATGTCTCCAAGCGCTCGGCGCACAACATTTATGACGCAATGGATAAGGAAAAGTACGACGTTAGTTTGTTTATGTTCACTAAGGACGGAATCCTGTTAAACAATGAAGATTCGCAGCGGATCTTTGACGGGGAACCAGAGGATGAGGTCGTCAAGGATGCTTATCAAAAGATGGACCTGACTAAGCCCCTGGCACCAATCATGGCCCTAAATGAGCTATCCGGGATTGACTTCTTCTACCCAGTCATTCACGGTAACCTGGGCGAGGACGGGACAGTTCAAGGCCTGTTTAAGCTCCTCAACAAGCCTTACGTCGGTTCAAACATTGCGGCGAGTGCCCTTTCCTTTGATAAGGACCTTACCAAGAAGATGCTGAACGAAGCGGGCATTCGTAATACGCCGTACGTCCTGCTGACGCCGGAAAACCAGGCTGATTATCCTTGGGACCGCCTGGAAGAAGACCTGGGTGACCTGATTTTTATTAAGCCAGCCAAGCAGGGCTCTTCAGTAGGAATCCACCGGGTTACTAACGCTGAGGAATACGCAGCGGCACTCAAGGATGCCTTTAAATACGATTTTAAGGTCCTGGCCGAACAGGGAGTTGACCACCCACAAGAAGTTGAAATCTCCATCTTGGGCAATGAGCACCCCATTGCTTCCAAGCTGGGTGCGGTCCGTGTACCAAAGGGCGATCCGTTCTACGACTACGAGAATAAGTTTGTTGATGCTAGTGGGGTAGTGTTTGAATTACCAGTCAAGTTGCCACAGTACTTAACTGATGAAATTACTGACATGGCACTGAAGGCGTACAAGGTGCTGGACATGAAGGGCCTGGCCCGGATCGACTTCTTAGTTGATTCCAACAATGTTCCATACCTGAGTGAGCCAAACACCTTGCCAGGGTTCACGAATATCAGTCTTTATCCGCAAATGTGGGAGGTCTCGGGAATCACTTATTCTGATTTGATTGATCGCCTGATTCAACTTGGCTTGGATGAATTCAAACGGAATAGTCAAATTAAGTATGATTTTCGTGAGCTTGGACAGGAACACGTTGGTCAAAAGAAATATAACAAATAAATCCCTTTAGCTTTAGAGCACTAAGGATTTTAACTATTAATATATTAATTGATAAGTGGGGTTGCAACCGGTTTGCAGCCCCTTTTTTATGTTAACAAACGTTTATCAGTGAAAAGTGAATTAAAAGATTTAATGGGTAATTTTAGGAAAAATTTCATAATAAGTGTTATAATAAGAAACTGAATAAAAGGGATTTTATAACGGAACAAATTATTAGTAATAAATTGAGGATGATAACCAATGAAACTCCGTGGAGATGTTCTAAAACAGATTCGCCGCAAGAGAGGTTTATCGCAAACAGCATTGGCTGAAGGAATCTGCACTCAAGCGACGATTAGTCTAATGGAAAAGCAGGACCGTTTGCCAAAAATGGATATCTTGACCGCCATCTGTGAGCGGCTGAATATCCAACCGGATCGGATTATTGAAAAAGAAGTCAGTGGAATCAAAGATACCTTCAACCAGATTATTGATGCCTTAACGGACCAAGAATTTGATAAAGCGAAGAAGTCAATTGATAAGATTCGGGTTAAGGATTTAAATAGCGACTTTGATAAGCAACGCTACTACTACCTTCTAGGAATGGTGCAGATTAAGGACGGCAATATCGACGATGCCATCTTTAACTTTGAGTTAGTTCTGACCCAGTTTGCCACCACCAGTGCCAACATCTACCTGGCAATGACGACGACGGGAATGGCACTTGCCTACCTCCAGCGTAACGATCGTGAACGGGCAGTCCGGCTAACTAACCGGTCAGTGAAGTTAATTGATAACAAGAAACTGATTGGGAGCCTTCACCAGTGGGCCTCAATTAACTGCCAGATTGCCGAGCTCTACTGGCGGCTGGGTGAACCTGAGAAGGCAATCGATTGTGCCGAGCGGGGAATCAAGCTCTGCCGGGAACGAGAATCGCTGTTTCTGCTTGACCAGCTCTACATGTACGTCGGCCGGGCTTATATTGAACTTGGTGATAAGGAAAAGGCCAAGGAGAACCTGGAAATTGCCAAGAGCTTGAGCATTGCCCGCCATGGGGATGTCATGGAAAAGAGTATTGTCAAGGACTTGGAAAAGCTGCAATAAATTAGCTAAATAAATTCGATAGTGAATAAAAGGGTTCGGCATTGCTGGACCCTTTTTATAGTCGATTTTCTGAAAGCGATACCAAAATATGATAAAATTAAAGTGTGCAGAGAATTATGAGGAGGCGTTGTTATGGAAATTAAAAACGTTGTGGTTGCTGGAGCAGGGGTGCTCGGCAGTCAAATTGCTTTTCAAGCGGCACGGTGTGGCTACCAGGTCAAGATCTGGAACCGACACATTGACCGCGCAGAACGGCGGTTGGCCGCAATTAAGGACCCGTTCATGAAGGAAATGAAGGCGTCCGCAGCTGATTACCAAGCCGCAATGGATAACATTGTTGATATAAGTAATGATTTAAAGGCGACCGTGGCTGATGCAGACTTGGTAATCGAATCCGTTTCCGAGTCGGTCGAGATCAAAAAGGCCTTCTATGAGGAACTTTGCCCGCTTCTCCCGGAGAAGACGATTTTAACCAGTAATTCATCCACCTTTATTCCGAGTGAACTGGTTGGATTTACTGACCGGCCAAGCAAGTTCGCCCACTTACACTTTGCCAACCATATTTGGAAGCATAACGTTGCTGAAATCGTCGGTAATCCGAAGACCGACCCAGCAGTTATTGAAGACCTGACTAACTTTGCCCGGTCAATTAAGATGGTACCAGTGGTCCTGAAAAAGGAGCAGCACGGTTACATCATGAATGCCTTACTGGTCCCACTATTGAATGCGGGGATGGCACTATGGGCAAACGGGGTTGCTGACCCGCACACCATTGATAAGGACTGGATAATTTCTAATGGGTCCCCACTTGGTCCGTTCATGATTCAGGATATTGTGGGTCTTCGGACTACCTATGCCGTAGTTCTGAACCAGTACCAGCAAACGAATAATGAACTATTTAAGAAGATTGCCGACAAACTGAAGCCAATGATTGATGCCGGTCATACGGGTGTCGAAGCGGGGGAGGGGTTCTACCATTACCCTAACCCTGAGTATAAAGATCCGGACTTCTTTAAGTAACTAAGGTTTAAATTAGCTCTGCACCAGTGGTTACCCATGCACATAGAAAGGTAGTAGTTTCTATGAGACAGTATCGTGTTATTATTTGGGGACTTGGAAATGTCGGTCGGGCGGCCGTGCGAATGATTGGTGAACGCCAGTCAGTGAAGTTGGTCGCTGCGGTTGATAATGACCCGGAAAAGGTTGGTAAGGATGCTGCCGGGCTATTTGGCTTTCCGGACATTGGTGTCAAGGTCACGGACGACATCGATGCAGCGCTGAAACTGGATGCCGACGTGGTCCTGGTATACACACCACTTCGCCACGAGCCAAAGACGGGGGCCTTTACACCAAGTGCGGAGGATATGGTTAAGGTCCTGAATGCCAAGAAGAACTGTATCACGACCATTCCGCTTTACTACTCACAAGTTACTACACCGGACCTGTACAAGATGATTAACGATGCCGCTGTAAAGAACGGCGTTACCTTCATGCCGAGTGGTTTATTGCCAGGCTTCTATGCTTCACACCTGCCACTGTACCTTTGTAACTTGGTTGACCATGTTGACCAGCTCACCGTTCAATCTGGTGAGGACGACCAGAATAACACTTCTTCCTGGGTTAAGGTCTTTGGTTATGGGATAGATCCCGATAAGTTCCCTCAGGATAAGTTAAAGGCCGGCATTGCTGCTTACTACATTGCCGCTGTTTATGAGATGGGCGACCGGTTAGGACTCAAGTTTGATGATGTTAAGGTTACTCACGAGGTATTTACCGCTCCTCAGGATCTTCATCCAAAGGCATTTGGATTGATCAAGAAGGGGACAATGATGGGGCACCGCTTCACCATGAGTGGTTATGTCGGTGGTGAGAAGAAGGTTAGCCTGATTTATGTCCACAAGATTTGCAACGATATTGTTAAGGAACCAGCAATTGATAATCACATCCACATTGCTGGTATTCCAACTATTGATGTTGAGGTCCAGAACATGATCCCGTTAGAGGAAAGTTACGTCACGAGTGCGGCACCAAGTGTTGATGTCATCCCCCAGTGTATTGAAGCTCCTGCAGGTTACCAGCACGTTCTTGATCAACCGACGATGTTACCACTGGTTTAGAAAAATAGAATAGACAACCTTTCGAATAAGCGACTGGGA
>CADFHB010000018.1 GCA_902834055.1 Lactobacillaceae bacterium | reverse complement strand
GATTGGATTACTGGAATAAGGTTAAGATCACCTATCACGATGACCTGCCGTCATTCATCGCCACGATCCCGGACATGAGCAAACTTTACATCGTTTCTAAGTTTGCTAACCATGACTATACGGATGTCGACTACACGGAAGCTGGCGACCACTACTTCCTCTTCGGAAAGGAAACGACGGGGTTACCAGAACAGTTCATGCGTAAGTATCCCGATAACGCAATCAGGATTCCCCAAAATGACGATAATATCCGGGCACTGAACTTGTCCAATAGTGCGGCAATTGTGATTTATGAGGCCCTCCGGCAGCAAAGTTTCCCGAACCTTGCCCGGGTCCATACCTACCATTTTGATAAATTAAAGTAACGAGGAGGATTAAGGATGGCGAGAAAAAGGCGTCCGGCAACACGCAAATCAAAGAAGCGGGGAAGTAGTAAAAAGGATGCCCAGCTTATCAATAACCTCCTGGGCTTAATCGTGACGCTTTTGATGCTTCTGGGATTAACAAACTTAGGCGTTTTGGGAACGGTCATTGCCAATGGTTTTCGAATCCTCTTTGGCGCGAGTTACCAGCTTGCAATCATTGTGGTAATGTTCTTTGCCTTGTCCTTTACATTCTTTGCCCGCTGGCCGCACCTGAAGGGCCGGTGGATAACAGGCTTTATAGTCTCCTACCTGGGCCTGTTGATGTGGTTGCATGTCCTCATGGTCAACCAGCAGGGCGTTCACGCTAAATTTATTCAGGTGACCTGGAGTAACCTTGGTAAAACCATCTTTAATGGTGATACGACGGTTCCCATTGGTGGGGGAATGATTGGTGCCTACCTATATAACGTCAGCAACCTCCTGATTGCCCACATTGGGACCACAATTCTCTCCTGGGTACTGATGATTCTCGGGATCGTCATCTTCTTTGCCTTACCGTGGCGTGATTTTTTGGCCACCGTTGGCATTGGCCTGAAGAAGGCGGGCAACCAGGTGCAGGGCGCTGGTCAGCGACTCCACAAGTACGTTGACCAACCGGCCGTCACTCCCCACGTAAGTAATCAGGAGCCAGAAAAAAATCCAACCCCGATGGAGTCAGCGGTGCCACCAACCACGGCCAAAGAGAAGACGGCGGCCCAAAGTGCTGTTGCCCAACCGGACCCCACAATTACTGTTGCTAGCAGTAAACAAACGGTAGCAGACAGCCAACCACTCACGGAGAAGAAGGATGATGATCCCATGCCCCTTACTGGGGTTACCGCCCAGGAAGATAAGGATTACCAGTTACCGCCCCTTGATTTGCTGACCAAGGTGAAAGCGACTGACCAACAGGCCGACCTCAAAAACATCAAGAAGAATACCCACACCCTCCAGACAACCCTGCAGTCGTTTGGGGTGGATGCAACAGTTGAAAACGTCAACCTGGGTCCTTCGGTAACGAAGTATGAGCTGCGGCCAGCGGTCGGGGTAAAGGTAAGCCGGATTACCCATTTAGCAGATGACTTGGCGCTGGCTCTTGCCGCTAAGGACATCCGGATTGAGGCTCCCATTCCAGGTAAATCATTAATTGGGATTGAAGTCCCTAATAAGCAGGTCGCAACGGTTGGCTTCCGGGACATGTTTGAAGCGGCTCCTAGTGACGACCGCCCATTAAATGTTCCTCTCGGGCGAACCGTTACTGGGGATGTCGAGATGGCGGACCTTACCAAGATGCCCCACCTCCTTATTGCCGGTGCCACCGGGTCTGGTAAATCAGTGGCGATCAATGTTATTCTGACCAGTATCCTACTCAAGGCCAAGCCCCACCAGGTTAAATTATTATTGATTGACCCGAAAAAGGTTGAGCTGAGTGTCTATAATGGAATTCCCCACCTGCTAAGCCCGGTTGTTTCGGAACCGAAAAAAGCGGCCCGGGCCCTTGCTAAGGTTGTCGCGGAAATGGAACGGCGGTATGAACTATTCGCTAAGTTCGGTGTCCGTAACCTCAAGGGGTACAATAAGCTCGTTCAAAATAATAATGCACAGGAGGGAAACGACGAACAGCCAACCCTCCCGTTGGTGCTAGTTGTTGTCGACGAACTGGCGGACCTGATGATGACCGTTTCGAATGACGTCGAGGATGCCATTGTCCGGATTGCCCAGATGGGGCGGGCCGCCGGGATTCACATGATCCTTGCCACGCAGCGACCGTCAGTTGATGTCATCACGGGACTGATTAAGGCCAACGTGCCGTCACGGATTGCTTTTGCGGTCTCCAGTGGGATTGATTCGCGGACAATTATCGACACGAACGGGGCCGAAAAGCTACTTGGCCGTGGGGATATGCTGTTTGAACCGATCGACCAGAACAAGCCGACCCGGGTTCAGGGGGCCTTCATTTCTGACCAGGACGTCGAAGCAGTGGTGGACTTTATCAAAAAGGAACAGCCGGCTGAGTACGACGAGAATATGGTGGTTACGGATCAGGAAATTGAAAACGAGGAAGAACATGAGGAAGAAGATGAACTCTTCACTGAAGCCCTCAAGTTCGTGATCCAGCAACAGAAGGCCTCGACCTCTTTAATTCAGCGGCGCTTCCGGATTGGGTATAACCGCGCGGCCCGGATCATTGATGATATGGAACAGCGGGGCTACATTGGCCCGGCCAACGGGTCGAAACCGCGTGAGGTGTTCAAGCAAGACGATAATGAAAATACGGATAAACAGTAATGAAAAGGAAACAGGCCGCTACAGTTCAAAGAACCGCAGCGGCCTGTTTCCTTAATCATTTCTAATTAAATCAAATTTAACGAAGCAATGGCACCGAAGATAAGCGAGCCCAGCATCGCGATGAGCATGAGCCAGATTGCGACCATGGTGATCTTCTGGAAGCGCGTTTTCTTTTTCCGTTGCATTATGGATTCCTGCCTTTCAGCTTTGTTGACTGTATGTAGTTTAACGCAAGTTGAAGATAGATTTCAAACTTTAGCAGGTTCTTTTATGGTAAACTTGACTTATCTCATCGCTGGAAAGGAATAAGTAGGGTGTTTATTAACTATCAGAAAGTGTTTTTACAAGTTCTTATTATCCTCATTTACGTGGGAGTAAGGTATTTAGCGCGGCGGCTCTTTCACGCCCAGCGTCACCAACAGGAGTGGCGGATTTGCACGGTAATCCTCTTCTGGGTCCTGGCATGTTGGAACCTGGGTTACTACTGGATTGCCTTTCCCATCGCCGTTTGGATGCTGTGGTCACTGATCTTGATTGTTCTTCAGGTTGTCCATAACCATGAATTCTTGTACCGCCGTTTCTGGCCACCATTCTGGTATTCGTCAATGGTAATTGCGGTGATTACATTTGCCCTGTCATTGTTTGCCGGCGCGTTACCATTAATTTAATAATTAATTTTTTATTTTGGCAACTGGTACAATCTGCTGGTTGCTTTTTTTATTTGTGAAAATACCATGGTGAGAAGTGGGGGAATGTGGTAGACTGTTCCTATAAAGTGGTTTTAGGGGGGATTGTCGTGCTAATGGGTGAATACAAGCATGTTATTGACTCAAAAGGGCGCTTGATCATTCCCGCTAAATTCCGTGATCAATTAGGGACACCGTTTGTCATCACAAGGGGACTAGACGGGTGCCTTTTTGGTTACCCTCAAACCGAATGGCAGAGTTTAGAAGCCAAACTGAAGAAGCTACCGCTAACAAAGCGGGACGCGCGGGCATTTGTGCGCTTCCTTTACTCGGCGGCTACCGAATGCGTCCTTGATAAGCAGGGACGGGTGAACATTCCACCAGTATTACGTCAGCATGCCAAATTGACGAAGGATTGCGTGATTATTGGGGTATCAAACCGCTTTGAAATTTGGAGTGCGGATCGTTGGCAGAGTTACTCTGGCGATACGGCCGAAAACTTTGATGAAATTGCTGAGGATTTAGAGATTGATTTTTAAGATGAGGTGGATTTGAATGGCCGAGTTTAAACATATAACGGTTCTACTAAAAGAGGCCGTTGCTGGTTTAGATATTAACCCAGCCGGAAAGTATGTTGATGCAACCCTCGGTGGGGGCGGCCATACCAGTGCAATCTTAAAACAACTCGATTCCGGCCACCTTTTTTCGTTTGACCAGGACAGAACCGCCATTGATTACAACAAGGCAGCACTTGCGGACCAGATTAGCGCGGGAAAGCTAACCTTAATTGAGGATAATTTCCGTAACCTGAAGAGGGAAATGGCTAAGCAGGGAGTTGCTACAGTTGATGGGGTCTTATATGACCTGGGTGTGTCTTCACCCCAGTTTGATGACGCCCAGCGGGGGTTTAGCTATAAGCTAGATGCCCCCCTGGACATGCGGATGAACCAAGACCAGGAACTGTCGGCGATGGATGTGGTGAATGACTGGCCATACGAAAAATTGGTTCGGATTCTTTACCGGTACGGTGAAGAGCGTTTTGCTAAGCAGATTGCCCGTAAAATTGAACAGCAACGCAGCCGTCAGCCGATTCGGACGACCTTTGAACTGGTTGACGTCATTAAAGAGGGAATCCCAGCGGCGGCGCGACGCCACGGCGGGCATCCCGCAAAGAAAAGCTTTCAGGCCATTCGGATCGCGGTTAACGATGAGCTCGGTGCATTGGAGGAGTCACTTGAGCAAGCCTTTGACCTTTTGAACGTTGGGGGCCGGATCAGCGTAATCACTTTCCAATCACTGGAGGACCGGCTTGTGAAGACGATGTTTCGGGAAAAATCGTCTTTGGCTGCTGACCTTCCACAGGGCCTACCGGTTATTCCAGCCGGGATGACGCCGAAGTTCAAACTAGTTAATAAGAAGCCAATTCTACCTAGTGCGCAGGAGTTAGCTAATAATCATCGAGCACACAGTGCCAAGTTGCGCATTATTGAAAAAATTAAAGATTAAGGACAGTGGATACAATGGTTTCGAATGCAGCACGAAAATACGAAAGTCAACAGGTTAAGCAGGTTAGGCAAGCACCAGCAATGCAACAGCAGCCGAAAGGGTGGAACCGGTTAGAGCGGGCCCTGATGGTTGTGGGTGGTGCCATTAGCCTGCTGTTGATAATTACCTTACTTTCAACTAAAATTTCTATTAATAATCGTCAGCACGACCTGCAGGACCTGCAGTCCCGTGTTTCGCGAGTAAAAAACAGTAATTCGAGTGACCGTCAAGAAATTGCTGTTTTAACTAGTCAGGCCAGCTTAAAGCGGGCCGCTCACAAGTACGGTTTATCTGATAAAAATTCAAACGTAAGGAACATTAATAGATAATGAATAAAGAGCCACAGCGAACGAGGAGTAAGAAAAATAATAGCAATCAGGGGAACTTTGGGAAATGGCTTTTCCTAATCACGATTGGATTATTTTCCTTATTTTTCGTTCGTTTTGCTTACATTGCGATTAATAAGGATGTCCAGCACGTTAACCTGAAGTCGCAAGCAGAACAGATCTACACCCAGCGGCAAATAATCCAGGCCAAACGGGGCAATATTTACGACAGCAAGGGGACCGCCATTGCAACGGATACCAGCAAATACACAATGTATGCGGTCTTGGACCATAACCAGCGGTCTTCAAAGGGGAAACCGCTTTACGTTACGAACAAGGCTAAGACGGCCAGGGTGTTAGCCAAGTACTTGAACATGACGCCTAAACAAATTAAGAAACGCCTGGATGCTAAAAACCAGCCCTACCAGGTTGAGTTTGGCTCGGCCGGCAATAATTTATCAGTGGCGACAATGGAAAAGATCAAGCAGGAACACTTGCCGGGAATTAACTTTGTAGCGACCCCCGCCCGTCAATATCCAGAGGGGGAATTTGCCTCCCAAATTATTGGGATGGCGGGCCCCAAGGTCAATGCTCAGACCGGGCAGACGACCCTTTCTGGTCAGCTCGGTCTTGAAGGTTACTTTAACAAGGAACTGACTGGTAAAAACGGGATGCGGCAAGATAAGCGGGATATTTACGGTTACCGGCTGGCTAACTCGAAAGGAGTTACCCGGGAAGCCGTTAATGGTGACGACATTTATACTACCATTGATGCCCAGACCCAGCACCTGCTGGAGAGCAAGGTCAACAACGTATATAAGACCGCCAACCCAAACGCCGTCACCGCAATTGTGATGGATGCCAAGACGGGGAGAATTGTTGCCGCAACCCAACGGCCAACTCTCCGCTCGAAGAATCCGGTATGGCGGAACATGTTTGTCCAGGACGCCTATGAACCCGGTTCGACAATGAAGATCCTGGCTTTAAGCGCGGCAATTGACTCGGGGCACTTTGACCCGAACGCCACCTTTAATTCCGGAACCTGGGCAATGGGTGGCGGAAAAATCGTCGACTGGTCCTCTAGTGGCTGGGGGATGATTTCCTTTAAGGACGCCTTCGACATGTCCAGTAACGTTGGTTTTGCCCATATTGAACAAAACATGGGGGCAAAGACATGGATGAAGTATATCCGGCGCTTTGGCCTCCTCAAGCGGGTTAACGTGCTTGGCATGGGCAATGAGGTTTCCGGCTTTACCCAGTTCAAAGGGATCCTGGAACAGGCGAACACCGCCTTTGGTCAGGGGATTACGGTCAACCAGATGCAAATGCTGCAGGCGTTTAGCGCGGTCAGCAACAATGGTAAGATGATGCGGCCATACATCGTCAAGAAAATCGTTAACGCCGATGGTAAGGTTATTAAGCGCGTTAAGCCGGAGGTTGTTGGTCACCCTATCAAGGCGTCAACGGCCAAGCAAGTCCGCGGCTACATGGAGGGAGTTGTCTATGATCAAAAGGGCTTAGGCCATGACTTTCAGTTAAAGGGTCACCGTATCGCTGGTAAGACCGGGACTGCTCAAATTGGGGGCGCCAACGGTTACAGCAATGGTGATACCAACTATCTTTACTCCTTTGCGGGGATGGCGCCCGCAAAGCACCCGCGTTACGTAATGTACATCACATTACGGCAACCAAAGAACCTGAGCCAACCGGCAACGAAGCAGATGGCATCGATCTTCAAGCCGGTAATGAAGAGCCTGCTCGAAGATAAGCAGGGGGCAAGTAGCAGTGTCATTAAGATGGTCAACGTGGTTGGTCAAACACCAACTGCTGCCTCTGACCGCTTGAACAAGCTGCATATTCAGCCAGTGGTAATTGGTGATGGCAAGAAGGTTCGTCACCAGTCAACCGCACCGGGCAAGCAGGTTCTTAAAAACCAGCGCGTAATTCTTAATACGGGTGGCAAGTACCAGATGCCTGACATAAGTGGCTGGAGTGCGGCCGACGTCCAACAACTGGCTAACGAATTGGATATCAAGCTGGTTGAACACGGTAGTGGTTACGTAAGTAAACAAAGTATTAAAGCCAACAGCAAGGTTAATGGTCACCAGACCCTTACTGTTGAGTACCAAAATAAACAGTAATAGGAGGACAATATGAATCTATTAAGTGGTGTTTTAACGCTTATCAGTGCGTTTCTAATTACCTTTTTGCTAATGCCGTCGTTGATTCGGTATTTCCGGGCCAAGAAGGAGGGCCAACAGATTAGAAAAGAGGGACCAACTTGGCACGCCAAGAAGGCGGGAACGCCGACAATGGGGGGCTTTCTGTTCATCATTTCGGCAGTAGTTACGATCCTGTGGGTGGCTGCCTGGCGGGGGCTAATTGACAATACCCTCTGGGCCCTCCTGTTGATTCTTGTTGTCTACGGCCTGATTGGGATGTGGGACGATAGTATTAAGATTTTCCACCACCAAAATGAAGGGTTTAAAGCTTGGCAAAAAGCCCTCTGTCAGGTGATTGCGGCGATGGTATTTACCGTAATTTACCAGCACGAAGGCTTTCAAATGGGCTTCGGAACCAACCAATACGGCTGGCTGTACGGCCTTTTCATCATCTTCTGGATTGTCGGCTTCTCTAACGCCGTTAACCTGACTGATGGGTTGGATGGCCTGGTCAGTGGCCTATCGATCATTTCGTTCTTGGCTTACCTGGTAATTGCCCTGGTTAACTTAAACCAACCGGGCTATCCAGAAATTGCCCTCTTCTGTTTGGCAATGATTGGGACCATGCTGGGCTTCTTCCCTTACAACCACAAGCCGGCCAAGATTTTCATGGGTGATATGGGATCTTTAGCAATTGGTGCCTCTTTAGCGGCCGTTTCCCTGCTCTTACACCACGAATGGTCGCTGCTGGTCATTGGAATTGTTTATGTTTGTGAAACGGCTAGTGTAATCCTCCAGGTAGCTTCCTTTAAGCTAACTGGTAAGCGGATCTTCAAGATGAGCCCAATTCACCACCATTTTGAAATGTGTGGGTGGAGTGAATGGAAGATCGATATTGTCTTTTGGATTGTTGGATTAATTGGGGCAGTTATTGCTGTCAGCACGATTTTGTTAGTTGGTTAAATTTAAAACGGGAGAATGAGTTACGATGAAAGAGATTGAAGATTATCAAGGGAAAAAGGCCCTCGTGATTGGTTTTGGAATTAGTGGATTAAACGCTGCCCACCTGCTTGTTAAGCTTGGGGCGCAGGTAACGGCAAACGATATGAAGACGCCGAAGGATCCACAAGTGGTTGCCGATTTGAAGGCGGATGGTATTAACGTCATCACCGGGAGTAACCCCTTGTCTCTAGCTGACCAAGACTTTGACGTGGTAGTCAAGAATCCGGGTATTCCGTATGATAATCCCCTGGTTGCCAAGTTTGTTGAGAAGAAGACGCCAATCATCACCGAAGCCGAGTTAGGCTGGGAAATCTTTGACGGCCACCTGGTGAGTGTTACCGGGAGTAATGGTAAGACAACGACGACAACCTTAACGCAGCTGATGCTAGCGAAAAGTTCCACCCATACGGTGAAGTATGCTGGAAATATCGGGGTTTCCTTTAGCAAGGTTGCTGAAGAACTGGGCCCTGATGACACCTTGGTCACGGAACTCTCGAGCTTCCAACTGTTGGGGGCCCCGACAATTCATCCCCACATCGCGATTATTACCAATATTTTCTCCAATCACTTGGACTACCATAAGACCCGTGAAAACTACATTAACGCTAAGTTAAATATCACCCGGAACCAAACCAAGGACGACTTTTTGATCATGAACTGGGACCGGGACGAGTGGCAAGAGATTGCCCGCCGTAGTCAAGCAACTATTGTTCCATTCTCACGGCAAGACAAGAGTCATGAGGGTTCATACGAGGAAAATGGTGATATTTACTGGCGCGGTGAACGAATTATGGCGGCAAAGGATATCCGCCTGATTGGACCCCAAAACGTGGAAAATGCACTGGCGGCAATTGCGGCTGCTAAGCTAAGTGGGGTCGCTAATGAAGATATCGTCAGTGTCCTCACGACCTTCAGTGGGGTCCGCCACCGTCTTCAGTACGTGCTCGATTACAAGGGGCGGCGTTTCTACAATGATTCAAAGTCGACCGACATTGAAGCGACTGAGGTTGCCTTGCAGGGCTTTGAACAGCCGGTAATCCTGTTAGCCGGCGGCTTAGACCGGGGGTACACCTTCGAACGGCTCGTACCGTACTTTAAAAAACACGTTAAGGCCATTATTGTCTTTGGCCAGTGCAAGGATAAGATGAAGGACGCGGCTGAACAAGCCGGCATTCCGACAATCCTGGAGAGTGAAAATGCTATTACAGCGGTACCCGCAGCTTGGAAGGTTAGTGAACCGGGAGACGTAATCCTTCTTTCACCGGCCAACGCCAGCTGGGATCAGTTCCCCAGCTTTGAGGTGCGGGGTGACCGCTTTATTGAAGCTGTTGAAAAGCTGACTGGACGAAAGGAGAATAACTAATGCGTTTACTAGTTTCTGGAGGCGGAACGGGTGGCCACATTTATCCGGCCTTAGCATTAATTGAGCGTCTTAAGCAGGTTGAATCGGGGACCGAGGTCCTGTACGTGGGAACGACCCGTGGTTTGGAAAACAAGATTGTTCCGGATGCAGGAATTAAGCTGGAAACAATGAAAATGCAAGGTTTCAAGCGATCCCTCTCTTTGGAAAATTTTAAGACCGTCTACCTCTTCTTGAAGTCGGTCCACCATGCTAAGTCGATTATTAAGGATTTTAAACCCGACGTTGTTTTGGGAACTGGTGGCTACGTTAGTGGGGCCGTTCTATATGCGGCAGCCAAACACCATATCCCGACGGTTATTCACGAACAAAACAGTGTTGTCGGGGTCACTAATAAGTTTCTGAGTCGTTACGTTGACGAGATTGCAATCGCCTTTGAGGCGGCCCGGAGCCAGTTCCCTCAAGAAAAGGTAACAATGGTTGGTAACCCCCGGGCCCAACAGGTGGTTTCGCAAACGGATAGCCAGTTCTCCTGGACGAGCTACGGCCTTAAAGATGACGTCCCAACCCTGATGATTTTTGGGGGAAGCCAGGGCGCACCAAAGATTAATAAGACCGTCGTTGACGCGATTCCGCAGTTCAATAAGCGGAAATACCAGGTTATCTTTGCCACTGGTCAAAAACGCTACGATCAGGTTCAGGAACAGCTGAAGGGTGTCCAAATTGCGGATAACGTTAAGGTTGTGCCTTATATCAAGGACATGCCGGCGAAGATGCCCAAGGTGGCGGCGCTTGTTTCACGGGCAGGGGCAACCACGATTGCGGAAGTTACCGCGCTTGGTGTACCAACTATCCTGATTCCGAGTCCCTACGTTACGGCTAACCACCAGGTTAAAAACGCCCAGTCCCTCGTACGGAAGAATGCTGCGGTAATGATCACGGAAGATAACCTTGACGCCCGGTCGTTGAT
>CADFHB010000017.1 GCA_902834055.1 Lactobacillaceae bacterium | reverse complement strand
TTGATAGCGGTGTCTTTGTGGTTAATTAACTATTGAATGTAAAATTTTCATTTCACAAAATCTTTAAAAGAAGGGTTTAAAAACGAAAATCAGTCTGCTATTATAATAATTGTGAAAAATATAACATGTCTTTGAGAAGGAGATCTTAGCATATGAAAGCTGCTGTTATCAATGATCCAGTAGATGGATACGTTACTGTTAAGGACGTTAAGCTTCGTGATTTGAAGCCTGGTGAAGCCTTAGTTGATATGGAATACTGTGGTCTTTGCCACACTGACCTTCACTGTGCCGCTGGTGACTTCGGTAAGAAGCCTGGTCGGATTATTGGTCACGAAGGTGTTGGTCGTGTATCAAAGGTTGCTCCTGGTGTTACCAGCTTAAAGGTTGGTGACCGGGTATCAATTGCTTGGTTCTTCAAGGGTTGTGGCCACTGTGAATACTGCCTGACTGGTCGTGAAACGCTTTGCCGGAACGTCTTGAACGCTGGTTACACCGCCGATGGTGCTATGGCTGAACAATGTATTGTTCCAGCTGACTACGCTGTTAAGGTTCCAGAAGGCTTGGACCCAGTTGAAGCTACTTCACTGACTTGTGCCGGTGTTACGATGTACAAGGCATTGAAGGTTGCCGACATCAAGCCTGGCCAATGGGTATCAATCGTTGGTGCTGGTGGTTTGGGTAACCTTGGTATCCAATTTGCCCACAACGTCTTTGGCGCCCACGTAATTGCCGTTGATGGTAACGAAGACAAGCTGAAGGCTGCTAAGGAAAACGGTGCGGAAATTTGCATTAACCGTCACGATGACAACGTTGACGAACAGATCCAAGAAAAGGTTGGCGGTGTTCACGCCGCAGTTGTTACTGCTGTTACTACTGCAGCCTTTGACCAAGCCGTTAACTCGCTTCGTCCAGATGGTCGTCTGGTTGCCGTTGCTTTGCCACAGGGTGACATGAAGCTAAACATTGCTAAGACTGTTTTGGATGGGATCATTGTTGCCGGTTCATTGGTTGGTACTCGTCAAGACCTGGCTGAATGTTTCCAATTCGGTGCTGAAGGTAAGGTTCACCCAATCGTTAAGACCCGGAAGCTTTCTGAAATCAATGACATGATTCAAGAATTGAAGGACAACAAGGTTGTTGGTCGTAACGTTGTTGACTTCTCCCTTGAAAAGTAATTTTACGATTAAATAAATTAAGCAAAGAGGACTGTAGTTTGTACTGCAGGCCTCTTTTTTACATAGTAGCTGAAGGCCTTTGATTAGGCAGGGACGGTAAATTATGATAAAATAATGGTCAGTATTAGTCAGAAAATGAGGGAGGGCGAATCATGGAAAACCGGAGTATTTCAGACATAATTGAAGCGTACTTAAAAGAAATCCTTGGTGACTCCGCCCAGGTGGAAATTCGCCGCTCTGAGATTGCCAACCATTTTGACGTGGTACCATCACAAATTAACTACGTCATTAAGACCCGCTTTACCATTCAAAACGGCTACCTCGTCAAGAGTAAGCGTGGTGGTGGCGGTTATATCCGGATCGAGCGAGTTAATTTACTTGATAATGTTGACGTGTTAAACTCATTGATCCAGACAATTGGTGACTCAATCCGCGAACGCGATGCCTTTGCGATCGTTCAAACCTTGTACGATGAGAAGGTGATTACCCAACGGGAGGGGGACTTAATGCTGGTGGCATTGTCAAAGCAAACCCTCGACGTAGGGAATACTGATGTTGAGTCACAATTGAGAGCACGAGTATTGATTTCACTACTGAACCGGTTGCGGTATGAAAGTTAGAAGGGATGATTGCTAATGGATAACATGTTTACCCCGAGTGCCAAGCATGTTTTGATGATTGCTCATGAACAAGCTAAATACTTTAAACACCAAGCAGTAGGGACCGAGCATCTTCTATTGGCTCTGGCAATGGACAAGGATGGCATCGCTAATAAAATTTTTGAACAGTTTTCAATTACGAGCGACGATATTCGTGAGGAAATTGAACGCTTAATCGGGTATGGAACCCTTGACCAGCTGGGCCCGGCAGACTACCTGCCATATTCACCCAAGGCTAAGCAAGTCCTTTCACTGGCAGGACAAGAGGCCCAGCAGATGCACTCGTTAAAGATTGGCACTGAGCACCTTTTATTGGCGCTGATTGCCGATGACAGTGTATTGTCTTCCCGAATTCTCTATAGCCTTGATGTGTTACCGCGGCAGATGCGGAAAGTGACCCTGCGCCGTTTGGGTGTGGCCGAGAGCCAACTGCGGCGCCAGGCTGGTGACCGGTCGAGCGGTGCGAACCGGAAGAGCGGTACACCGACCCTGGATAAACTAGCACGTGACTTAACGCAGATGGCCCGCAGTGGTCAGCTGGACCCGGTAGTGGGCCGGGACCAAGAGATTAAGCGGACAATTCAAATTCTGAGTCGACGAACTAAGAACAATCCGGTGTTAATTGGTGAACCGGGTGTCGGTAAAACGGCCATTGCCGAGGGCCTAGCGCAGCGAATGGTTGCGGGGACGGTACCAACGGAAATGACTACGAAGCGTTTGATGGTCCTTGATATGGGTTCCTTAGTTGCGGGTACTAAGTACCGGGGAGAATTTGAAAATCGCTTAAAAAAGGTGATTGAAGAAATCCAACAGGATGGTCACGTGATCCTCTTTATCGATGAGCTCCACACCCTAATTGGCGCTGGTGGTGCCGAAGGGGCAATTGATGCTTCTAACATCTTGAAGCCGGCACTAGCCCGGGGCGAGCTGCAAACGATTGGGGCAACGACGCTTGATGAATATCAAAAGTACATTGAGTCCGATGCCGCACTAGAGCGGCGGTTTGCGACCGTCCGGGTTGATGAGCCGACCCCAGAAGAAACACTGGAAATTCTGAAGGGCCTGCGACCAAAGTATGAGGCCCACCACCACGCCCAGATTACTGACGATGCCTTAGAACAGGCTGTTAAGCTTTCGGACCGCTACATTGCGGACCGCTTCCTCCCTGATAAGGCGATTGACTTGATGGATGAGTCGGCGGCAATGGTCCGGATCGATTCAGAAGAAAAGAAGAACCGGAAACCATCGCTAACGGAACAAATTCACCGTCTCCAAGCCGAAAAGGAGGGGGCAATTGAGCAACAGGACTTCGACCGGGCCGCGGACTTACGGGAACAAGAATTAACCCTGCGTGCCAAACTTAACCAGCAAACGGAAAAGGCGGAGGAACAAGCGGATCACCAGCACTACCGTTTGAAGGTTACCGGCGAAGACGTTGCTAAGGTGGTTGCGGAATGGACCGGTGTGCCGCTCACTCAGCTTAAACGCAGTGAAAGCGACCGCTTGATCAACCTGGAGAAGGTGTTGCACAAGCGGGTGATTGGACAAGAAAAAGCGGTTGATGCGGTTGCCAAGGCAATCCGGCGCGCCCGCAGCGGATTGAAGAACCCTAACCGGCCGATTGGTTCCTTTATGTTCTTAGGACCGACGGGGGTTGGGAAGACCGAATTAGCGAAGGCCCTTGCGGAGGCGATGTTTGGTTCGGAAGATAACATGATCCGGATCGATATGTCTGAGTACATGGAAAAATACAGTACCAGTCGCCTAATCGGTGCGGCTCCGGGTTATGTTGGTTACGACGAGGGGGGCCAATTAACCGAAAAGGTTCGCCAACACCCTTACTCAGTTGTCCTACTTGATGAGGCGGAAAAAGCCCACCCCGATGTCTTCAACCTCTTGCTCCAGGTCCTTGATGATGGTTATTTGACCGACTCAAAGGGACGCAAGGTTGACTTTCGGAATACAATCATTATTATGACTTCTAACCTGGGTGCGACCCAGTTGCAAGATGAGAAGGAAGTCGGTTTTGGTGCCCGGGACCTAAGCCAGGATTACCAGGCGATGGCCGGGGCAATTCGCCAACAGTTAAAGTTACACTTCCGGCCAGAGTTCTTGAACCGGATCGATGAAACGATTATCTTCCATTCCTTGAATAAGCAGGAATTGCACCAGGTCGTTAAGCTGATGACAAATGAATTGCGGACCCGGGTTGCTGATCAAGGCATTAAGCTTAAGGTGACACCGGCAGCGATTGACCTAATCGCGGCAGTGGGCTATGATCCTGAATATGGTGCCCGGCCACTCCGGCGGGCAATTCAAGACCGGATTGAAGACCGTTTGAGTACGGCGCTGATTGATGGTGAAATAAAAGCTGGTGACACCGTCACGGTCGGTGCTCACCGTGGTGCGATTACGGTTAAGGTCAAGAACCCCACCACGGCACAGACGACGGTTGTTAAGTAAATGTTTAGTAAAGCGCTTGAGAACGGTAAATAATGCCGGCTCTCAAGCGCTTTTGCTTTGAAAATAAGTTGTTTTGTGATAAACGATAGTCATATAATAGGTGATAGCGAATTTGAGGAGGAACTTTTTTAATGAAACGAGCAGAACAATTGGAGAAGACTCGTCAAGCTATTTTGAAGACAGCGACTAAGCTGTTCTTGCAAAAGGGCTTCGGCGAGACTTCAACGCGCAATATTGCCAAGCAGATTGGTATCACCCAGCCAGCGCTTTACCACCACTTTAATGATAAGGAGGTCTTATACCTGGAAGTAATGACGAGACTGTCACGAAAGATTCGCCAAGAGATTAATAAAATTATCCGAAAGCATAGCTTGAAGCCGGAAGAACAACTCTTAGAAATTGTCCACATTCTTAAGAAGTACCACCCACTGAGTATTTATGACCAGTACAATCAGGCGATGGTCCTGTTATCAAAGAGCGCCCAGCAAAAGCTGAACATGATCTTTACGATGGACTACTTGGAACCGATTGGGGACTACTTTAAGCAGTCAGAAGTTAATTTGCGGGCCGACCTCTTGCCAAAAGAAGCTGCGGAGATCTTCTTGGCAAGTTTGGCGCCGGTATTTGGCACTTACCAACTAATTGGTGGCCATTCAATTACTACTGAACAACGTGATAAGCTAATTGTTGACTGCATTGTTAACGGCTTGGCCAAGCGGAATTAATTTTAAAAGCTTTTATATTGACATAACAATTCAATGATCTTATACTGATACAGTATGTAATTGTGAGTTCATTTGAATGCCGGTGATCTATTGTCCATCGGGTTCTACTATAAAACCAAAGACAGTTTTTAGACTGTTTTTGGATTTTTTTTGCCCAAAAGTTGGTTTTTGGACCATTTGTAAACAAAATGTAACATTCAAATGAACCCACCCAACAAATTAGAGAGGTGAACAGTTTGGCCGGACATTTAGTAAAATACGGTAAGCACCGTACCCGTCGTAGTTACTCCCGAATCAAAGAAGTTCTCGAGTTACCAAACCTGATTGAAATCCAAACCGATTCTTACAATTGGTTTATGGACAAGGGTCTGCGGGAAATGTTTGATGATATTATGCCAATTGATGACTTCCAAGGTAAGCTTTCCCTGGAATTCGTTGATTATCAACTTTTAGAACCTAAGTACACTGTTGATGAAGCACGTGAACACGATGCTAACTACTCAGCACCACTCCACGTTACTTTACGGTTAACCAACCACGAAACTGGTGAGATTAAGTCCCAAGACGTATTCTTTGGTGACTTCCCACTGATGACTGACCAGGGGACCTTCATTATTAACGGTGCCGAACGGGTAATTGTTTCACAATTAGTTCGTTCCCCAGGTGTTTACTATAATGAAGAAGCTGATAAGAATGGTCGGCCAAGCTACGGCGCTACCTTTATCCCAAACCGTGGTGCCTGGCTCGAATACGAAACCGATGCTAAGAACATTTCCTACGTCCGGATCGACCGGACTCGGAAATTGCCAATGACTGAATTAGTACGGGCATTGGGCTTTGGTTCCGATGATGAAATTATTGATATGTTTGGTGGCGACAGTGAGACCCTATCATTAACGCTGGATAAGGATGTTCACAAGAACGCCGAAGATTCCCGTGTCGAAGAAGCACTGAAGGATATCTATGAACGGCTACGTCCAGGTGAACCAAAGACGGCTGATTCCGCCCGTAACTTGCTGACAGCCCGGTTCTTCGATCCAAAGCGTTATGACATGGCTCCGGTTGGCCGTTACAAGACTAACAAGAAGTTAATGCTTAAGTACCGTCTGCTGGGCGAAACCTTAGCAGAAACGCTGGCTAACCCTGACACCGGTGAAGTACTGGCCCAAAAGGGGGATGCGGTTACCAAGGAAGTTCTTAAGAAGTTGGAACCTTACTTGGACCGTGACGACTTTAAGATGGTTACTTACACACCATCTGACGAAGCCGTAGTAACGGAACCAGTTAAGCTGCAAAAGATCTTAGTATACTCCAAGAATGATCCTGACCGGGTTGTGCCAATTATTGGCAATGGTCACATTCCGTTGGAATACAAGCACATTGAACCAGCGGATATCCTTGCTTCATTGAACTACTTCTTTAACTTGCAAGAAGGTATTGGTTCGACTGATGATATTGACCACTTGGGTAACCGGCGGATTCGTTCCGTAGGTGAGTTGTTACAAAACCAGTTCCGGATCGGCCTTGCCCGGATGGAACGGGTGGTTCGGGAACGGATGTCAATTCAAGATCCCGATACTGTCACACCTCAACAGCTGATCAACATTCGGCCAGTAGTTGCTTCAATTAAAGAATTCTTCGGTTCTTCACAGCTGTCACAATTCATGGACCAGACGAACCCGCTGGGTGAATTGACCCATAAGCGTCGTCTGTCCGCCCTTGGTCCTGGTGGTTTGACCCGTGACCGGGCCGGATATGAAGTTCGTGACGTGCACTACACGCACTACGGCCGGATGTGCCCAATTGAAACGCCAGAAGGTCCGAACATCGGTCTGATTAACAGTCTATCCTCATATGCTCGTGTTAATAAGTATGGGTTCATTGAAACACCATACCGTCGTGTTTCATGGAAGACACACAAGGTAACTGATAAGATCGACTACCTGACTGCCGATGAAGAAGATAACTTTGTCATCGCCCAAGCTAACTCACCATTGAATGATGATGGTTCCTTTGTTGATGATGAAGTTATGGCTCGTGACAAGGATGAATACGTTGAAACTAGTGTTGAAAACGTCGACTACATGGACGTTTCGCCAAAACAAGTTGTCTCCGTTGCTTCCGCATGTATTCCTTTCCTTGAAAACGATGACTCCAACCGTGCCCTGATGGGTGCCAACATGCAGCGGCAAGCTGTTCCGTTGATTAACCCTCACGCACCGTTGGTAAGTACTGGTATCGACTATAAAGCAGCTCACGACTCTGGGGTGGCCCTGATTGCTAAGAAGCCTGGTACTGTTGAATACGTCGATGCTCGCGAAGTTCGTGTTCGTGAAGAAGACGGCTCACTTGATACTTATAAGTTAATGAAGTTCCGTCGTTCCAACGGTGGTAAGAACTACAACCAACGGCCAATCGTCAAAGTTGGTGAATATGTGGATGCTGACGATGTCTTGGCAGATGGTCCATCAATGGAAGAAGGGGAATTGGCACTTGGTCAAAACCCATTAATTGCCTTCATGACTTGGCAAGGGTACAACTTCGAAGATGCCATTGCCATCAACGAACGTCTGGTCAAGGATGACGTTTACACGTCAATTCACATTGAGTCATACGAGTCCGAAGCACGGGAAACTAAGCTGGGACCAGAAGAAATGACCCGTGAAATTCCAAACGTCGGTGACGACGCACTGAAGGACCTTGATGAAGACGGGATCGTTCGGGTTGGTGCCGAAGTTCACGATGGTGACATCTTAGTTGGTAAGGTTACGCCAAAGGGAATGACCGAATTATCAGCTGAAGAACGGCTGTTGCACGCCATCTTTGGTGAAAAGTCACGTGAAGTACGTGACACCTCACTCCGTGTTCCTCACGGTGGCGGCGGAATTGTCCAAGACGTTAAGATCTTTACCCGCGAAAACGGTGACGAACTCTCACCAGGTGTTAACACCATGGTCCGGGTTTACATTGCTCAAAAGCGGAAGATCCAAGTTGGTGATAAGATGTCTGGTCGTCACGGTAACAAGGGGACGGTTTCCATCGTTATCCCTGAAGAAGATATGCCATACATGCCAGACGGAACGCCAATCGATATCATGCTGAGTCCAATGGGTGTGCCAAGTCGTATGAACATTGGTCAGCTGCTGGAATTGCACTTGGGGATGGCTGCTAAGCGGCTAGGAATCCACATGGCAACGCCAGTCTTTGATGGGGCTACCGACAAGGATGTTTGGGATGCCGTCCGTGAAGCCGGCTTCCCTGAAGATGGTAAGACAATCCTGTACGATGGCCGGACCGGTGAACCATTTGAAAACCGGATTGCCGTTGGTTCAATGCACTACCTGAAGTTGGCCCACATGGTTGATGACAAGATTCACGCCCGGTCAACTGGTCCATACTCATTAGTTACGCAACAACCACTTGGTGGTAAGGCCCAGTTCGGTGGTCAGCGGTTTGGTGAAATGGAAGTTTGGGCCCTGGAAGCTTACGGGGCTGCTTACACCTTGCAAGAAATCTTGACTTACAAGTCTGATGATACTGTTGGTCGTGTTCGGACTTACGATGCCATCATCAATGGTGAATCGATTCCAAAGCCAGGGGTCCCAGAATCCTTCCGGGTATTGGTTAAGGAATTACAAGCGTTGGGTCTGGACATGAAGGTGCTCGATGGCAACCAAAACGAAATCCAACTGAAGAACATGGATGAAGATGATTCAGAAGTTGTTAGTGTTGATGCCTTGGCTAAGTATGCTGAACAACACAATGCGGACAACAAAGATAAGGATAAGAAGGATGCTGATAAGGCCGCCTCATCATCTTCAACTGAAGATAAGACCAATTAAGATTAAAAAATAGTTCTTCGCTCATGCATTATAAAATAAGGAGGAACATCCTTTGATTGATGTCAATAAATTTGAAAGCATGCAGATCGGTCTGGCATCACCAGATAAGATTCGGAGCTGGTCATACGGTGAAGTAAAGAAGCCGGAAACCATTAACTACCGGACTTTAAAGCCAGAAAAGCAAGGTCTGTTTGACGAACGAATCTTTGGCCCAACTAAGGACTACGAGTGTGCCTGTGGTAAGTACAAGCGGGTTCGCTACAAGGGTCGTGTCTGTGACCGTTGTGGTGTCGAAGTCACTAGTTCTAAGGTTCGTCGTGAACGGATGGGGCATATTGAATTGGCCGCACCGGTTTCGCACATCTGGTACTTTAAGGGAATTCCAAGTCGGATGGGATTAGTGCTGGACATGAGTCCACGTTCCTTGGAAGAAGTTATTTACTTTGCTTCTTATGTTGTTCTTGATCCTGGTGATACACCACTGGAAAAGAAGCAATTGCTTTCGGAAGCCGAATACCGTGATAAGAAGGCTGAATTCGGTGACCGCTTCACTGCTGAAATGGGTGCGGCAGCCATCAAGAAGCTCTTGGCTGACGTTGACCTGGAAAAGGAAGCCAGTGAACTAAAGGAAGAATTGAAGGAAGCAACTGGTCAAAAGCGGACCCGGGCAATCCGGCGTCTGGACATCCTGGAAGCATTCATCAAGTCTGGTAACAAGCCAGAATGGATGGTGATGGATGTTATCCCAGTTATGCCGCCTGACTTACGGCCAATGGTTCAACTGGAAGGTGGCCGGTTTGCCACTTCCGACTTAAACGACTTGTACCGGCGGGTTATCAACCGGAACAACCGTCTGAAGCGCCTGCTCAAGTTACAGGCACCGGGTATCATTGTTCAAAACGAAAAGCGGATGCTGCAAGAAGCCGTTGATGCCTTGATTGATAACGGTCGTCGTGGGCGTCCGGTTGCCGGTCCTGGTAACCGTCCGTTAAAGTCGCTTTCACACCTGTTAAAGGGTAAGCAGGGACGGTTCCGTCAAAACCTGCTTGGTAAGCGGGTTGACTACTCTGGTCGTTCCGTTATCGATGTTGGTCCATCCCTAAAGATGAACCAGATGGGTCTGCCAGTTCCAATGGCCCTAGAATTATTCAAGCCATTCATCATGCACGAACTGGTTAAGCGGGGGCTGTCTGCTAACGTTAAGGCGGCTAAGCGCAAGATTGACCGTCGTGATGACGATGTCTTTGACGTATTGGAAGACGTCATCAAGGAACACCCAGTTCTATTGAACCGGGCCCCGACCTTGCACCGGTTGGGAATTCAGGCCTTTGAACCAATCCTGGTTTCCGGTAAGTCAATGCGGCTACACCCATTAGTATGTACGGCCTACAACGCCGACTTTGACGGTGACCAGATGGCCATCCACGTTCCGTTGTCTGATGAAGCCCAGGCGGAAGCACGGCTGTTGATGCTGGCTGCCCACCACATTTTGAGTCCACGTGACGGTGAACCAATCGTTTCACCATCACAAGATATGGTTATCGGTAACTACTACATGACCACTGAAGATAAGGGCCGTGAAGGTGAAGGGATGATCTTCAAGGATACCGATGAAGCTGAAATGGCCTACAAGAATGGTTACGTTTCCCTGCAGACGCGAGTTGGTGTACAAGTTTCCTCATTCCCTGACAAGCCATTTACTGACGAACAACGGAACCGGATCATGGTAACTTCTGTTGGTAAGCTCCTCTTTAACCGGATCATGCCAAAGGATTTTGCCTACGTTAACGAACCAACTGACGCTAACATCCACGAAGGGGTTGACGAACGCTTCTTCTTGGAACCTGGTCAAGATATCCATGAATACCTAGAGAATGCCCCACTGGTTCCACCATTTAAGAAGGGATTCTTATCCGACCTGATTGCTGAAGTTTACAAGCAATACAAGGTTACGAAGACCTCGCAATTCCTGGACCGGATTAAGGACCTTGGTTACTACGAATCAACGATTTCCGGTTTGACGACGGCGATGTCCGATATTCATGATTTGCCAGAAAAGCCAGAGATTATCAAGAAGGCTCGTAAGCAAGTTGCTTTGATTACTAAGCAATTCCGGCGTGGTTTAATTACGGATGACGAACGGTACGAACGGGTTATCGGTGCCTGGAATGACGCCAAGGACGAAGTTCAAAACAAACTGATTGAACACATGGACATTCACAACCCAATTAACATGATGTCTGACTCTGGTGCGCGTGGTAACATTTCTAACTTTACCCAGCTAGCCGGGATGCGTGGCTTGATGGCTTCACCAAACGGTAAGATCATGGAATTGCCAGTCCTGTCCAACTTCTATGAAGGGCTGTCTGTCCTGGAAATGTTCCTGTCCTCACACGGTGCTCGTAAGGGGATGACTGATACCGCCCTGAAGACTGCCAACTCGGGTTACTTGACCCGGCGGTTGGTTGATGTTGCCCAGGATGTGGTTGTTCGTGAAAAAGACTGTGGCACTGACCGTGGCCTTGAAGTAACGGCAATTACGAACGGTAACGAAATGATTGAACCACTGTACGACCGAATTATGGGCCGTTACACGATGAAATCCGTCTTTGATCCAAAGACTGGTGAAAAGATCGTGGGTAAGAACGTCTTGATTGACGAAGACATGGCCCAAAAGATCGTTGATGCTGGCGTTAAGAAAGTCACGATTCGTTCCGCATTCACTTGCAACACGGAACACGGTGTTTGTGAACGTTGTTACGGTCGGAATGCCGCAACTGGTGACCGGGTTGAAGCCGGTGAAGCCGTTGGTACGGTTGCTGCTCAATCAATTGGTGAACCAGGTACCCAGCTAACCTTGCGGAACTTCCACACTGGTGGGGTTGCTGGTAACGATGACATCACCCAAGGGTTACCTCGTGTGCAAGAAATTGTGGAAGCACGTAATCCAAAGGGTCGTGCAACGATTACCGAAGTTACTGGTGAAGTGGTTTCAATTGAAGAAAATCCAGCAGAACGGACCAAGGACGTTACTGTTAAGGGTGAAACCGATACCCGGACTTACACCCTGCCAATTACGGCCCGGATGCGGGTTACGGAAGGTGACTTTATCCACCGTGGTACCGCCCTGAACGAAGGTTCCATTGATCCAAAGGAACTGATCCAAGTTCGGGATGTCCTTTCGACTGAGACTTACTTACTGGCTCAAGTTCAGGGTGTTTACCGGATGCAGGGGATTGACCTGCTGGATAAGCACGTTGAAATTATGATTCGGCAAATGATGCGTAAGGTTCGGGTAATGGACCCAGGTGATACTGACTTATTGCCAGGTCAACTGATGGACATTAGTCAGTTCCGTGACGCCAACAAACCAACGCTTTACGCTGGTGGCATCCCAGCGACTGCCCGTCCGGTAATTCTTGGTATTACGAAGGCTGCTCTTGAAACAAACAGTTTCCTGTCCGCTGCCTCATTCCAAGAAACGACGCGGGTATTGACCGATGCTGCTATTCGGGGCAAGAATGATCCACTGGTTGGTTTGAAGGAAAATGTTATTATTGGTAAGATTATCCCAGCTGGTACTGGTATGAGTGCTTACCGAAACATTAAGCCAAAAGAGGTTAGTGTCGCTGCTTACTCCATCAAGGACTTAGAAGCCAAGATGAAGGAAGAAGACAAGCAAAACTAATCAATATTAACTATTAAAAGGGTGATGGCAAATGTTTGTCATTACCCTTTTTTATTTGAGAGGGGGAAGATAGTTGGTAAAAAAATATAAGATTGAAATCCAGGCGGCAGCCCTGCGTGATACGGATTTAGAGCCTGGCGATAAGTTATCCCTTAGTGTGAGCCATAAACAATTCAATATCCGACCGGCCAACGTGATTGACCAACTACCGCAGATTAACATTTGGCTGTATACGGTCCCGGCCTTATTGGCGATGGTCATCTTCTTTGTTTACACGCGTAGCCAGGCGATCCGCCAAATCGCGCTTAACGGCAAGGACTATTCAATTGCTAACGGGGCCACGCTTTTGGGAATGATTTGTGGGCTAGTAATATTTACCATTACGGCGATCTGGACGAAGATCCACCGAACTGGACCCACCAAGGAACTTTACTGGCGAAATCTGCCGACAATTGTAATTGCGACCGGCTTAATACTGGTGTTTTCCCTTTATGCCGCCTTTTGGTTACTATGGTGGATGTTTATGGATGCTAGTTTTGATATCTATACTTCATCTGTGATGATTTTCATCATCATTGCGGTAATCAATTACGTCATGATTAACCTGGCGATGACTCTTACCACCAGCGTGATCACTAACCTATTGACCATTATGATTATCGGGGGGATGGTTTTCTCCATCCTTACTAATTCCAGTCGTGACTGGTGGAAACACAACTTTAGCTTTTTGGGGACCGCTGAAAATTCAGCTAACTTTCAGTTCAACGTAACCTTGATCTTCTCTGGGGTATTGATGATGACCCTGGTCGACTACTTGTTTGTTAACCTTCAAAAACGGTTTTCGGGGAAAAAGATCCTTGTTTTGCGGTGGCTGCTTTATGGGTTATCGGTGTGCATTGCATCGATTGGGCTTTTCCCTAATGACCCTCAGTTCCATATCCTCCACGACCGTATTTCAATGTGGCTGGTCTACATCATCTTAATCCTAATTGCGACGGTTAGGTGGTTACTGCCAGCGGTGACTAAACAATTCTTGGTATTGTCTTACGTCATGGGGGCCATCATGGGGGCGGAATACATTATCTTTAAACTAACCGATTACTTGTCGTTAACGGCGTTTGAGTTATTGGAATTTGGCCTGGCCTTCTCATGGATCCTGCTCTTGTTGCAAAATATTGAGAACCTATCGCGGTTTGGTCATAACTTGTTTATTGTCACGGTTGAAGATGATTAATATTAGGCAGATTGCAAGAAATAACTTGAACGAATTTAATGACGTAAATTAAGCAGGAAGATCTCGATTGGTGTATGCCAGTTAAGACATTTAAGTGGTCGGGAATTCAGATACCAATTAATTTGAACTAGCTTGTGATCGCTTAACGCTTCAATAGCTTGGCCTTTGGGAATAAAGCGCCGTAAAACTCGGTTACGGTTCTCATTACTACCGCGTTCATGTGGTGAATAAGCATGGGCAAAATAAACCGGAGTACCAGTTAGCTGCTCAATTGCCTGGTAGTTAGCGAACTCTTTACCATGATCTACGGTCAGCGT
>CADFHB010000016.1 GCA_902834055.1 Lactobacillaceae bacterium | reverse complement strand
TGGTTATCAAGGCCTTTGATAACAACTGTGAGTTAATTAATGGTAAACCAGCTGACACACCGGTTAAGGTTGGTTAATAATTCTTAAGATAAAAACAAAAGGGGAATAAGATAGAATTAGTAAGCTAGTTCGTTTTCAAATCCCCGCAAGTATAAAGAGGGCTCTAGTGTTCGGAAAAACCGAACGCTAGAGCCCTCTTTGTGTACTGTGCTGCAGCATTTTCAAATATGTAGAGGAATTTCCCCTTTTACTATCCATGACTACTTTTCATTCACTATATTTACAAAATTACCTAATGCTTTCGTTGTATGATCATAATGATCAAAGATCTGCTGGACATTGCCCACCGTAACGAACATATTCATTACATTCATACCGGTATAGTGGAGTAACTGCTGAGTACGAGCGTTCGCGTTGGTACCGCCCCGAACTCCTGATGAGTTCGTAATCGTAATCACTAAGGATGAGTTAGTAGTAAACATAAGGTTACGACGATGGAACAGATAGAACATCAATTGCATTCTTCAAATCACCAGAAATTGAAAAGTTATATTCCTGAGTGACAAAGAACAACGTATCTATCTTATTCACAACTTCCCGAAAGACTTACTGTTTCTTTTCAAGATCTAGATTGTATAGCGGTAAGATGTCATAGTTTATTTAGAAGAAATCTGCTTTTGAGATTGCCCTATTAAGTAGTTAGCCAATTTCTGACTATACGAATATTTACTCAAACTCCCTACTAATGGACCGATATTAGCATTATCACGTCCCTTTTATTTTTGTTGGACAGTTTTTACTAAATCATGAGCAAATTGATCAAGTTTCTCAATATCTTCTTCATATGGTTCCAAATCAATTTTTACTTTTTCTGCCCCACTGGTAGCACCGGCTTGTTTAAAGGCATCATCAAAATGATCAACAGTAGTATTATAGTATTCACCGTAAAATTTATCACCAGAGCCAGCAACACCATAGATTTTCCCACTCAAATCGGTTTCCTGAAGATCCTCATAGAAATCTATCCCTTCTTCTGGCAACGCTCCTTCGTCATAGGTATATGCACAGACAACCAGAATATCGGCATCTTTAAAATCGTTAACATCTGTCTGGGAAATTTCCATTTCCTTTACCTGAACACCTTGCTTGCGTAAACTATCGCAAACGATATCTGCAATTTCTTCATTATTTCCTGTCATAGTTGCATAAACAATATTAGCTGTTAACATTAGTTCCACCTCTCACGATTTTCTGTAACCGCTTTTATTCTACTACAAAATTTGAGCAATTTTTATAATACAAATGTTCCCGTTTATTTGCCAAATGACATTGCTGAACATGCAGTAATTCAGACTGCATGAATTCTTCGTTGGACTCCAACAAATGGGTCGGGCATACAGCCTTGATAGTCTTTACGCTCAAGCAGATGTTATCTCACTCCACGTACCAGCTACTAAGGAAAACTTCCACATGATCAACAAAGATACGATTGCTAAGATGAAGGACAACGTTGTACTTGTTAACTGCTCACGTGGTGCTTTAGTTGACACTAACGCCGTTATTGCTGGGCTCGACAGTGGTAAGATTTTTGGCTTTGTTATGGATACTTACGAAGATGAAGTCGGTATCTTTAACGCTGATTGGCGGGACAAGCAATTCCCTGACGACCGGCTTGAAGATCTGATTCACCGTCCAAATGTCTTAGTAACTCCACACACTGCCTTCTACACTACCCATGCCGTTCGTAACATGGTTATCAAGGCCTTTGATAACAATTGTGAGTTAATCAATGGTAAACCAGCTGACACACCGGTTAAAGTCGGCTAATATAAAAAGTGTCTTATTATACATTTAAATTACAAAAGAGCCACGAGTGTTCAAGAATCGAATGCTCGTGGCTCTTTCAATATCTACTTATCTGCTATTGACGGTTACGCCGGTTGTAAAGGCCCATCGTCATTAGATTTAGGAGGCATATAAGGGTCAAAATTCCGGCTAACTTTCCTGCATCTTCTCCGACCCCTAATTGTGGTAGTTCTGCCTGTTGTTTAGGTCTCGTAACCGTATTCGGCGTAACTTTTTCCTTTTGAGTTGTCTCTATTACCGGCATCTGTGGGTCTTTATTAGTATCCTCATCAGTCAGCTCACCATCTTTCGGCGTTTCAGAATCCGGTGTTGGATCCGGATCTGGTGTCGGATCTGGGTCCGGTGTCGGGTCTGGATCTGGTGTCGGGTCTGGATCCGGTGTTGGATCTGGATCCGGCGTTGGGTCTGGATCCGGTGTCGGGTCTGGATCCGGCGTTGGGTCTGGATCCGGCGTTGGGTCTGGATCCGGCGTTGGGTCTGGATCCGGCGTCGGGATCTCAATAAAGGATGGTGGAACTACCGGGTGAATATCCCAGCGGTGTGATTCGCCACCAGTAATGTTAACAATGTTAGCAATGATATTGCCGTCGACGTTAACGTGCGCGTTGACTGTTGCATTTGGTGCCAAGATACTGCCCATGAAGCGGCCGGAAGTAATATTAATTACCTTTGCCTGGTTTCCAAAGTTCCAAAGAATGTGGTTGGGAACCGTGTGACCTTCACCATTATTAACTGGCGAATTATTGTCATCGTAGTATAAGTGAACTTGAGTAGCAATATTGATTGTTCCATCAGCGTTTAGGACATTAATAACTACCGTTGGCGCCCCATCTTTACTAGAAAGACCGTAAATCTTGATTGGCTGGCTTCCAGCTAACAAGCTTCCGGGAATGTTTACGTAAATAACGTTATTCGTTGTCGTAGCGTTTGAAACATCAATCTTTTGATTATTCATGTCGCTAAAGTCCATCACGACTCCACTGGAGGTCTCTTGGTCAGCGTAGAAATTTGCCGCTTTAATAAGACGGTTAAAGACGGCCGCAAAGTCAATGTATTGGATATTGCCGTCCTTGAAAACTTCCTCAGGCTTAAGATTATTCATTACCTGACCATTAACGTACACTTTCCCGTCAATTACCTCAACCTTGATATCGTTTCCAAAAATAACGTGGTTAAATTCCGGGTTACGGAAGGACCCCGAGTTAAGAGCGTCCTTTAACTGCTGAATGTAGTAAATATCACCCTTTGAAAGATGAATCGAATCACCCCGGGTACCAAAATCAATACTACCGCCAAGGATACCAACCGCAATGTTGCCGTTTACGTCACACCCCAGATTAGCCTCGTTAGCAAAGATGTGGAAAAGAGAAGCCAGTAAGAGGACACTCTTAGCGTCTAAATGGTTGATGTCAATCCCATACTTATCCTTGAGGATCGTGTCCGTATGAATTGTATCAACCGTACCAACTTCCTTTTGTGGACTAGTCTGTACCGGGGCTGGCGTGGGGCTGGCAACCGGCTGACCCTGGGCCGGGGCGGCTGGTTGGCTTTCGCTAGTTACCGGCTGGTCACTACCCGCGATGTTTACTGCACTGCTCGCAGGTACCTCAACAGGTGTTACTTCAGCTGAGCTCTCCGGCTGACTACTTACAAGAGTACTGCTCGCCACCGGGCTTGCACTCACGGCACTACTACTAACATCAATGTGATTAGCTGAAGCACTAGGTTCAGTAGTCACAGTGGCAACTGGGTGACTTTGATCCGTCGTATCAGCATTAACAATCCCCACGTAGGCCCAGGAGAGCCCTAGCAGGACAGAGGCCACCCCAATGCTAAGCTTTCGCAAGCCAAAGCGTTGTTTAATCGGGCGGTTCTTTTGCACCATCATTTGAGTATTTTTTCTTGAAAACATGTGTTGATCCTCCTGTGATTAATAATAAAAAGCAGCATTTTTTGAAAGTTACTTTTTATCTATTAGCATCAGTCATAGGGGGAAACCTATTTCTTAAAGCTTTTAGACAAATTGTTTTTCTATGAATATAATACATTAAATGAATATTCGTACATATACTTCAAGAGGTAATTATACATTTCCTTAAACGAATCAATAAAATCTTTAAAATTAATTTATTGATAAAATAACCACTTTGATTAGCCCTTAAATTATTACCATTTTTCAATCCTTCCCTGGTTTTACAGCCCCTCCTCCTAACCTCTTCGGTATATTCCATATTAATAATTTAATAGTCAAACCGTTAAGAATAGCTATGTAGCGGTGATGAAAGCGCTTTACTTAATAGTGCAAAATGATATACAATGGATTTATAGTAGTTGTTAATGTCGCTCATTTAGAAACGAGGTAAGATCTATGGCGCAGAAAATTTTTGCCTTTAGTATTCGTAAGGATGAAGAACCGTACGTTAAGGAGTGGGCAAACGAACACCCAGATATTGACGTAGATTACACCGACAAACTGTTAACCCCAGAAACCGCCGCACTTGCTAAGGGCGCTAACGGGGTCGTTGTTTACCAGCAACTCGATTACACACCTGACACCCTGCAGGCCCTCGCTAATGAAGGGATTACCAAGATGTCCCTGAGAAACGTTGGGGTCGACAACATTGATATGGCTAAGGCCAAGGAGCTTGGCTTTGAAATCACTAACGTTCCTGTTTATTCACCAAACGCCATCGCTGAACACGCTGCTATCCAAACTGCCCGGATTCTCCGCCAGACCAAGGTAATGGATGAAAAGATTGCCAAGGGCGACTTACGATGGGCTCCAACCATCGGTCACGAAGTTCGTGACCAGGTCATCGGGGTTATCGGCACTGGCCACATTGGCCGGGTCTATATGCAGATTATGGAAGGCTACGGTGCCAAGATAATCGCCTACGACCCGTTTGAAAATCCTGAATTAAAGGCCAAGGGTTACTACGTTGAAGACTTGGATGACCTCTACCGGCAGGCAACCGTTATTTCCCTCCACGTTCCTGCAACAAAGGAAAACTACCACATGATCAACGCCGACTCCATCGCTAAGATGAAAGACGGCGTCACCCTGGTCAACTGCTCACGGGGAGCATTAGTTGATACCGACGCCGTTATCAAGGCCCTCGACAGTGGTAAAATCTTCGGTTTCGTCATGGATACCTACGAAAACGAAGTCGGTATTTTCAACGCCGACTGGGAGGGCAAGAACTTCCCTGACGCCCGGTTAAACGACCTCATCCACCGGCCAAACGTCCTGGTAACGCCGCACACCGCCTTTTACACCACCCACGCAGTTCGCAACATGGTGATCAAGGCCTTTGACAACAATCTCGAGCTGGTCAAGGGCGAGAAGGCTGACACCCCCGTTAAGGTCGGCTAATCGTGCTAGCAGAAAGAAAATTGCATTTAAAATTAAAAAAGAGGGACCGGATCTTTCCAGTCTCCCTTTTTGTACGCTCAATACTTAGGCGTTACTTATCTTCTTTTTTATCTTCTTCCTTTTTGTCTTCATTAACCTTTGGCGTGTATTGGTCGCTGTCGTCTTTTACAGCGTCCTTAGCGTCAACGATGACTAACTTACCATCTTGCATTTCGGCAACCAGGTGCTTGACGTCAAGGTGGTCAAGGTAGTAATCCGTTACCTTATCACGAATTTCTCGTTCGATGACCCGGCGAAGTGGACGAGCACCCATTGCCTTGTCGTAACCTTCGTCAATCAGGTACTTCTTGGCAGTTGGGGTAACCTTAACGTCCATGTCCTTCTTAGCCAAAGTCTTGTTAACGTCAGCCAGCATCAGATCAACGATCTTTTGAAGGTTATCCTTGGTCAGGCTGTGGAATTCAACAATGGCGTTGAACCGGTTCAAGAATTCTGGACGGAAGTAGTTAGTCAACTTCCTGATCAAGTCTTCTTCGTCCTTATCATTACCCAGCTTTACCGGGGCATCGTTGGAGTAACCGGCGTTAGAAGTTGCAATGATAATCGTGTTCTTAAAGTCAATGGTGTTCCCTTGACCATCCGTCAACCGACCGTCATCTAATACTTGAAGAAGGAGGGTAATTACTTGTGGGTTGGCCTTTTCAATTTCATCAAGCAGGATGATGGAGTATGGGTGACGACGAACCTTTTCCGTCAGGGTGTTGGAGTTGTCATCATAGCCAACGTAACCAGCACTGGTCCCAATCAACTTAGAAACCGCTGTCCGGTCAGAGTATTCGGACATATCCAAACGGATGATGTCGTTCTTGGAGCCAAACATGTCGAGAGCTAATTGCTTAGCCAATTCAGTCTTCCCAACACCGGTTGGTCCAACGAAGAGGAAGCTACCAATTGGTTGGTCTCCCTCATCGAATCCGGCCCGGTTACGACGAATAGCCCGAGCCACTGCTTCAACAGCCTTGTCTTGACCGATAACCTTGCCTTCCAAACGCTTATCCATATCCTTCAAGCGTTCAACATCGCTAGCCCCAATCTTAGAAACTGGGATACCAGTCATCTGTTCAACTGCATTGGCAACGTCTTCTGGCGTAGCGGTTACCTTTTCGTCCTTGGAGTTTTGACCGAGCTGCTTCTTCAGATCACTAATCTTATCCTTAGCGGCCTGGGCAGTCTTGTAATCTTCCTTAGCAGCAGCGTCCTTTTGCTTCTTTTGTTGAGCCTTAATTTCCTTTTCAATCTGCTTAGCATCGTGTGCCGGGTGCTTTGCGGCCAGGTGGGCAGCTGTCATATCAATCAGGTCAATGGCCTTGTCAGGAAGGGAACGTTGTGGCATGTATTGGACGGAATAGTCCACCGCTGCCTTCAAGACGTCATCTGGCAACTTAACATTGTGGTGACGTTCGTACAGGTCCCGAATACCTTTCAGGATAGCAACCGTGTCAGCCTTGCTTGGGGCGTTAACCGTTACCGGGTTAAACCGCCGTGCTAAGGCAGCATCCTTCATAATTGTGTTCCGGTATTCGTCCTGGGTCGTTGCACCGATCACGGTAATTTCACCCCGTGACAGTGCTGGCTTGATAATGTCAGCCATCCCTTTAGAACCACTGTCGGAACCAGTAGAACCAGCCCCGATGATTTGGTGGATTTCATCGAAGAAGAGGATGACGTTACCGGCCTTCTTAACTTCGTCAATCAGCTTTTGCATATTCTCTTCGAAGCTGCCCCGGTATTGGGTTCCTGCTTCCAGACCGGAAATGTCAATACTGATAATTTCCTTATCCTTAATGGCGGCAGGAACGTTACCGTCAACAATTGCTTGTGCTAAGCCTTCGACAACGGCCGTCTTACCAACACCAGCATCGCCGACAAGAACCGGGTTATTCTTTGTCCGCCGACTCAAGATTTCAGCCGTCTCTTGGATTTCCTTGTTCCGGCCGATTACCGGATCAAGCTTGCCCTGGCGTGCTTCTTCGGTTAAGTTCCGCCCGAGCTTTTGGAGAATGCTTCCCTTACCGTTGGTTGGCTGTTGACCTGGACGGCCGCCTTGTTGTGGAGCGGCACCGCCAGGCAACTTACCCGTTTGCCGATACTGAGCGAATTCTTCTGGTGTTACCTCCCGGCCATTAATCATGTAACGCCGGTTTTCAGAGTTGTAACCATTCATTCCACCCATTAATTGGTTGAAGATGTCATTCATATCGCTGTTAAATGGATCCATTGGATTTTGTGCCATATCGCAGTACCCGCTTGTACATTTTTAATTACTTCATTAATTGTCAGTCAAAAAACTAGCGGCTTTTTGACTACAACGACTCCTCATCATCATGATCCAGATAATGTTTCTCTAAATCACGGAGGACTTCCCACATCGCTTTGTGTTCGGCTTGCGCTAGTGCATCAAGGTCGCGAAGATTTAGCGACGTAGAACTCGATTGTGGTTTGTTAAATGATTTATGCAAAGTCGTGTAGCCATAGCCGGACCGCTTCGATACTTGATAGATGGTTAAGTTATGCACCTCCAGATATCGTTTTATATCGATCCGCATCGCTCTTCACTTCCTTTACATCTATTATTATATCACATTTGTGGTATAGCACAAGTGTAATATAGCAAAAAAGTGGAATAATTTTAGATTTTTTTGCGGACGGGGAAAACGCCCGTGACAGCAAGTATCTCCCGCGGTGGGCCCGAATTAATTTCCGGCTAGCCCTTGACAAAGATTAAAAAATAATTAGAATGATTAACAATCAGTTAATTAAGGAGTTCACTAATGATGAAATCACGGATTCAACAATTGAATCGGGCATATTACTTCTGGTTTAGCGTTATCCTATCCGCTAACCAGCAGTGATTTTGTCATTGGCGGTTTCCGGATGGTCTAGCATATCCGGAGCCCTCCTCATCATACTCATTCCAATCTGATGAAAAGACCCGGATATGGTTAATCCAGTCCGGGTCTTTTTCGTATTTTCAAGGAGGAATTTTATCATGCCAGCAACTAAACCAAGTCTAATGAACCGTCTGAACAACAACTTCGCCCGTCTCAAGCCCGTTGGTATTCGGGAATTTGACGCCAAAGCTAGCAAAGTTCCCGGCATCGTCAAGCTAACCTTGGGGGAACCGGACTTCAACGTCCCTGACGCCATGAAGGAAGCAGCAATCAAAAGTATTAATGACAACGACTCCCATTACGCCCCGGGCGTCGGTACCCTCGCCCTTAGGAAAGCAATTGCTCATTTCTTAAATGACCGCTACCAGCTCAACTACGACCCTAACGGTGAAATTGCCGTCACCATCGGGGCCACCCAGGGGATTTACGCATCACTAGCGGCCCTAATCAACCCAGGTGATGAGGTCCTGATTGCCACCCCAACCTTCCCGCTTTACATGGCAGTCACCACCATCCTTGGTGGACACGTAGTTGAGATCAACACTAGTGCTGATGACTTCGTCTTGACGCCGGCTAAGTTAAAGGCCGCCATCGCCGACCACCCAGCAGCCAAAGCCCTGATTTTGAATTACCCATCCAACCCCACCGGCGTCACCTACACAGCCGGCCAAATCGAAGAACTAGCGAGTGCGATCAAGGATACCGACCTAGTGGTAATTGCCGATGAAATTTACTCCGAACTGGTCTACGACGGCCACCACACCTCAATTGCCAAGTTCATCCCCGACCAGACCCTGATTCTCAACGGGGCATCGAAGTCGCACGCCATGACTGGCTACCGGATTGGCTTTATTGCCGGCCCTAAACAGTTGATGGGCCCAGTAAGTGCCTTGAGCGGGATGATGGTTACCGCCGCCACCGATTCGGCAATGGCTGCTGCTACTGCCGCATTTGGCACCGAAGCGGGCCACCAGGCGACCCTGACCATGAAGAAGGCCTACCAAGAACGGCGTGACTTCTTGGTTAGCGCCCTCCAGAAGCTGGGCTTTGAACTTGCTACCCCACGGGGCGCCTTCTACGTCTTCGCTAAGATTCCGGCCGCATTCGGTACGGATGACGTTGCCTTTGCTACTAAACTGGCAGAGAAGGGAAAGGTCGCTGTCATTCCAGGATCCTACTTTGGCGCCGGCGGTCAAGGATTCCTGCGGCTCAGTTACGCTACTAGTATGGACAACCTGAAGACGGCTGTTGACCGGATTACGACTTTTTTAAAGGAGAATAAATAATGACAAAAATTTTAATGACCAGTGTTAGAGATGATGAACAGGCCGCCATTAAGGCCTTTGCTAAGGAACATAACGTTGAGATTACGACAACCCCAAAGCTGATTGATGATGCTGTTGATTTGACGGCGGGAATGGATGGCCTAGTCATCCAGCAGCGGAGTAAGGTTGACCCGGCCGTGTACCCCAAACTCAAGGCCAACGGGTTGAAGCAGATTGCCACCCGGACGGCCGGCTTTGACATGGTCGACATCCAAAAGGCCCACGAAAACGGCCTGATTGTCACCAACGTCCCGGCTTACTCACCCCGGTCCGTTGCTGAACACGCCCTCATGCAGATTTTCCGCCTCCTCCGTAAGTCCTACCGTTTTGACAGCCAGGTCGCCCAAAACGACTTCCGTTGGTTCAGTGACGAGCAGGCTTTGGAAATCCATACCGCCACTATCGGCATCATCGGGGTGGGCCGGATTGGCGGTACCCTGGCAAAGCTGCTCAACGCCCTGGGCGCTCACGTCCTCGGCTTTGATGTCAAGCCCAGAGAAGAGATGAAGGGCATCGTCGACTACGTTTCTAAGGAAGAACTCCTTAAGCAAAGCGACGTCATCAGCCTCCATGTGGACCTTAACCCAACTTCTACAGGCCTGATCACCGCTAAGGACCTGGCACTGATGAAGCCAACCGCTGGTCTGGTCAATGCCAGTCGGGGTCCTGTCGTGGTCACGGCGGACCTGGTCGACGCCCTGAAAAAGAAGGAAATTGCCGCTGCGGCCTTAGATACCTTTGAAGGGGAACAGAAGGTCGTTATGACTGACCGCCGGAAAAAGGGACTCGATGACGTACCATTGATCAAGGAACTCCACGAGATGGACAACGTCATCTTAACTCCTCACATTGCCTTCTTCACCAACTTGGCCGTCAAGAATATGGTGGACTTCTCACTGGAGGACGTCCTCACCGTCTTAGCCGGCAAAAAGTCCCCACACGAAGTCCAACCGGAGAAGTAATAATGAACTGGTATGACAAGGATTTTGATGAACTAACCGTTCACGAACTTTTTAAGATTTATCAGCTCCGGGCCATAGTCTTTCAATACCGAACAGGACAGCGCCTATTACGACCCTGACGACGATGACCCACAAGCCCGCCACGTTTTCTGCATGGCCGGTCAAAAGTTAGTTGCTTACGCGCGCTACTTTACCACGGGTGATCACGTTACCTTCGGCCGGGTCGTAATTGCTAAGAACTACCGTGGACAAGGACTAGGAACACCACTAATGGACCACATCCTCGCCGGTATCAAGCGGCACTTCCCCGGTAAGGAGATCATTATTCACGCCCAGGTACAGGTCGAAGGATACTACCGAAAGTTTGGCTTCATAAGCTATGGTGACCAATTTATTGAGGCCGACCGCAAGCACGTTCACATGAAGCATCCAGGACTTTAAAAGAAGGTCGGGAAATGACCTTGATTTCCTCGTCCAAGACAAGAAAATCCGCACTACGAATTTTGAAAAATCGTGGTGCGGATTTTTTCTTTCGAATGAGGAGTTTTCTCTTCTCAGTTTTCAAATATTATACAGTACGGGAAAGTCCGTTAGGATAGCTTCGTGACGAAGCACTCTGATACTTTTTTACATCTTCGTCCGGACCGCATCGACAACTGACTGCAGGCTGATCTGGGCCATTTCCTGTTCCGCGGCAATCTGCACCTGCCCATACGCTTCGCTGAGGACCGCCGGCATGCTACGACCCAGGGGCTGGTTGTGGTTGACTTCCTGGTCAACGTTTAAGAAGTGCTGGTGGTCCTCCACCGCCTGGTAGACATCGAGGAGACTGACTTGATTCGCCGGCCGCGTCAGGCTGATTGCAATCTCGCTCCCCTTGCCCTTGCGGCTTAAGATTCCCGCCTTGACCATCCGGGCGATCAAACGCCGAATCAGGCTGGGGTTTGAATTGACACTATCAGCGATTGTTGAGCTGCTAGCACTCCCTAAAATTTCTATGTATACTAAGATGTGTACGGCGTCGCTCAGCCGGTGCGAATATTTCATCTTTATCTCCCCATTTATATTCGTTTAATACCTAAATTATAGGCTATTAATGCGGATGGTCAAAGAAGCATTTTAATTGCACCTGAATTCCTGGTCCGGTAAACTTAAGGCAAATTGATAATCAGGAGGTTTTTAAGATGAGTACCTACAAAGTTAGAGCAACAAAGACCACCACGGGAATGCAGGTCGCGGCCGGGGCCCGCGGCTTTGAGATCACCTTTGACGAGCCGAACAGCACCAACACGGGGATGAACCCGGTGGAGATTCTCCTCGCCTCATTTGGGGCCTGCCAATCCATCACTGCCACCGAACTCGCCCGGAAGCGGCACTTTGACTTACGGGCCTTCTGGGTCGACGTCGAGGGGGACCTCGGTAAGGAAGAAGTCGACGGGCAAAAGTTGTATAAGTTTACCGAGATTCGCTACGAGCCCCACTTGCGCAGTGACGAATCGGATGAAGACATCAAGCAGTTCCTGGCGGACGTGGCCAAGAGCTGCCCGGTGGAGAACACCCTGATGCACGGAGCCAAGTTCAAGCAAACCGGTTTTGTTAAGGAATAACGGATTACGGAGCACGGAAAATATTTTCCCGGCTCCGCTTTTTTTACCACAATATTATTGCAACTATAATACTATATAGAATATAATATTAGATGAACGATAGTAAAGGAGGGTCACCATGAAAATAACCATTACTGCCGACCTCCTCGATGGGATGGTCCTCGCGATTCTTGAGCGTCAAGACTATTACGGGTACGCCCTCACCCAGGAGATGCAAAAAGCCATTTCAATTTCCGAATCCACGATGTACCCAGTCCTGCGCCGCCTGAACCAGGGGGGGTATTTGACCACCTACCAGCAGAGCTACCAGGGCCGCAACCGGCGCTACTACCGCATTACCCGCAAGGGAGAGCAGCACTTAAGCCGGGTCCGCAAGCTATGGAACGACTATAAGGAGAGCCTCGACCGGGTGTTTAACGCTAGCGATAAGGGGGAAGAATAATGAACGCACGCGAACAATACATCGAACAGTTAAAAAAATACCTGAAAGTCTTATCTCAGGCAGACCAAGACGATGCCATCGATTTTTATAGCGAATACATCGATGATGCCGGGCTGACTACCGTTAAAGACATCGTCGACAAGCTGGGTACGCCCGAGCAGCTGAGCCAGGACATCATCGCCAAGACGACCGGTAGCCAGCCAAATGGTCCAGCCAGCCAACCGACCCGTCCGGTAAATGACCAACGGACCAAGGCCATCCTCTCCATCTGTCTAGCCGTGGTCCTCATCATTGTCCTGGGGCCACTGGCTCTCGGCCTCTTACTCGGCTTCTTCGGCCTCCTACTCGGCGGCCTGGCTTCCATCTTTGGCCTGAGCGTGGGGGCCTTCGCGCTAGCCGGATCGTTATTTGCCACCGACGTGTGGGGCGCAATCTTTTACTGCGGGGGCGGGATTGCCCTCCTCGGCCTGCTGATCATCTTCGTGGCAATTGTCGTCTGGGCTATCAAGTGGCTTTACCGGGGCTGCCAAAATTTTGTCAGATACCTCAGGAACAAGTCTAAGGAGGGCGCATAATGAAAAAAGCACTTAGTATCGGGGGTATCCTCGTCATTATCGGGGCCATCATGGTGACCGTGGGTTTCTTTAGCCATCCCCAGCCTTTCCACCCCTTCGATGAAGAGACCTTCAACCATGTCAATAAGCAGACACTGACTAAGCAACACTTCGACCGGGTCAAGGTCACGGCGGCCTCCGCTAACGTAAAGGTCAGACAAGGTGACCATTATGGTGCCTACTACTACGGCAAGAAGCACGCGGCTTTGAAGACAACGGTCAAGGACGGTCAACTAACCATTGCCCAATCCACCGCCATTAAGGCAAAGCACTTCAGCGTCTCCTGGGGCGACGTTAGTGACGACACAATCGTCATCACGGTGCCGAAGGACAAGCGAGTGCGGTCCCTGACCGTCAAGAGTAATGACGATGTTACCTTGAAAGGTAGCAAGTTCGGCCGGGTCCACATTAATACGAACGGTGGGGACATCACTGTTAATGATAGTAATATCAACGGCGGTTCCCTATCCTCAGCATCCGGTGACATCCGGGCTGCCAATAGTCAGTTCACGAATGTCCGGCTCAACTCCGCCAGTGGTGATACGGACCTCGTTAAGGTAACCGTCAATGGTGGGCAGGCTAACTTATCTTCGGGTGACTTCACCGCCCGCAAGCTAACGGTCAACGGCCACTACCTCGTTAACAACCAGTCCGGGGATAACGAGGTCCACGCCGTCAACGACCCTGGGGTAACGTTGACCAGTGACGACGGCGACGTTAGTCTGGGACAACAGGAAAGAGACGATGGGGGAACCCTGGAACGTAATACGGATAACCCAAACCTCATCAGGATGACGACCCAATCTGGGGACAACTCATTTGATTAGGATTGGGCAGAGACAAAAAACACGGCTGAGAAAATTCAAATTTTCTCAACCGTGTTTTTATTTTACTGCTTAAAATACATCTTCAGCATCTTGGTCAGGGGCTTATACAAAATAAAGTAGAAACCCACGTTCCCGGCGGCGTGATAGAAATCAAATAGCAAGCCGTTGAGCCAGTAAACGATAAAGGCCGCAAAACCTCCGTAGATTGACATCCCAATGCTGACGAAGAAGCCGTACTCAAAACCGAGGAAGCCGGCCAGGATAACCTGGAGAATCAGGTGCTTACGAATTGGCAAGACCTTGGCCAAACCGGCCACCGTCAGTACACAGACCGCGTAAGCAATAATCTGGGGGACGGTCCAAATTCCAAAGCCCAGCACCAGGTTGGAGACAACCATAATCATCATGGCCAGCGAAATGCCGAACCCAATCCCCAATATCAGGGTGACAATCATAATCATGTCCGTAACCGGCTGGACGTTGGGAATCGGGATTCGAATAATCCGGAAAACAACGCCAATCGCCGTGAGCATTGACATTAATGTCATCCTTTTGATGCGGTCATGCTCAGTTGTCATCGTTGCTCCCCTCCCCTTTAGTTGTCTTAATTGCTCATCTTACTGAGGTTGAAGACAACGTGGTCATTGTTCTTAACGTGTTGTTGCATTACCGACTTGTTGCTGGACTTGCCGTTGATTGTGTAGGTCCAGTAGATTTGCTTCTTGTTGTTTTGGCTGTGGCCGTCGATTGAGGATACCATATCCTTGTCGGCAATCTTGACCTTCCAGCCCTTCTTGAGGCCGTTCAGAACGGTGGCGTTGTCCTTGACCGTGACCTTCTTGTTAGCGAACTGCTTGTTGTTCTTCTTCAAGGTGTAGGTAACCTTGATGTTGTTGCTGGCCTGGGCCGGCGTGTTGTTACCCTTGATCCCATTCAAGAACAGGAAAGCTAAGAAAACCGTTACTAATCCTGCAATCCACTTCATCATTTTCATTGTCAAACACTCCTCATTTCTGTGTTACTTTTATGATACCGACATGTGTAAGCGTTTGCTAGCAAATGCGGGAGAGTGGTAATTTATTACCAGAAATAGGCAAGAATTTCACATTAATGCTGGCGGGGACAAAGTCGGGACCCGACATGCGTTATACTAGAATGAAAACACGAATTTGGATGGTGACAAAATGACAAAGTCGGCCCGGAACAAGACAATCGATTTTGACCTTGCACACGCACCCGCGGGCGTCCTTGCCCAGATTAAAACGGCGGCAGATGACCTGACAACCATGGAGAAGGTGAAAGACCAGAGTATCAATGGCGACTCGTTCGCCATCCTCCCCCAATTGCCGGATAAAGTGGCCGACCTGGCCCTGGTGGACCCGCCGTACAACCTCAATAAGCAGTACGATGGGCTTAACTTCAAGCACCTGGCAAACAATGACTACCAGGCTTACACCCAGTGCTGGATTGACGCCCTAAAGCCAAAACTAAAGCCGAATGCCAGCCTCTACGTCTTTGCGGACTGGCAGACCAGCATCGCCCTGGCGCCGGTTCTGGGCAAGAACTTCATCATCAAGAACCGGATTACCTGGCAACGGGAAAAGGGACGGGGCGCCAAGACCAACTGGAAGAACGGGATGGAAGACATCTGGTTTCTGACCATGAACAACAAAGACTACACCTTCAATGTCAACCAGGTAAAGCAACGGCGACAGGTGGTCGCCCCTTACCGAGAAAACGGTCAGGCAAAAGACTGGCAAGAAACTGCGGTGGGGCGCTTTCGGGACACCATGCCGTCTAACTTCTGGGATGATATTTCGATTCCGTATTGGTCGATGCCGGAAAACACCGGTCACCCTACCCAGAAGCCGGAGAAGCTGTTAGCAAAGACGATTCTCGCCAGTTCTAACCCCGGAGATGTGGTCCTCGACCCGTTTGCCGGGGCCGGGTCAAGTTTAGTTACGGCTAAAAAGCTGGGGCGTCACTTTATCGGAATTGAGCAGAGCAAACTCTACACAGCCTGGGGAATTTACCGCCTGATGAAGGCCAATGATGACCGCAGCATCCAGGGCTATACGGACGGTGTCTTTTGGGGCCGCAATACCGGTGCTCTGCAACGCGCTAGTAAAAAGGAAATGAATAACTAGCTTGCTAGTTATTTTTGTCATAATATCTGTAGACTCTCACAATTTGTGTAATATTCGAAAATCGAAAAAAGTAGTTTTATTTTTTGCCCTTGATTTGATTTAAATTTAAAACATATTCCATTTCTATTAGTATTTCTTAGCAAAGTACTAAATGAAGAATTGAATGCAGGCGCTTGGGGCATTAATAAGCTAATTATCATACTAAAATAAGCTTTATTTAAGAAGCCATATCAAACTGGTAAAAAATATAACATACACGACATAATAAAAGAAGGCGTTTTAATGAGACGTGAAGATAAAAAAGGCGAAAAGATTATTGGCGATTTTCTACAAAGACATTATTATCAAGGCCTTATTAATTTAGAAAATCCACAAAAGCCTTCATATATTAAGAGAATAGACCGAATCACTGATAAAAAACAACAAACTAACGGAATAGATGTCCAGATTCACTTAGGGTATAAATCTAACCCTGTACTATCAAAAGAAGTAAATATCGATGAAAAGACAGCTCTATATTATCCGAAGGGAAATATGAATAAACTAAGTGGAATAAATACATTTGCCTTTGAGCTAAAGTCAGAAATAAGCTATAAGGGTCGAGGAACTGATATTGGCTGGCTTTTTTCTAATAACTGCACTAACTACTATTTATTAAATTGGGTAACTATTTTTATTGGTAAGCCTAATAATATGTTCAACAAAAGGCATTTGAATTGGTGGAATAATAACTCGATTGAGAATGGGAAAATAAAGATTCAAGAGATAGAATCATACTTGATTTCTAAGAAAAAGCTGATTTCTTTCATTATCCGAAATGTCAATTTAAGTTAGAAAGAAAATAGTTGCTCATCAGTGACGT
>CADFHB010000015.1 GCA_902834055.1 Lactobacillaceae bacterium | reverse complement strand
CTTACGTCACTGATGAGCAACTATTTTCTTTCTAACTTAAATTGACATTTCGGATGAGATTAAAAATAACGAGATTAGAGTTAAAAAGTTACCAACTGCGCTGGACTGGGCAGACTTGGTAAAAGAGTGGAGTTCTGTAAGTTAGGTATCCTGAATACAGGTACAACATCCTAAATACTACTCTATGTTCCCAGAAGCGCGGTCATTAATGGCCGAGTAGTTCACCTGCGAATATTAGTAATCCTTGATTAATATGACGTATTTAAAAAGTAAGCAGCTAGTTAACTTAATACTTTCGTCTTTACTCATACCCGAGCGACAGGTATAATTTGAATGTAAAGAATAAATAGGAGCTATTATCAAAAACTTTGCGGATAAAGAAACCGAGAAAATATTTAATCAATGTTTCTCTAAAAAGTTTCCCCAATCAATTCAACATACTGCATTAAGAAAATTAATCATAGTTGATAATGCTGAAAATTTAAACGACTTGCGTCAGCCGCCAGCTAATCATTTAGAAAAACTGGCAGGAGATCGAAAAGGGCAGTACAGTATTAGAATTAATAGTAAGTATCGTATTTGGTTTTCAGTAATGCCAAATAATCTCGTTTGTGATGTTGAAATCACTAATTATCATTAAACTGGAGGAGGTTATAATATGAAGCAAATCGCCGTGCCCAAAATTAGTGAGATATTAAAAAGTGAATTTATGGATCCATTGGGTATTTCTGCTTACCGTTTGGCAAAAGAGATTGGCGTACCGGTTTCGCGAATTCAAGATCTTCTCCATGATCGACGGGATGTCACGATTGACACCTCTATTCGTCTTGGAAGACTTTTTGGCGTTTCGGACCGTTATTTTCTTAACTTACAGAATGACATTAATTTTAGAAATGCCGAAAGCAAAAATAGTGAGGAATATAATCAAATCAAAGAATATCAATCGATTAAGCAGTGATAATACAAAAAATAGCATCAATATTGGACAATGTAGACCCGTAAAGGAAGTGCATTCATGAAAATTTATTTTGCGGCTTCAATTAGCGGTGGTCGGAATGACCAGGGACTTTATCGTCAACTAATTGACATGATGAAGCAGATGGGGCACCAGGTTCTAACCGAGCATATTGGCAATCACAATATTTCCAAAAATGGGGAAACGGAACTATCACCGCAGGAGATCCGTGACCGAGATATTCACTGGCTGAAGGAAAGTGACATTGTTGTCGCCGAAACTACCCAACCAAGCTTAGGTGTTGGTTATGAACTTGGCTATGCCGAAAGGATTAACAAGCCTGTGTTAATCCTGCACCGTAATCAGGAGCGCCACCTGTCAGCCATGATTTCCGGGACAAAGCATTTTAATGATATTAACTACTACTCGAGTCTTGATGAGGCAGGGAAAATCCTGAAGGCAAGACTGAGTTAGGACCACACCTGGCAGTAATTACTTGACCAACTAATTATTTAGAGAAATTGGTAGAAGATAGGAGTAGTTTTAGGGCTAATAACAAGTAATGTATTTGCTATACCCGTTTTTCTTATTCACAATTGATATTTCTATTCGCCTTGGAAAGCTTTTTTCCGCGATTACTATGTAATATTCGAAAACTAAAAAAAAAGGTTGGGGAAAAATATATCCCCAGCCTCCATTGTTTTAAAGACTCATTTCTGTCATTTTGAGTTGGTTATAAGGTAGGTAGTAGTAAGTTAAGTGGTCGAGATCCATGAAACCCTTGTACTGCGTGTAGTCGGCTTGCCCCTTAGTGTTGACTTTTACACCGCGGGGAATGTCGACGTTGTTGAGAATGTGATTAAGGGTTATTAAACCGGATTGGGCATCAGTTGCTTGATCAGTATACTGACGTAAAAAGGCAGTCCGCACGAAACGGGAAGTGGATGTGTAGTCACCAGGCAAGCCGATTGCACCGTTACCAGGACCATCGGAGACAATCTGATAGTCGCCGTATTTTTTCGCTGGGAAATCCTGAGGCTGGATGTGTGAGTGATGGCCCAAATTGGTCAGTTGCCACGGGAAAGTTGGCGAGTTGGTCATGACGCCCACTGGATTGTCATAAAGGTGCATCCCCGTCTTAGTAATCTCCATTACCAGACTATCGCCATGATGGTCATAGAGGATCCAATGTAGTGGCATGACTCCTTTGACAAAACTATTTTCGACTTGGCAGACATTCAGCTGGTTAGCCACTTGTTTGAATTCACTGACACTAGCAGTATTTCCCAACACCCACGGAATAACCTCTGTAGCTGCAAGATTGATGGCGTTAGTCTTGGGTTCTTTAGCGTATACGGCATTTTCATTGAAATACAGTGAGGCGATTGCGAGACCCTTTTCGTTGAAGCCGTCAGCGAATGTATCATTTTTACCGGCACCAATAAAGCGGTACTTACTATCAAATCCGTTAGGAGAAAGTTGGGATGAGAAGTGGTGCCCATTTTCGATGATGACGGGTGTCAGATGCATATCTTGCGCAAAGTCCAGTGTGCGGGCAAGAAAGTGTGTATGATCTTTGGTTTCGTAATAAATAGATGTGCACATATGAGTTTACTCCTTTACTTAAGTTTGCTTCATTGTATTCCATTTGTGGTAAGAAGGTAAGCACTGGTTCGGTAAAAGAAGTATCGATTAGTGAAAATAATGATGTACTGTTTGTGATATGCTTTAAAGTAAGTTGCCATTTATGGTGCTTATTGGTAAGGAACGGAATTGGACTATGTACTATGGTTTGCCCAATGGAAACATATAATAAAAAAGTGACGTTTTGAGATCTTTTTGCTTAATTTGTGTCAATAAATCGTTCAATTTATTTCTTGCAATCTGTCTTAATAATTAAATTTTCTAAGAATAATATGTCATGACCATTTACGTAGTAACTCATGAAAGTTTAGATATTCTCTAGGATTATGGACCTTAGTTATTCCTTCACTAAACCAAACACTGCTATAATTAAACTAATAACTTGTATTGGACTGAAATTAATGAAATATACGATGAAGGATATTGCTAAAGCCGCTGGAGTATCGTTGAGTACGGTGTCTTTAGTACTTAATGATCGACCTGTTCGGGTTAGTGACAAAACTCGTAAGCGAATTAAACAAATTGCCTCGGAAATTCATTATCAACCTAACGCAGCCGCAGTTTCTTTAAGCCGAAACGTTAGCTATAATATTGGTTTAATTGTTCCTGATATTACGAACCCGTTCTTTGCGCAGATGACAAGAGAAATCAATAATCAGCTTGCCAAGCATGGTTACTCCACTTTATTTGCTGACAGTAATAACTCAGCAGAGAAAGAGCGGCATATTCTCCATAATATGGTTTCGCGTGGTGTCGATGGAATTTTACTGGTACCATCGAATGAATTTTTCTATCAAGACATGGATAAGCTCCAAAAGCAGATCGATGAGACTGGAAAACCGATTGTTTTAGTTAACGCAACGGCTGATATGCTAAAAGTGTGCTCGGTTAATTTTGATAATTTTAAGGGGGCTGCAATGGCTACCCAAGAATTAATTGACCATGGGCATCGTAATATTGCGTTTATTCAGGGGAAAAAGCAGTATGTCAATGCGCCGGAACGTTATGAGGGGTACGTACATACGCTGGAGGAGAATGATATTCCGTTTAGGTCAGACTTCCTTTATGAAGGAGATTATTCAATTACAAGTGGTTATCGCGCGGCTGATGCAATTATCAAAAATAGGGAAGTTACAGCTATACTAAGTTCCAGTGATATGATGCTTTTTGGAATCATAAAGTGGGCTAATGAACATGGCTTGAATGCTTTTAGCCGCTTTTCAATGATTGGCTTTGATAATGACCCCTATGATGTAATTACTCAGTATCCGTTGACCACGGTTGACCAGAACATACCACCAATGGTTAGCAAGGGTGTCACCGCCTTATTAAAGATGATATCTACTAAGAAAATTACCTACCAACATTTGGTTATTGCGCCCGAATTAATAAGACGGCAGTCGGTTCGGTCAATCAAAGAGTAACGTTTTTCTATGAAAGTGTTTACATTTCAGATTAATGTGTTATATTTAAGGTGAAGTTTGTTAATGATTCTTTTAATTTGAATGTCAGTTGTACACGTTTTGTTGGTTTTAAAAAGCATTCAGATTAAAAGATTTTTTTTAGCAATTTGATAAAGCGATTTATCACTTCAAGAATCATTTAATTACTTCAAATTTTGCTTGTAAAAGGAGGCTGCTATATGGCGAATGTTTTAATTGCGGGTGAGTCGTGGATTTCTTCCACTGTCGAATATAAGGGTTATGACTCTTTTGCTAGTACTAAATTAGAGAATGGGTGTAGTCACCTTGTTAAAGAGCTAGAAGCACGTGGTCATTCAGTAACTCATTTATTTGCTCACGATGTTCCTGAACAATTTCCGTGGTCAGAAGACGATATGGCTGAATATGATGTAATTATTCTTTCCGATATTGGTGCTAATTCAATTTTACTTTCAGAACGAGTTTTCGACCAAGGGAAGCCAACCGTTAATCGACTTGAAGTGTTAAAGCACTGGGTATTAAACGGTGGTGCATTGATGATGGCAGGAGGATATCTGTCATTTGCTGGCTTTGAAGGTAAGGCGCATTATCATGGCACCCCAGTTGAGGAAGTTTTACCTGTAAATATCCTTCCGTATGATGATCGTCGTGAAGTTCCCCAAGGGCTTACCCCCCAGGTGACTAAAGAAAGTTTAATAACTGAAAATTTAGGGCGTTTTCCGCAGGTCCTTGGTTATCAAGTAGCAACTCCTAAGGAAGGTAGTGATATTTTGCTGAAGGTAGCTGGTGATCCGTTGTTGGTTACAGCATCATTTGGCAAGGGAAAGTCACTAGCATATATGAGTGACATTGGTCCCCACTGGGCATCAGATGAATTTATGAATTGGCAAAATTACGGCGAGTTTTTCTCGCGTTGCATTAATTGGTTATCCAATAACTGAGATTGAGATCGAAAGAAGGCTCGAAGATGGATTCAGCAAATAATAAGATGAAAAAGGGTGTTGTTATTCCTTTGCTCGTGCTGGCGACTATTCTTGCGGGGATGCTTTCACCGCTGCAATCTGCCGTTAATGGACAATTGGGTAGCACATTAAAGGGTGATGGAAATGCCGCAGCAGTAATTTCGTTTGGTTCGGGTTTAGTAGTGATGGCAGTCATTATCCTAGCACGTCATTCGACTAGAGCTCAGTTTGCATCAATTCCAAGAAAGATGCGAGCTCACGACTTGCCTTGGTGGAATTGGATCGCTGGGATTTGTGGTGCAATGGTTGTTTTCTCTGAAGGTGCCTCAGCATCAGTACTTGGAGTAGCAACTTTTCAAACAACTTTGATTTCCGGTTTAGTTATTTCTGGGTTACTTTGCGATCGCTTTGGGATAGGTGTTGATGTTAAACAGCCATTTAATTTTGCTCGTATCGTGGGTGCGCTTTGTGCAGTTGCCGCAACCATCTTGGTTGTATTACCAAACTGGTCAGCACCAAAAGTAATTGGTTTAGCCGTTCTTCCCTTTTTAGCCGGAGTTCTTGCGGGGTGGCAACCTGCTGGTAATTCTGCTATTGCAAAGGAAACAGGATCAATGCTGGTATCGATTACCTGGAACTTTATCGTAGGTTTCTCCATTTTAACGATTATCCTACTAATTAGAATTGGCATGGGCCAAGCAACCTTTGTACTTCCACATGTTTGGTGGATGTATCTTGGTGGCCCATTAGGATTGTTATCGATTGCCTTAATGGCATTGTTAGTACGTGGACTTGGACTATTACTGTTAGGTCTGGCATCGACTGCTGGTCAGCTGATTGGCTCCGTTTTAATGGACTTATTAATTCCGCAACTAGGTGCGCATGTATACTTAGTAACTGTTTTAGGTGCCTTGGTAGCATTAATTGGTGCTGGGATTGCAATGATTCCTTCTCAAAAGAAGGCAAAGTCAGTTAATTAAGGAGGTGGCTGGAAAATGGCTTGTACTGGTATTGAATTGATTAGTAAGCAGGGTAATCCTTATTGGGGACGAACTCAAGATTTTGAACAACATTTTGAATATTCGGGGGTTAAAATTCCCAAAGGATACCACTTTTCATCGATGTATTCACCATTTGTTACCCGTCAAGCAGTAATGGGGATTATGTGGGCCAAGGATCTGCATAAATCTCCTGTGCTATTGGATGGAATTAACGAAAGTGGAATTTGTGGTGGTTCATTCTATTTTGATCACTTTTACCGATACGTTTCGACAGAAGAAATCAAAGCGAGTGGTAAAATCCCAATTCGGGGTGAAGAAATCTGTAGTTGGATTTTAACCCACTACAGTAGCCTCGATGAAATTAAAGAACGGTTGAACCAAGATGTTGGTGTGACCAACGATCCGGGTCCAATGATGGGGATGTCAGTACCGCAGCACTGTGTATTCATTGATGAAACTGGCCGTTCGATTGTGGTTGAGCCGTCAATTCCCAACGGATTTCAGATTTATGAAAATAAATTAGGTGTATTTACGAATGCGCCAAAGTTTGATTGGCATATTAATAACGTTAAATTATGGCTGGAACGTACTACTAACCGAACTTATGATTATGACTTAAGTGAGACAATTAAACCAATTGAACTAGGAGAAGTAACCAGTGGGATGGTTGGCATTCCGGCTGACTATAAACCTGAATCACGCTTCCTACACGCAGCATTTGCCAAATTGCTTTCACCATCAACGGATGATAGAGAAACACTTAATCAAATTTTCCAACTCCTTACTCCAGAAAATACACCTAAGGGTTCTCTAAGAATTAATAATAATGGTGAAACCATCTATGCTTGGACACAATATACCGCTGGTTATGATATTAAGCAAAAACGATTGCTGGCCTTTACGTACGATAATCGTAACTTGCGGGAAATGGATTGGGGCAATTCTGCGGACTGGGAGAATCAACTTAATTTCTTCTCATTTATTGCTCCCCAAGACACGACTCCCTTTGTCGCCAAAGATAATTGGAAAGAGGGTGAAAATACTCTCTAAATAAAACCTAGTTATAAATGAATAACCTACCCAGGTAATACTTACACCCCTTGGTATTACTTGAGTAGGTTATTACTGTACTCCGTATATTTCAGTGTTAATAACCAAATTGATTTTTAACGTTTTTGCGAGATACACAGGGCGGAATTAAAATGTAGGAAAACGGCGGGACTATAATGTCATCTAAGCAGACAGATGAAATAAAAAAATCATTATCTGTTTGGAAGACATTTTCTAAAACCAGGAATGCAAAGAATAGTGCAGAAAATCATGTCATTCTAGTGCTAAAAAATTACTATAAAAACTCAATTAATAAAAGTACTATTTCACGTTGGGAGTAACTCTATAAAGATCAAAGAGATAACGGATCACGACCTGATTTTCAGTATTATAGATGTTCAAAGGAAAACAATAAGAAACAAGTATGATTGATTCATGCTCCAAGCAGTAGTGGCTTAATGACGCATGAAATTTTATGAGCAACCATTATCCTTATCTGACTTGGTAAGTTGAATGCAATGGAAGTAGGTAAAAAACTATTATAATGATGTTGTGGATATCGAAACCTTGTGTAAAATATATTGCTAATTTAACGGAATAATGAAATTTGAGTAAGGAGTGAGTTTAGATATGGGGCCACTAGTCAAAGTGGTATCAAAGATTACCAGTAAAAACCAGGTAACTGTACCACGAAGCATTCGTGAAGTCCTTAAGGTTAACTCAGGTGATTCTATTGAATGGACCGTTGGTATTAGCGGGAACGTAACGGTTAAAAACGCTAATTATAATTTGTGGGATATTGTTAAAAGGCAACAAGTAGTTTATGGAAGCGTTGATACGTCAGAAATTGAGTGGGGGACCAGATATCGACGGTTAGGACTCATTGCTATATGAAGAATTTTACCACTGCTTGTTATTATTAATCGTCGTAGACCATGCGTGCCCCAATATAGCTAGGCAAAAGCTGATGGCAGAGTAAGTATCCAATTATTATCGGGGAAATAGGGATATTTAATCAGTTCTTGATTTAATCTTTCGAAAAGGTTTAGAGAATACTATTAATGATGGATTTTACTTGATATCGATTTATAGTAGTATGATAAACTAAATGAAAGAGATCTTTGGAGAAAAGTGGTGCATTAATAAGGACCTTTAAGTTAATCCCCATGTGTATGGGGGGAATCCCTAATACTACTTCGATTGATTCTTTAATATTTCATAATCCCCATATATATGGGGGAATTATTGATGCATGATAAAGTACAATTTTCAATTTAATGAAGAGTAGTTGTGAGGAGAGACAATTCTTGAAAGAAAAAGTTACTGCATTCTATAGAAGCAAATTTTTCATTCCCGCTGTAGCGTTAGTTTTATTTATAACTGCTACGGCGGTTATTTACTTTGTATTTGAAGAGCTAAAGTTGTGGTTTGCCTTATTTATATTGCTTTGCTTTATCACTTTTATAAAGGTAACAACTTTTTTCTTAAAAGTGTTTTTTATCAAATAAGTAACTCCTTAAAGTATCTATGCTATATCTAATTTTTTATTAAAATAGCAGAGAAAGGAGGCGCCCCATGGCAATCAAATTAGACAAGCAATTTACCCAAGACGTCCTAAACATAGTAGATCTAATCCCGTACGGGCGAGTCACGACCTATGGCCAGATTGCCCGCATGATTTGCCGCCCGCGTAACGCCCGCCTCGTTGGTAAGGCACTGGGTAAATTTGGCGGGTGCGGTAAGCATCCCTGCCACCGGGTAGTCACGGCAAACGGTCGGTTGGCGCCTGGCTGGATTGACCAGCGGCCCATGCTAGAAGCGGAGGGGGTGCCGTTCAAAGATGCGACCCATGTCGACATTCGAAAATGCTTTTGGCGCGGCATCTAGTTCCCGCAAGCTGGCTCCGTGGCCAATCCCGTGCCATGCTACCGCCCAGCGCCAAGCCAAAAATGGCTACGTCCAGGTCAAATACACCTGGGTAGTGGCCGGCTGGCATTACGAAGCCCGCTGGCATAGTCGGGTCCCCACCGCTCAAATCATCACCTATCCAAGCTGGCAACTCGACCGGATCCATCCCGGAAAGGGCTACGGCAAAGATGCTGCTCCCAGAAGGGCCCAAACCCTTGTCGGTGACCATTGGCTTGCTACGTCCCGTGTCCGCTACCTTATCCAGCAGGCTGCAAACAACCCAACTCCCGCAGCCCAAAGCTTTGTACGCGCGGTCCATCTACCAGCAGTCGTCACATATTTCCCGGGAAATAATCAGGAGGTTCCAGCAATGACTAATCAAATCCTAATATTATTGAAAGAACGACAGATTCCTTACCAATTGATTAACCATCCCCCGGTCTACACAGCCGCGGAAGCTGACCAATATGTCAACGGCTACACCTTTGCACGCGCCAAAAACCTCTTTCTGCACAGCCGGCAGGGCTTCTTTCTTATTATGCTTCCTGATAGCCAACGCTTGAACATGCGTCAGTTGAAAAAGCAGTTGGACACATCGCGACTCTCTTTTGCGCGCCCAGATGAGTTGAAAAAAATCCTTGCCATCGCCCCCGGGGCTGTATCTCCTTTTAATCTTATCAACGACCGCGACCACCAGGTTACCTTGGTCGTTGCGCGGCAGCTTCTCGAGTCGAATCTACCGCTTGGTTGTCACCCCAACGACAACACTAAAACGGTAATCATTCCCGTCGACCGCCTCCTTAACCTCGTCAAGGAGTGGGGCAACCCCGTGCAAATTCTGGACTTGTAGGATCTTCTGCAGGCACTTTTAACGACTAATACCGGCACCTAGTAAGACAATTTATTGACATTGTTTCTAAAAAGATTGCCCATTATGTTCCAAAAGTGTTAGAGTGAGAATGATATATTATGATTGGGAGGATGCTAGATGGCTGATAAATATGACCAAATCAAGTCAGCTTTGAAAGAGCCCGAACTGAACGCCAAAATGTTTGCCTGCCAGTTCGGCTTAGAAGCTAAAAAGCATCGTGTGTTGACGAACGGCCGGGCCAGTCGGTACCCATATCCGGCTAATCTGCGGTCACGTCAATACAACATTTACCTGAATTCAGGATTTACCGATGACATGATTGACTTTGAGACACCACCGGTAGTGGGGAGCCGCCATGCGGTTACTCACTTGAAGATGCTGGAACAGATTATGATTGAGCAGCTTCACAGCGATGAGCGCCTGTGGCCACTTAGCATGGCCCCCGCGCCGGTCTACCAACACGACATGGACTACCTGAAGGACGCCTACTCCAAGCCGTGGGCCCAGGCCGACCATGATTACCTGGGAAATAAATATGGGGTTGCCAAGGAAATCATGGGTGATGTCCACATCAACTTTGGCTTGGATAGTGACCTCGTATCAACGCTCTACCAGCGTTTCTACACTGACGAGTACGATAATGAGGTTGCCTTCCGCAACCACCTCTACTTCAAGCTCGCCCAGGCCTACTACCTCTACCAATGGCTGTTCACCTACCTGTACGGGGCCAGCCCAGTTGCCGAGAACATGCCGCAGAGCTTCCCGGACAATATCGAACTCCCGGTCCGGAGCATTCGGGCCAGTGAGTACGGGGACGATAACAAGGCCAGTGAACGGATTACCTACAACTCTCTCGAAGAGCACGTTGACCAGCTGCAGGAGTACGTCGACAACGGAACCTTCTACAGCCTCAAGGAATTCTTCGGGCCCGTCCGCCTTCGTCACCACGACCAGGACATGCGGGACCTGCGGGGGGCAATGGCTGCCGGCATTGACTACCTCGAATTCCGAAACTTCGACCTTGACCCGCTCTCCCGGACAGGAATCAGTGATGATACCCTGAACTTCTTGGAGCTCCTCTTGTTAGACGCCATCGTCTCACCCCTTCCGGATGACTTGACGACCCGTCTGGCAAAGGCGCGTGAACTGAATAACGAGGTCGCCCTGCAGAAGCCGACGGATGAGACCGACTGGATGAAGGACGCTGCCAACAAGCTGATTGACGAGCTCCAGGCCTTCGTGGAAGAGTTCAACGCTCCGCGGGAGTACAAGCTAGCGTTGACCTTTGCTAAGCGGCGGGTGGAAGACCCGGCCCTGACCATCAGTGGTCAATTGGCTGACCGGATTGAAAATGGGAACCTCCTGTCATTCGGCTTGAAGATTGCGAACGACCGGTACACTAACAATATCAACTACCAGCACCCGCTCCAGGCCATCAGCAAGGACTACTCGGATGACGTCCAGCGCCTGTTGCGGGCAGCAATCGAGCTGGGGGTTCATTTTGAATTACAGCCAGATATGGTCACCCTCTATGTGGGGGGCCATAAGGAAATGTACCAGGCAGAAGAACCCCTCGACTTTAGTAAGGGCCCACGGGAATTTGTCTTGAACGCCTTCCCCGAAGCTCAGAAGTTGCAGGAACCACAAGAATAAATATCCTAAAATAATAAGCGGAGGTTGGCGCAGACAGCGTCAGCCTCTCCTTTGTAATTAGCGAGGTGCAGGCATGAGAAAAATTGGAATTATTGGATTAGGCCACGTGGGGCGCCTCCTGGCAAATGAACTGGCGGTCACTGGCGAAGCGGACGAGTTGGTCCTGATCGACCAGGATGACGACCGCGCCTTAGCAGTACAAACTGACCTGGCGGACGCGGCCACGGCCAGCGCCCACCACCTAAAAATCACCATCCAGGACTATGCGGCGCTTGGTGGGGCCCAAGTCATTGTCGTGGCGGTCGGCAAGAGTGCCTTGGCTAAGGAACAGCCGATGGCCGAACTCACCACCAGCGGCCAGGCAGTAAGAGAAATCGCCCCGCAAATCAAGGCCAGCGGCTTTCAGGGAATCGTCCTCAACCTGACCGACCCGAACGAGGCCATCACCGCCTTCCTCCAGCAGGAACTACTCCTGCCACCCAAGCAGGTGATTGGCCTAGGAACGGTGGTCGATACTGCCCGGATGCGGCGGGCAGTGGCCCACGCGGCCCACTTGTCCGCCGCCAATGTGACCGGCTTTGTCTACGGCCAGCATAACGGCCGGCAGAGCTTTGCCTGGTCCACTGTCCGGGTTAACGGCCAGGGGATCGGTGAATCCATCAATGGTCACCGGCTGGACGAGAGCCAGCTCAAGGTTCAGGCAGATCTCAGTGGTTGGTACACCCTGAAGGGACTGGGCTACAACGCTAGTGCGGCGGTTGCCTGGGCCCGGCGGATTATCCAGGCGATCTTTACCGATGAGCAGTTGGCCTTGCCGGTGGCCATCTTCCAGCCGCAGTATTCGATCTACGTAAGTTTTCCGGCACTAATTGGGCGCCAGGGTGTGGGGAACCTGTTGCTGCTCAAGTTATACCCGGTTGAAGAGATGGCCGTTAAGACCGCCGCGGCTGATATCAAACAGCAGTTGGCGGCACTTCAAGAATTAAGCAAAGAGGGGAAAGTAGATGACAATTAACAAGTTAGCAGTTTACTGTGGAGCCTTAGAAGGCAAGGACAAGCACTACATGGTGGAGGCGGAAAAGCTCGGCGAGTGGCTGGCCGCCCACCAGATTGACCTGGTCTATGGCGGTGGCCGTCACGGCCTGATGGGGGCAATTGCCCGGGGGACCCTCCTGAATGGCGGTCAGGTCCACAGCGTGATTACCCAGGAACTGTACGACCGCGGCGTGGCCTTGGACGGGGTCACGGACCGGCAGATCGTTGCCAACATGGACATCCGTAAGGAAAAGATGATGAACCTGGCGGATGGGATGCTGGCCTTTCCCGGCGGCGTAGGGACCCTGGAAGAGATTAGCCAGGCGGCCTCCTGGGTCACAATCGGTGATAATAAAAAGCCAGTTGCCTTTTACAATTACCGCGGTTACTACGATAATCTGCAAAAGCAACTGGTTGAGATGACTAAGGCCGGCTTTTTGGAGGAGGAATATCTGAAGAGTCTGTACTTTGGGGATGACCTGGGCACGATCATTAAATTCATGAATGACTACCAGGCCCCGCACCACCGCACCTACGACAAATAAATTTTAAAATAAAAAACGCTGTGTTACAGCGCTCCAATAATTATTGAACTGGTTGAATTGTGTAAACCTGGTCGTCAGCCTCATCGGAAAGGGAAACTGGCCGTTGTTCATTGGCTCGAATCGTTATGTGGTAACCAAACTTATCAAGGAATACTAATTTGTCATTCTTAATTTGTTGAACAGTTGCCGGAATTATCTGATTGTCGATGCCCAATTTAAGTTCAGGAGAAATGGTGATTTTATGGGATCGATTGCGTTCCTTGTCATAATATTTCCAAGTACCAGTGTAAAAAATTGGTAGCGCTGTTGTCGTGCTACTCTTCTTTGCGCGGCTGAACCCGAAGGTACTGCTGAGTCCAGCCATAAGTCCCGCGCCGAAAAGTAACATTCCCTTTTTCTTCATATTCCATCGATCTCCTCAATTAAGTATGTGATAAGTCATTTAACTTCCATGCTTATTATACACACATTTGTGTTATGGGAAGATTTCAATTCTGTTAAAAAGCCGCAATAATTGGTAAAATTAGTTGTAACAATCGTATTTATATTTAAAGGAGAGAATTGCATTATGCTCAAGTTAGGAATTATCGGAACTCACATTATCACTGATCAGATGTTAGACGCCGCTAAGACTACTGGCAAGTATAAGCTGACGGCCGTTTATTCACGGACGATGGACCGGGCCAAGGAATATGGCCAGCCATATGGCGCCACCGAATTCTACGACGACCTCGACAAGTTCTTCACTGAAGGGGACTTTGACGTAGTTTACGTTGCTTCACCAAACAGCCTCCACTACCAACAGGTCCGCAAGGCAATCGAAAACGATAAGTTCATCATCGTTGAAAAGCCGTCGTTCGCTAATCCTGACGAATTCAGCGCCATCGAATCCCTCCTTGCTGCCCACCCGAAGGCCCGCTTAGTCGAAGCCGCCCGGCACATCCATACGCCGCTTTACAAGAAGGCCGCTGAAAAGGTTGCCGAGATGAAGGAAAACCACTGCCAAGGGGCCACAATTACGGTGATGAAGTACTCATCCCGTTACGATAAGGTCTTAGCTGGTGATAAGCCATATCCAAATATCTTCACTCTCGACTTTGCCGGTGGGGCCCTGATGGACCTGGGAGTTTACGCCGTCTACGGTGCGGTAACCCTATTCGGTGAACCAAGCACGGTCGTATACTATCCAACCCTTGCGAAGACGGGTGTCGATGCCAAGGGAGTTGCCATCCTTGACTATGACAAGTTCTCCGTTACCCTGAACTTCGGTAAGACCGCTAACTCACACTTGCCATCAGAAGTTTACGGCTTAAAGGACACCCTGGTCTTCGACAGCATCTTCAACACCAAGAAGGTTGTCTACTACGATGCCGACAAGAATGCCCACCCGTTGGACGTCCCGGTTGAAGAAAACTCCATGACCGATGAAATGAACGACTTCGCCGACCTCTTCAACAATCCGGATGACCCAGCCGAAATGAAGAAGTACCAACACTGGATGGACCTGGCACGGACGGTTAACTCCGTCATGTACTCCCTCCGGCAATCAGCTAACTTAGTATTCCCAGCAGACAATGATCAAGAATAGGATGATAGTATTTGATCGAACAATTTAAGGAACATTTTGATAAGCTGTACAAGCAACCAACGGCAATCCAGTCGGCGGTTGAAAAGGCCCTCCAGACCGATAAATCCGTCCTGGGGATTGCCCCGACTGGTTCCGGTAAGACCCTGGCCTTCACCCTGCCGCTTTTGCCCAAGGTGATGCCGGGTTCTGGTACCCAGATCCTGGTCCTCGCTCCATCACAAGAACTGGCCCTCCAGACGGCCCGGGTGATGCGGGAGTGGGGGACAATCATTGGTGTTAAGGTTCAGTCCCTGACTGGGGGCGCTAACCTCCGCCGGCAGGTAATGCACCTGCACAAGCACCCCGATGTCGTCGTCGGGACGCCCGGCCGGGTCCTGCACATGCTGGATAACCACCACCTGAAGCTCGGCCACCTACAAACACTGGTGATCGATGAAGCAGATGACCTCCTGCAAGACGATACCCTGGCATTTGTTGAGGACATTGAGCGGGCGACCCCGCTGACCACCCAGCTGGCCTTCTTCTCGGCCACGATGTCCCCAGTCCTCAACCAGTTGAACGTGATGTTTGGTCGCGACATCGTGACCTTCGATGTCCGTGAGTCCGACCATTCACGCGGTCCTGTCCGCCACGTCTACCTCGCTGCCCGGACGAACGCCCAGAAGACGGCGACCCTCCGGCGGCTAGCTAGCATGAAGGACTTCCGGGCCCTGGTCTTCTTCAATAGTACCCGGACACTTCATTACGCGGCCAGCCGGTTAAAACACGAGCACGTCAATGTCGGCATCCTCGGTGGGCGCCAACGGCAAACCGAGCGGGAAAAGGCAATGCGGATGTTCCGTAAGCGCCAAATTAAGTTGCTCTTAACCACCGATCTGGCGGCCCGGGGGCTGGATATTCCGAAGCTGCCCGGGGTGGTGAACTTTGATTTGCCAACCGCAACCAATACCTACGTCCACAGGGCAGGACGGACCGGCCGGCAGGGTGAACGGGGGATGGTCATTAACCTCGGGGATGACCACGATATCCGTGACCTGCGTAAGCTCGTCAAGGACCTCGACGTGGACATCAAGCACTTCTACATCAGTGAAGACCAGCTGACTGACCAGAAGCCGGTTGCTGGTGAACGGACAGTTCCCTATGTCAAAAAGGCTGACCACCGCCTGCAAAAGAAGCAGCTGACGGGTGAACCGCGGTTGAAGAAGTCGGTGGATAAGACCTTTGCAGGCTTCTCCAAGCCCAAGAAGCACCGTCACAAGAAGAACCGCAAGAATAAGGGAATCCGTCTGAAGCACCGTCGGCAAAATTCAAAATAAAAGAACATTATCGCTTTACCTTCACCAAGGTAAATGCGATAATATTCTTTGTTTGGTCCCATAGCATAATTGGATAGTGCATCCGCCTCCTAAGCGGTCGATTCCGGTTCAAGCCCGGATGGGATCATCATTTTAACCAGCAACCTGGCGAAGAAGTTCCCGGGTTGCTTTTATTTTGCTGAAATATTAGGTGTACAATAATAATGAATTTTATGGAAAGGAGCGAGCTAAGTGCAACCGCCGTATCGAATCATGTTCCTCTTCGGGAGCCGGGCCGAAGCGTTGAAACTAGCACCGGTAATCAAGTTAACCCGGACCGACCCGGACACCTGGCAGCCGTTGGTGGTAACGACCATGCAGCAGAGTCAGCAGGAGGTCCTCCAACAGACACTGGACTACCTGAAGATCAAGCCGGACTTTGACCTGGCCCGGGAAGTCAACCAGACCATAGACCCGGTTGAGGGCTTAAGCTTACTGTTGCACAACCTGAATAACGTCATCAATGCTGGCCAGCCGGACATGCTCCTGGTTGTCGGGGACGCGGCCACCAGCCTGGCCGCCAGTTTGGTGGGCTTTTACCACCACCTGCCGATTGGCCATATCGAAGCGGGGCTGCGGACCCATGACAAGCGGCTGCCGTTTCCGGATGAGATGCACCGCCGGCTGACTGACGACCTCGCTGACCTTTACTTTGCACCGACAACCCATGCGCGTGATAACCTCCTGCTGGAACACCACCCGGCCAAGCAGATCTACGTGACGGGGAACACGGTGATCGACATGGTAAAGCAAACCCTGGCTGGCGACGACAACCCGGCAGCCCTGTTTCCGGAGATCCCAGCGGACCACCACCTGATTATCTTGACGATGGAGCGGCCCGAATACTTTGGTGAACCGATGTGCCAGGTCTTCCACACGGTGCGTGACATTGTGGAGACCAACCCCGATGTTGACCTGGTCTACCCGGTCTTTCCGGACCCAGAGGTAATGGCGATGGCTGAAGAGGTCCTCGGCAAGCATGACCGGATTCACCTGACCAAGCCCCTGAACCACTCGACCTTCCTCCGCCTGGCGGCCCGGGGAACGCTAATCATTACCGATTCGGGAAGTATCCAGGAAGAAGCGCCCGCCTTGCACACCCCGGTCCTGCTCCTCCGGGAAAAGACGGAGCGGCAAGAGGCGGTTGATGTGGGGGCCGTCAAGATTGTCGGGACGGACCCGACCAGCATCCAGCAGGCCGTTTTTGAATTGCTCAATAACCACCGGAAGTACAAGCGCATGGCAGAAGCGGATAACCCCTTCGGCGATGGGCACGCCAGTGAAAAGATCCTTCAGATTATCCAGGATTACCTGGTAAATAAATAAAATAAGGCCCAAGCAGGGAAGATTCATCCCGAGCTTGGGCCTTATTTACGTAGTAGTTACTTATTTTCAATCTTCTTATTGTTATTAAAGATGAGCCACTTCGAGAAGATGTAGTTAGCAACAACGACGATCACGTTGTCGATAACCTTGACGATGAACTTACCGAGCGGGTCCTTAAAACCGAGCACGGAGATCCCGACAAAGGTAATGACGATATCGATGACCAAAGTCAGGGCCCGGTAGAAGAAGAAGCGGAAAAGCTCGGTGATGAAGTCACTGACGGTGGTGTAATGGGAGCCAAATACCCAGACCTTATTGGTGAAGTAGGCGACCAAAACAGACACGAACCAAGCGATAACCGTGGCAACTTCGTAATTCCAGTGGATCCCGGAACTGAGGATCTGGAAGGTGGCTAGGTTGACAATCGTCGTCACCACACCCCAGAAGAGGTAGGCGACAATCGACTTGTACTTGTCCCACAGTGTCTTAAGCATTCAGTTCTTCCGCCTTTTTAACGAGCTCTGCTGTGAACTGGTCCAGCTTCTTGACGTCTTCACTGTCGGGGGCCAGGTTGATGTGGACGTTTTCGCTGCCCTTAGTTGCCCCAGTGCCGTCAAAGACTTTGCCGAATTCGTCAACTGCCTTGCAGAAGTCGTCACCGTAGAAGGTGTCCCCGGAGCCGGCAACGCCGTAAACCTTGCCGTCCAGTTCTTCTTCTTGCAGGTCGTCGTAGAAGTCCATCCCCTCGTCAGGCAGGGCCCCTTCGTCGTAGGTGTAAGGGCAGACCACGCAGATGTCAACGTCTTCGAAGTCCGCCGGGTCGGCTAAGGAGATTTCGGTGGTTTCAACATCGACGTCGTGGTCGTCTTCCAAAGATTCGGCGATCAGGTCGGCGACATCTTTGTTGTTACCAGTGATGGTTGCGTAAACTACGAGTGCTTTCATTATATATGCCTCCAAATTATTAATCTTTTTTAGTATAGCATGGTTTGGGTGTTTTAGCGGTGACAAGTGGTATACTAATAACGATAGAATGTCAAAAAGGAGATCCGAGAATGATTACATTAAAATCGCCACGTGAAATTGAAGCGATGGAAAAATCTGGTGCGGCCCTTGCCGGCATGCACCTCGGAATTCGCGAGTTTATTAAGCCCGGAATTTCCAGCTGGAAGATTGAAGAATTTGCCCGCAAGTACTTCAAGGCTGCCGGTGCCAAGGCCGAACAAATTGGCTTTGAAGGATACAAGTACGCTACCTGTGTCAGTGTTAACGACGAAATCTGTCACGGTTTCCCCCGCAAAAACCTCATGTTAAAGAAGGGGGACCTGGTCAAGGTCGACACCGTGGTCAGCGTCGACGGCTTCTTTAGTGACTCCTGCTGGTCCTACGCAGTGGGCGAAGTTAAGCCCGAAATTAAGAAGCTGATGGATGTTACCAAGAAGGCGCTCTTCATGGGAATTGACCAGTGTGTTCCCGGCAACCGGATTGGGGACATTGGCGCCGTTATTCAGCACTACACCGAAGACGAAAATGGGTATGGTGATGTCCGGGAGTTTGTTGGGCACGGTATTCAACCAACCATGCACGAAGATCCCATGGTTCCGCACTACGGGGAACACGGCCATGGCCTGCGCCTGAAGAAGGGGATGACCATCACCGTTGAACCAATGATCAACACCGGGACCTGGGAAGCCGACACCAGTGACCCCAGTGGCTGGTTAGCCAAGACGGCCGATGGTGGTTGGAGCTGCCAATACGAACACACCCTAGTCGTTACCGACAAGGGACCAAAGATTTTGACTTCCCAAGACCCCGAAGCCGATGCCAAGTACATCTACGACGATAACTACGCCAAGTACCTGGACCACTACGGCAAGATTGCCCGGGAAGTTGCGGAACAATTTAAGTAGATAATTTCAACCTCAGCTGCTGGCTGGGTTTTTTGAAAACGGGCAAGGAAACACGTTCTTTTAAGGACGTGATGAATTGCCTATTTTTTAATCTTTTAATCGAACACACGTTTTAGGATATGATATAATGTACTTAACAGAGAATGATGTTCAGGTATTGATTATCTTTGTTGACTGGCCGATGATGAAAGATTGTGGTGAAAATGGCACAAGTTATAAAGGGGATCAAACTTCGC
>CADFHB010000014.1 GCA_902834055.1 Lactobacillaceae bacterium | reverse complement strand
AAGACCCTACACATTTGATTCGTCGAAACTTTGTTCAGTTTTCAAAGGTCTACCATGTTGACAGCTTAGCAGCCAAACAACATAAATTATTATATCAGACCGTTAACAATAAGTCAACAACTTTTTTGAATTAATTATTAACTCGTCATCAACAAGTCAGCTTATTTATAATATCATCACACCAATCATCCGTCAACAATTTTTTGAATCTTTTTCAAAATCAGTTATTAACACGCTTAACCAGCTAAATCACTTCTCAACACCTGATTACAGGTATCACATCTAGTAATCAGAACTAGATGCTAAGCAACGCTGTTTGCTTGATTGTGAATTCAAATCACCGTTCAAACAAAAAAGCAGATAATCATTGATGAGACAACAGTTATCTACTTTACGTTAAACTCCCCTAAATTGCAAGAGTTATTTCAAATTTATTCTAAATCACTACTCTTATCCTGCATTAATAGGGTCAGGATAAAGCCAACCACTACTAAGACAATCGTAAAGTAAAAGCCATAGTGTGCACCATTCGTAAACCGTACTGCCGGTGCCCCAGTGCCAAGTCGGCGGCCCAATTCAAGGAAGCTGGTTGCCAGGGCGGTTGCTAACGCACCAATCACCTGCTGCATCGTGTTTAAAATCGTGCTCCCATCCCCAGACTGCATTCCAGGCAGAGCATTCAACGCGCTAGTTTGTGATGGTGACATCGCCAACGGACACCCGATCATCAAGATAACGTGGGCAGCAATAATGTAGTCAACTGGAGAGTGCGGCGTTGCCAATGCCAGCATTACGGCACCAACAAACGCAATCAAGAAGCCGATCATCGCCGGGCGCTTAGCACCAACGTTATCATATAACCGTCCGGCGACGGCTGAAGTCAAGGCGTTGACCACCCCACCGGGTAGCATAATAATACCGGTTAATGCAACCGGCAGCAGCAAGCCATTTTGGATGTACATTGGTAGCAAGTACATCGCTGACAGGATGATACCAAAGTCTAACATCACCAGGCAGGCGCCAATCGCAAAGGCCCGGGTCTTAAATACCCGAAAGTTTAGGATTGGCTCTTCCAGGTTCAGCTGCCGGTGAATGTATAATGCGAGGACAATTACCCCAACTACCAGCGCAGTCAAAACCGGTACAGATAACCAACCATCCCGGCTTGACAATGAGGCACCGATTACCAATCCGGAACAGCCAACCGCCGATTCCAGAATAGATAAGATATCAACGTGGGGCCGGGTTAGGTCACCCACGTTTTCTAATGAAGTTAGGGCAAAAATCAAGGCGATCAAAAGGAAGGGTACAAACAACCAGAAGATCCACTGCCATGATAACTTGGCGAGGATCAAACCGGTCAGCGTCGGGCCGATCGCCGGGGCAAACATGATTACCAAAGCACAGACCCCATCACGGCACCGATCTTTTGTAGCGGGAAAATCTGCATAACCACCGCAAACATTAGCGGCAAGATCAGGCCGGTACCAATCCCCTGGATCATTCGACCAATTAAGACGACCGCAAAGGTACTTCCTAAGGCAGAGATAACCGCCCCAATCATAAATACTGCCAGGGCAAAGGTAATGATCTGGCGGGTAGTAAACCACTTTGAAATCAAACTCGATAGCGGCAAGACAATCCCAATTACCAGCATGTAGCCAGTAACTAACCATTGAATCGTTGCGGTATTAACCTGCAGGGCCGCCATCAACTTAGGCAACGCAATGTTTAATGACGTTTCACTAAACATCCCCACAAAGGCCCCTAGCAGCATACTGACCATTGCTAGCTTCGGGTGACGGACTTATCGCCGGGCTTGTGGCATTTCTTTCATATATTAAATACTCCTTTAATCAATTCTTTTCACACAAGTGATTACTCTACCAAAACAAAGCTGCTTTCATAAGCCTTTTAAATTATTCTTTTAAATCTTAAGTAATATACTTAGTATTATTAAGCTGAATTGATGGCACTAAATTAGTATATAATGGTACTAATTCTGTCTAAACAAGGAAGTATCCAAATGAAGAAACTGCCTAAAATCCTGTTAGTCATCCTAATCACCGTTGGGGCCCTTTTAGAACCACCCGCGGTTCACGCTAGCCACATGCGAACACCGATTAATTGGCGAAAGTCCTCAGAAACAGTGCCCTATCCCAACCTGGCAACGGTGCCTAACCTTTGGATTAAGGTCCGCCTCAAGCACAACCGCACTTATGTGTACAGTGGGAAAAAGGTGGTCTACACAATGTATAGCACCGCCGGCAAGTTTGAAAAGGACCCGACTAGCGGAAAAGATAAAAGTGTAACGCCCACTGGAACATTTACAATCCAAGACGTCCGTGGTGACTGGGTGTACAACCCCAACCTTAAGCTGGGGGCCAAGTACTATGTCGCGTGGAATGGCGACTACCTTTTCCATACCGTGGTCACCAACGCCAACCACCGCTACATCAAAAGTGAGGCGGCTAAGCTGGGTAAAAAGCCCAGTTCACCTGGCTGCGTCTGCCTATCCGTCCCTGATGCCGAATGGTTTGCTAACACGGTGCCCACCGGGACAAAAGTCGTGGTCACTAACTAAATAGCTGCTTAATCTTGTCGGGGCGAAAGCCAGTCCACCCGGTGACTTCCCCATCATTATCAACCACCACTACTGGGAGGCTGGTGTACCCTAACTGACGAAGCGCATCGAGCGCCGCCGGGTCATTCGTAACGTCAACCTCTCGGTACTTAACCCCCTGCGCGGTCAAAAGGCGCTTAGTCATTTGACAGCCGGGGCAAAACTGCTTCGTAAATACACGTACTGTTTCACTCATAATTACCTCCATTATCAAAACACCCCATGGTTGGCAATACCTTAGCCAACTATGGGGTGTTTTCTAACTACCGCCGAATAAGCTTATAGCGGTGTGTGCGGTCGGGAACGGCTGCTGGTTCAGCTGCCTGCCCCACCGCCACAATTACGGATAATGAATAGCCCTGGTCGATCCCCAACTGGCTTAAAATTTCAGGATGGTCGTTGAGTGCCAAAGCACCACTCATCACATAAACGGACCCCAGGTTAAGTGCGGCGGCCTGTACCATGATATTTTCTGCTGCGGCGGACGCATCCCGGTCGCCAAACGAACTATCATTCTTCGTGGCGATGGCAAACAAGAGTGGTGCGCCATAGCAGGCATTGTTGCTGGCGGCCTCAATTGTCTCCCGTAGCGCTGGGTCAGTAACTACCACCCCGGCCATGTCCTCAACTTGGTGCATACCACATGGTGCCGCCTCAAAAGCGGCTACCAACTGGTCAACGGCTGTTTCAGTAACGGCCGCTGGTTTAAACTTACGCACCGCGTGCCGTCCTAAAATTGGATTTTCCATTTTAATTCACTCCTTTTCTACATTATATACCCAGCAAAATACCGCCGCCGGTTACCAAAAAATTAAAATTAGAGATTGACAAACAAAAATGAGAATGTTTTAATAATACCAACATAAACGGAAAGGAAAGAATGATAATGACTCAACACTCATTAAATACCAGTGCAATGTATTATTACAGCTATGCTTATTCAAGTTAATGTCTGTATCTCAGCGGGTGCGGGCAGAGACGTTCGCACCTAAGCAGAGCTGTATTTAATGAGCCCTTTGCTAGGTGTTTCAATCTAGTAAGGGTGCCAGTCATTAGGCTGAGCAATATCTTTCCAAATTAATGGAGCACCGACTAGGTTGGGCAATGTCTCATCGCTAGTTGGTGCTTTTTGTTTATCTATCGGGAGGAAAAGAAATGAGTATTTTTAAGAAATCTTCTAATAAGGCTGAACCCGTCCTGGGATTCGGCGAAAGTCTGGCCGTCTTAATCGTTATCCTTTGTATCTTGGGCTACCTGATTATCTTTGCTAAGCAAGAACCCCAGGCCCCACTCTTCATCGCCTTCACGGTACTAGCCGTTTACGGTAAACTACGGGGCTTCAAGTGGGACACCGTGATGGACGGGATGCGTAGCGGTCTGCGGGCCGGGGTCGACCCGCTGGTGATCTTCCTTTCCATCGGGGTCTTGATTGCTACCTGGATTTTCTCAGGAACCATCCCCACGATTATGTACTTCGGTTTTAAGATTATCTCCGTCCAGTTCTTCTTACCAACGGTCTTTATCGTCTGTACCCTTGTAGGGGTTGCCTGTGGGAGCTCCTTTACCACCGTTTCCACAATGGGGATTGCCTTTGTCGGGATTGGGGCTACGTTAAAGATCAACCCCGGTCTGACCGCCGGGGTAATCGTTTCCGGAGCTTTCTGTGGTTCCAACATCTCACCACTATCGGGGACCACAAACCTAGCCGCCAGCGTTAGTCACATCAGCATTTACGAACACATCCGTTCACTGTTAATTACCGACCTGCCAGCCTGGACAATCTGTGTTGTGCTATACACGGTTCTCGGCCTGAATTCTAAGCAAGTTAGCCTAAGCGCCGTCCACCACATGATGAACGGCTTGGCGAATGGCTTTTGGATTTCCGGCTGGGCACTCCTACCAGTAGTCCTCCTGATCGTCCTCGCCATTCTCCAAGTACCCGCCATCCCTTCGCTGGGACTCGGTTCCTTATTTGCCGCCTTCCTCGGCTGGACCCACGCCCCCGCCACTAGCATTACGACCATTACCAAGACAATTATGATGGGCTACGTTTCCCACACCGGTAACAAGACCATCGATACCCTGCTATCTAAGGGGGGGATCGCCAGTATGCTGACCTCACTGGCCCTGATTGTCTTTGCCCTGGCGCTTGGTGGCTTGCTCATCAAGTTCAACATCATCAACACCATCATTGAGCACCTGTCTGGAATTGTTAAGACACCCGGCCGCCTTTCTCTGGCAACCGCCATCACCTGTGTTGGCGTTAACCTGATTGTCGGTGAGCACTACCTGGCAATCATCCTGCCTGGTCAATCCTTTATCAAGTCCTTTGACCGGTTAGGGCTCAAGCGGAAGTTTATGGCCCGGATCTTAAATGACGCCGGTGCCGCGGTCAACGCCATTGTGCCATGGAGTGTTTCTGGAGTCTTCATCGCGGGCGCCTTGCAAATTAACCCGTTACGGTTTATCCCGTGGGCCTTCTTCCCATTTATCGTTACGATTCTAGTAATCGCTGTTGGCTTCTTCCTCAAGCCGACTGACCAAACTGCTGCTGACGCAGTTACTGAATAATGAAAAAACTTCCTACCACCATGATTAACACGGTGGTGGGAAGCTTTCTTTTAAACGAGATAAAGGTGTCTCCAGACAACCGTCCAAAAACACCTTTCAAGGAACAAATACTAACATTGATGAGTTAGACATTTAACTTTGCGCCATATTCATCGTTGATCGTGTCAACGACTTCCTTGACGGACATGTCATCTTGGACAATGGCATCACCATCGCGCAACGTGTACTTAACGTCCTCGTTCAGGTTACCAAAGTCAACATCGTTACCCTTTGCATCAACAAAATTGAACTTCGAGTTTTGGAAGTTCTTAAGAGCATCTTCATCAATCTTCATGATTATGCTTCCTTTCACCCTCTATTATAGTCTTTTTTCCCCAAGTGAACGCCCTATTTAAAAAAAATCCTGATAAAACGCTTTCTCTAATGAAAAGGGTTCAAAAGCGGTGGCAAAGCCCACCAAATGAAATATAATAAGGGTAGTCTCATGAGAAGGGGAAATTCATATGTCATTAATGCAAGATACACAAAACATTAAGAAGACCGACGAACAAGTTTACCTCATCACCCTGGTTCGGCAAAGCGCTGACCGGCCGATGTACCTCGACCACATGGTTTATCAAACCACTGCTGCGGGACAAAAGTTCATGGCCAACCTCGCCGACGCCTTTGATAAGGCCGGCTACCGGAAGGAAAAGACCAACGCCGACCACTACGAGCTCAACAACGGGCTCGATAAGATCACGCTAACTGGTAAGAGCCAAAGCGTCTTCCAGGGATAGCCACGTTTAATTAAACAACATAACTTAACATGAAGGCTCCGGTTTGGGCAAACGCCCAAGCCGGAGCCTTTTTCATCTATTTAGTTGTGCTTTCATCATAGGCCGGGAGCTGGAACGAGGAGGAATCAATATCATCAGGATCACCTTCACGGCCCGGCTTCATCTTCTTAATGCCCAGCTTGATTGCGCCCACTGGGCAAACCAAGGCACACAGTTGACAGCCGACACACTTGCTCTGGTCAAAGGTTGGCAACCGTTTTTCATCATCCCAACCCATGGCCTGGTGGGCACCATCCTGGCAGGAAATGAAGCACCGGCCACAGCCAATACACTTGTCCCAGTCGATCTTGGGGTAAACAACGTAGTCCCGGTCAAGCTTATTAGTTGGCACGATCTTCTTGTTAGCCAAGCCAACCAAGTCTTGGAGGTGGTCAACCCCTTGTTCATCCATGTAGTGCATCAAACCATTGGTCAAATCATCAATGATCCGGTAACCGTACTGCATGATCGCGGTCGTAACTTGAAGTGTGGAAGCACCCAGGAGGATGAATTCGGCGGCGTCTTCCCAGGTTTCAATTCCACCGATCCCGGAAACGGGCACTTGTTCCAAACCGGCAGCGGAACGGATTTGTTGCAAGAAGCGGAGGGCAATTGGCTTGACCGCCTTACCAGACAGGCCTGAGACCGCCGACTTACCATTGATGTTTGGCAAAGCAACCTTGTTATCGAGGTCAACGTCAGTAATCGACTTGACGGTGTTAATGGAAGAAATTCCGTCGGCGCCACCTTCCAAGCAGGCCTTGACGACTGGAATCATCGTGGTGATGTTAGGCGTCATCTTTGCTAGCACTGGCAGGTTGGTCCCCTTCTTGACCGCTGCACAGTTGGTCTTACATAATTCGGGGTTAGTACCAACATCAGAACCCATGGTGTGCGACGTCATCTGCGGGCAGGAGAAGTTTAGTTCGATCATGTCGGCACCGGCTTCGGTTACTAGCCGGGCCAGGTCGGTCCAGTCTTGAGGCGTTTCCCCCATGATGGACGCAATCAACACCTTGTTAGGGTATTCCTTTTTCAACCGGCGCATGTCCGCTAGGTCCTGGACCATCGGGTGTTCGGCCAATTGTTCCATGTTCTTAAAGCCGATAAACGGCGTGTCTTCCTTCGTCAGTTGGGCAAACCGTGGTGACACCTCATCAATTACGAAGTGGTCTGGTGACAGGGTCTTGTAGACGATCCCACCCCAGCCAGCATCGTAGGCGTTCTTACACATTTCATAGCAGTTGCCAACTGGAGAAGATGACAAGCAAAATGGGTTTTCAAACCGTACCCCTAAAAAGTCAATTGACAAGTCTTTCTTAATCATTGTCTTGTCCCCCTAACACACGATCAATTTCTTCGGCAACTTCCTTGCCCTTTTGAACGGCATACACAACCGTCTTATCACCGTTGACAATGTCACCAGTAGCAAATACCTTCGGGTCCTTAGTGTGGAAACGGGCCTCTCGGAACGGCACTTCATTATGCTGGATATCAATGTCCAGTCCATCGGCAGCCACCTTTTGACCAACCGCCAGGATAATCTTATCAGCGGTAATGGTCATTTCACTGTCAATCTTACGGTGCTTAAAGGTAACCTTGTTTTCCCGAACCGCCGTCGGCACGTAGCCGTCCACGATGGTGACCCCTTCATGTTGGGCGCCGGCCAGTTCCTTCTTGGAAGCCTTGAATTCGGCAAATTCTTCGTAAACCATGTCGGTGACGTGACTTACCCCCAGCTTCTTGAGGGTCGTGACCACGTCCATCGCCACGTCCCCACCACCGATAACCAGAACATTATCAGGGAGGTCATCGAGGTGGCCTTCACTCTCCTTAGCCCGGGATAGGAAGGAAATTGCTGATTCAGTGCAGATATTGTGTTCAAACATTGGAATGGTCTTGGCTTCACTGGCACCAATGGCCACGATCACGGCGTTATAGTGACTCTTGAGAAAGTCCATTGGCACGTCCTTACCAACCGTAACGTTGTACTTAATGTTGGCCCCCAGGTCGACGATCCGTTGAACCTCATATTCAACAATTGACTCTGGCAAGCGGTATTCTGGAATCCCGTAGGTCAAATAGCCACCAGCCTTTGCGTTCTTTTCGTAAATATCAACGGCGTATCCCTTTTGCAGCAGGGTCGTCGCTGCTTGTAACCCCGCAGGGCCACTACCAATAATGGCAATGTTCATGCCGTTTGGCTTGCCGGCATGGAGGATTTGCATGTTTTCCTTGCGTTCCATGTCGGTAACGTAGCGTTGGATTCCCCCAATGTCAATGGGACCATCGATCTTAGCCCGGGTACATGCACTCTCACAGTAACGTTCGGTTGGGCAAACCCGCGCACAGATTGCTCCCAGGGCGTTGTTTTCCCGGATGGTTTCGGCCGCCCCCTTAACGTTGCGGAAGCGAACACTTCGGATAAACTTAGCAGGGTTAGTGTGGGCCGGGCAGGCCTTGGAACATGGCGCGTCTTCACATAATAGGCAACGGGCAGCTTCTTGCATTACAGTCGTCATCGTGTAGCCCTTTGCTTCGGTTTGATATTTTGAAGTCATTGAAATTGCCTCCCCTAGGTTACAGCTTCAGTTTTTATAAAGTAGTGAACAAATCCTCTATGGTTTTATGATAACGTTTTCACAAAGAAAGTACAATGGCATAATATAAATTCTTTTTTATTATTAAAACCGTCTTTTAGCTATATATTATTGGAAAGGCTTTCTTATATAAAAGAAGAATATTGCTATACTACTCGCCAATGATTTCTCCACAAATGTATGGTATGGTGAAGAAAAGGTCTCTACTATAGAAAGAACGTAATCAAATGTCAGAAATCCAAGTCATCAAGTCACCCTTCCCACTTGCTAAGCAATAATCTCCGACGGACCCGTTAATCCAAGCGGCCACTAACTTCTACCGGTCCGTGCCCTTTTATCAACCCACGCCCCTGCTTAGTCTGCCAACCTACGCCCACCAGCACGGCCTGGCAGCGGTAATGATCAAGGACGAAGGCGACCGCTTTGATCCCCGGCTCAAGGCGTTTAAGGCCACCGGCGGGCTCTTCGCCATGGCCTGTTGCATTGCCGAGCGGGCCGGGCTCTCCTTGGACCACTTAACCTATGACCAACTCCAGGCACCAACGGTTCGGGCAGTCGCTAACCAGCTGACCTTCTACACGGCAACGGATGGTAACCATGGTCGGGGTGTTGCGTGGGCCGCTGCTAAGCTTAGGACCCACGCGGTCGTCAAGATGCCGGCCGGCTCAACCAAGCTGCGGGCCGAACACATTGCCCAGTTTAACGGGGCCCAAGTGGAAATCACTGACAAAAACTACGACGATACTGTCCAACTCGCTAACCAGTTGGCCGAAAGTGACCTTAACGGCATCCTAATTCAAGACATGGCTTGGGATGGCTACACCACAATTCCCGAAGAAATTTCGGCGGGGTATTCAATTATCGTCACGGAGCTGCTTGATCAGTTAGCGGCCCATGATTACCCGACCCACCTCTTCTTACAGGCGGGGGTAGGGCAACTTTCCTCCGGGATCATCAACGCCCTCTTTAGCTAGCTCTCCGTCGACCACCAGCCAACGGTCGTCATTGTGGAGCCAGCAACGGTCGCCTGCTACTTCCTATCTGCTCAAAAAGCCGATGGCCAGGCACACACCGTTCCCGGTTCGCCCCAAACCATCATGGCGGGGCTCAACTGTCAAACACCAAGTGCCATCTCCTTCCCAGTGACTCAGCGTACCGCCAGTTTCTATGGAACGCTCACTGATGAGGTCGCCCGGGCCGGGATGCGGCAACTAGCCCACCCGGCAGGCAACGATCCGGTTGTTGTTTCTGGTGAGTCTGGAGTGGCGGCATTTGCCTTTGTTAATGCGGCCACCCAAGATCCCCACTTCCGGGAGATGCTTGGCCTTGACGCTAATTCACGGGTTCTCGTAATTAACACCGAAGCCGATACCGATGAGCACGACTACCAAGCCATCATTAATGAGGAATAACTATTAATCACAAATGGCGGGTCCCCGCGACACAAGGGACCCGCCATTTAGTTTTAACATTTCATAAATTCTTCAGTCATATTAATTTATCCTTTCTATTTTCCACGTTTTTGTTGTTCAATCTTACTTGTCTGCATCCCAGGGAAGATCCAATTCCACTTACCATAAAGCTTGATCATTGCTGGTACAAAGATCAATCGAACAATAAAGGCATCAAAGAAGACACCAAAGGCTAGTGCTAATCCGATCGACTTGCTAGTTGGGTTAGTAGTAACGGCAAAACTACCGAATACGGAAATCATGATCAACCCAGCGGTGATGATAACCTTAGCATTTTCACGCATACCGACGCGAACTGCCTCAGTAGTATCTCCAGTTAATAGGTAAATTTCCCGAATTCGTGATACTAGGAAGACTTCATAGTCCATTGCCAGGCCAAATAAGATTCCAATTGCAATCACCGGTAAGAAGGCAATAATCGGTGCTCCCTTACTAATGCCGAAAACAGTGTGCATGACGGCATCTTGCATAACAGCGGTCAAGGCACCAAATGATGCCAAGAGTGACATTCCGAAGCCAGCCATAGCAACTAGCGGGATAATGAAGGAACGGAAAACTAACATCATTAAAACAAAGGCCAGTGCCATAACAATTCCAGCAAATATTGGAATGGCGTGGTTTAGCTTTTGAACGATATCGATATTGATAGCGTTGGATCCCGTGAGAATAAGTTTGGTATTCATCTTATCTTCAGTTGTGTTGGAATATTTCTTTATATTGTGAGCTAACTTATCGGACAGAATATCATAAGCCTTTCGCTCAGTCTGATTGGTTGGTAATGCGCCATTATAAGGCATTTCCAATCTCATATGACCAGATGGAATGGCAAATGCTATAAGAACCAGCACACTGGCAATCGCAGTGACAAACGGGTGCTTGATAATCGTATGTTCAACTATCCCACTTTTGTTCTTGCGGTGATGTGGTTCTTCTTTTGCTGGTTTAATATGCCGATGAGCTAACGAAATCAGTGCTGGTAACAGAGTCATTGCTGATAAGATCGCAAAAGCCACCCCAACAGCAGCAGCTAGTCCCATTTGCGTCAAGAAGTCAATACCAACCAGACTTAAGCCCGATACTGCAATAATGACTGTGATTCCTGCAAATAGTACTGAACTACCTGCAGTTCCCATGGCATCACCAAGAGCTGTAAGGTAATCATTTTGTGTCGCACGATTAGTCCGATAACGGTTGATGATGAAGAGGGCGTAATCAATCCCACAGGCTAGGCTAAGGATCATCGCCAAACTCTGGGCGACTAATGCGGTCTCAAAGTAGTTAGAACCAATTCCGATAACTATAAGACCCAGTGCTAAGCCGGTAACCGCACTAATGATTGGTAAGCCAGCCGTGATAAAGGAACGAAAGAGAAGCATCATGAAGACAAAAGCGATTGCGACACTAATCAGTTCGGCAATTTCATTAACCCCCATCGGGTGAATTGAAACGGTTCCGGTGTATTCTACTTCAACACCTTTCTGGTCATCTAATGTTTTGAAAGCTTGTTGCGTCTTATGGATTGTCGCTGGAGTAACCGAATTTGTCTTCTGGTCATAGGTTACCGTTGCGTAAGTAGTCGTCAGATCTTTGCTAAACTTTTGTTCCTGATAAGGGTTAGTAACAGACGCTACGTGTGGTTTCTTCTTTGCCTTAGTTACGGCACTATTAATTGCCTGTTCTGTTTTTGGTTGCAATAATCCTTTCTTATCTTTGGCTTTTATTACAACCTGAAGGGTTCCATGATCAGTGTCCTGGTGAAATTCCTTCTTTAAGGTTGATTGAATTTCAGTTGATGGAATTCCTGAGATGGATAGTGACTCATTGTAGTTGGAGCCTAACTTAGCTACGATAGTTCCGAAGCCGAGTAATGCTACTAACCATATAATAATTGCGGCCCACTTGTGTTTGGCCATACACTGGCCGATTTTCTTTAATAGTTTTCCCCTACTCTCTCCTCTTTCTTTATTGACTTTCTAAATTATAGTCACCATAATTTTAATAAACTATAGATAATAGAATAGCACTGCCAATTAAAGCGACAGTGTTTAGAAAGTGGTGATAAAGTGGCGGATTTAAGAAAATTACGCACCCAGCGAGAAATTCAACAAGCACTGGCTGACCTCCTATTAAAGAAGACATTCAGTAAAATTACGGTAACCGACATTGTTAACAAGGCGCTGATTAATCGCAACACCTTTTACCTGCATTATCGGGATAAATATGACTTAGTTGAACAGATAATAATGACAATGGTTGACCAATCAAGTTTCTCCATCAACGAATTCAATACAACACCATTCTATTTCTTACGATCAATCTCAAATGAAGCTTCTGACTTGGGGCATCAGATCATCAACCGCCAGCGAGCAGACAGCGAATTTCAGGAAGTAGTTTTAAAAACTATTCTCAAATTGGTAATGACAGATGCCGACAGTTCTAACAGTCAGATTTGGTTTACTTTCGGTAAGCTTTCTGCAATCATGGCCTGGAATAACCAACACGGCTATTACTATGACATCATTCAAGACGCTGACCAACTTCAGCAAATTTTTGACACTGAAGAATTTCCTAATTTAAATGACTGATTAAACAAGTTCTGATGATAATGTAACATCATTAATCGTTTTTACATGTTGAAATCACCAAAATGCACACAAAAAAATGGGCGTAAAGCCCATTAAATCAGTATATACAACCTTTTTCCGATGTAAGGTCATGCACACAGTTTTTCTGTGTGCACAGCCGTGTGCATAACATTCTTAAATAAACAAAAATAATCCCTAATACATCTTCGTAAAACGTTGATATATCAAGGATTAATAAACTTTGTAAGTTTTAACTATGCTGACTAGAGGATTCGAACCTCCGACCTCATCATTACTAATGACGTGCTCTGCCAACTGAGCTAAGTCAGCATTTTATCAACAAATAATAGTATAGCAGAAATCAGCACAGATGCAAAGCAAAAATATAATTTTATATCAAAAAGAAGGACGCCCCACCAGGCATCCCCCTTAAAAAATAGTTATTTAGTATAGTCAACGTCCTTGGTTTCTTTCGTCAGCAACCAGGAAACCACGGCCAGCACTGACAGTGCCAGCATGTAGTAACCAGCTGAGTGTAGACCGTAATTGGCGATCAACCAAGTAGTGATGGTTGGCGCAACTGCAGCCCCAACGACCGCCGCCAGGTTATAGGTGATTCCCGCTCCAGAGTAGCGAACCTTAGTTGGGAACAGCTCTGGCAACACCGCGCCAACTGGCCCATACAGGGTCCCCATTACTAAGAAGCCCACCCCGAGGAAGAGTAACACACCAACCAGGTTGTGCTTACCAGACAGGAAGTACGGAAAGACCAGTGAGAAAACAACCAGGGCTACGGAGGCTGTTAATAGGACCTTCTTGCGGCCAACCTTATCGGCCAATACTGACGTCAGCATGATTAGGACCGCAAACTCAACGATGGCTCCCATTAACAACAGCAAGAATTCAGAAGAGCTAAAGCCTAGCGCCGTGGTCGCAAATGATAGTGACCAGGTGGTCAGTGTAAAGAACAGTGCATAAGTAGCTCCCATGATGAAGGTGCCCTTTAAGATTTCACGCCAGTTTGACTTAAAGACTTCCCGCAGTGGTGACTTGGTCGTGTTGTCTTGTTCTTGAGCTAACTTAAATAATGGCGTTTCTTGCAAGCGGCGCCGAACATACAGACCGATGACCACCAGCACGGCCGAGGCCCAAAATGGGACCCGCCAACCAAACGTCATCATTTGTGCCGGCGTCAAGACCCGCTCCAACATGAAGAACAAGCCGTTGCATAAGAAGAAGCCGATTGGGGCACCCACTTCAGGAAAGGCCCCGTATAAGGCCCGCTTACCAGCCGGTGCATTTTCGGTTGCAACCAGCACAGCCCCTGACCATTCACCACCAAGGCCGATCCCCTGGACAAAACGGCACAGGCATAGCAGCAATGCGCCCCAAACACCAACTACCTGGTAGCTAGGGATAAAACCGATGGCGACGGTTGCCACCCCCATCACCAGGAGTGAAACAACCAGGGTCTTCTTCCGCCCCAGCCGGTCACCGTAATGGCCAAAGAGAAAGGAACCGACTGGCCGGGCCACGAACGCAACCCCGAAGGTTAGTAAACTCAGCAGGGTGGCAAGCAGTGGCGTCATCTGGGGGAAGAAAACCTTAGGGAAATAGGCTGCGGATGCCGTCCCGTAGGCGTAAAAATCAAAGAATTCAATGGCTGTCCCCATCATTGACGCCAGGATCACGGTCTTGACCGGGTCCCGCTTTAACTTGGGCTTAGCAGCGACGGTGGTGTTACTTACTGTACTATCCATAATATTTACCTCTCAATTACTATTTATTCTATCGGTAGTCATCTCTTTGGGTTAAAATGTCGCTTTCCATCTCATCCACATCCTTTCAAAATAAAAAGCCGGCCAAACTGCAGAACAGCTTGGTCGGCCGACAAGTAAATGTCTTTACCCCAACTGTCCACATCCCTGGTAACGGTGATGCGAACAGCACTAAATTATCCGCATCACCTAATGAATGACCCGAATAATAATAATTTGAACTTGTGCATTGGTAGTAAAGAGCATTTGCTTATCCTCGCTTTCACTTAATTTGATGTGTTAAATCATATCATGGCTAAAATTAGATTTCAATAGTTTTTTCACATTAAATTTTAATTTATCGTGTTAACGACAGTAATCCGTTCCTGGTGGTGCTGTGGCGCAAGGATTTCACCAACGACAATCTTTGCCACCGTCCCGGTCGTTACCACCGACTTGTCTTCTTCGTTAAACAACAGTTCATCCGTACCGACCACAAAGTCCGCTAACGGGCCCGGCTCAAACGTCGCGGACGGCGAAATACCAACCCAGTCCACGTCGGTGATCGTCGCCAAGTATTGGAGTTCCTTAACCTGTTGCCGGGGTGTGTTGATCCAAGCTTCAGCATTGGGCAGCTTGCCAATATCTTCAAGGAACAGGTGCTTATCCGCACCGGTTTTAAGGCTCCCGGCACCTAAAATAAAGATCAACCGGACCTTCTTCTTCCGGGCCAGGCCCACCAGCTTTTGGGCCAGCTTAGTTTGCCGGTCCGCCTGGTCGGGACTAGTCCCGTAAGCATCAACGATTACGTTAAACCGTGCTAGCAGGCTGTCAATCAAAGCAAAAACATCCCCGCATAACAGCTGGGCATCAGCACCTAAGACTTGGCGGGCCTTCCCCTCATGGCGGACAATCCCCGTCACATCTAATTCGGGCTGGGCCGCTGCTAACTTATAAATCGCACTTCCGGCCATCCCAGAAGCACCAATAATACCAACCTTTGTCATCATCCATCGCTCCTTTTCATTAATTTATTTATGATCACTTTATCATGGTGTAAACAGATTTAACAGGAAAAGACTTCCACTTTGGCGAGTACACCGCCGACCGAAAGTGCTGCTAGAATGGGCTATCGGGATGTTTTATTCATTACTATCCATCACAAAATATGCTGGTCCAGGGCATGGATGCCGCACTTTACTACTTAACCGTTCTATTGCAAAATGGCGACCTACCGTCCGTGGTATGCCGCCTTCGGGAGATTCCGTATACTTATATTGGCTTGGCAAATCCATAACAAGTAACCCAGATCGTGGTCGCCGCAAATCAAGCAGAGAAGCTGGGGATGCCCAAGGCCAAGTACCCATTGATGTTCGCCACTATGCTAATGTGTATTTCACCAAAGTCTGGTTCCTTTGACAAAACCCGGGCAAAAGTTAGTGAAGATGCCGTTTGACCAGCCTCGCCAGATTGCCAAGCAGAATTACATGCCCAAGGGGTTACGGGGGCGGCGCTACTACTATCCAAAAGATAATCAGAATGAACGACTTCTTGGTAAGTAATATCGCGATCTATGGTGCAGACTATGATGAGTAACAATCAGAAGGCCGCTGGCAAGATTCATCATTCTTACCAGTGGCCTTTATTTCTCCCGAAATGCACGTCACAAAAAGACGCTGGTTTGAATTCTACTGGCTATTAAAGCAAGTGCTTTCAGCATCTTGATGATAAGCTTTGCCAGTTTTTCAGCCTGATTAGTAGTAGCGATACGATAACGTTGGCGTGCAAAACGGATCCGCTGATATGCTCCCATTTACGTACACTTATGTTAACAAATGTGGTAAGCACCAAATAGATAAGGTGAATATACAAAAAATGTAGGAAAAACGATGATTTTAAACCGCCGTTTTCCTACATTTTAATTCCGCCCTCTACACAGATAAACAACTCAACCTTTTTCTAATTTAAATTGACATTTCAGGTCCCGAAATGTCAATTTAAATTAGAAAAAAAGTAGTTGCTCATCGGTGACATGCTTCATGAATACTTCGTAAGGTGTTTGATAGCCTAACGACTTGCGGGGAATGGTGTTCCGGTAACTCATTAGTTGAGCGACCTCTTCATCAGATAGGTGGCGGCGCGGCCTTTGTGGAGCCCATCGCGCCGCAGAAGGCCGTTGTTGTTCTCGTTTAACCCCCGTTGGTTAGGAGCCCCCACCTCGGCAAAGTAGGTCTGAAGGTCAAATTGATTGGTAATTGCTCGCCAGTCAGCGAACTCCTTCCCATTGTCGAAGGTAATCGACTTGAAGAAGTGGGGTGGGAACTTTGCCAACCATTCCTGCAAGTGCTGGATCACACTGGTGGCCGTCTTACTATGGACGTTAAGAATTACTTCGACTTTGGAAGTTCGTTCGACCAAAGTCATAACGGCGCCCTGATGTCCTTTGCCCTGAACGGTGTCGGCTTCAAGGTGGCCGAATTCACGGTTAAAGTTGGGAAAGTCGATAGCCCGTTGGTGAATGCTTTGGCCAAGTTGACCGGCCTTCCCCCGCCGCTCTACGTAACCATTGGGGCGACGCTTGCCTTTCATCGGCAAGGTCCGCACATTAAAATTGCCCCGCTCAAAAAGGCGGTAAAGCGTCCGCATACTACAGCTGAGTGGCCGTTCAGCGCGTCCCATAATTGTGTTTGGCGTCCAGCCTTGAGCCACTTTGGCTTTGATATAAGTTACCTCATCAGTGGGTAATTGAATGGCCTTCCGATTAAAATTTGAAATAGATAATGTATTCACCATCCATGGCCATCATAGCAAAGGCAGCTTTGAAATTATCCGGTAAATATGCTTTTTTAAATATCCGACATACCATAAGGTTAAATCGATAATTTGCCCACAAAAAAATGGGCACAAAGCCCATCATATCAGTGTATATGGCCATCCCTCGATGCAAGCCCATGCACACGTTTTTTTCTGTGTGCAAATCGTGTGCATGATATCCTGAAATAAACAAAAATAGTCCTTGATACATCTTCGCAAAACGTTGATATATCAAAGACTAATAAACTTTGTAAGTTTTAACTATGCTGACTAGAGGATTCGAACCTCCGACCTCATCATTACTAATGACGTGCTCTGCCAACTGAGCTAAGTCAGCATTTTACCAGCGAATACTAGTATAGCATATCCCCGCCCAAACGCAAGGGGAAAATTAAAAAAATGAAGCAGAAGCCGCTTCAGGCTCATGCTTCACTTATTAACGTGCTGGCCGTCACTCATCCTGGCCACGCACTTCTTCATTTCATCAATATCTAGGATGCTCTGGGCAAATTCCTTACGGACCAGGGCGTCTGGTAAATACTCGTCATACTTGTCAAAGACCAGTACTTCCTTGGGGTACAGCAACTCCAAGGGGTCAAAGTCCTTGGCCGCCTCCTCTTTCAGAATTTGGAAGAACTCCACAGCACTGGCATCCATGGCAAACTCCATGAAGTAAGGTCGCGCCGAGTTGAAGCCCCGCAGGTTCAAGCGCTTGGCACACTTAATCCGCAGTAACCGCTCCAGGGCCAGGAAGGCATAGCTCCCGGTCCACGGGAAGAGGCACCACATCTTGCCCCCGAGGTTGATCAGCTGTTGCCCCGGCAGGCCCGCAATGTTGGCGGTATCCCGGGCCTGGGTCAACCGTGCCCGGGCATTCTTCATCAGATACGGGTACATCTGGCTCTCCGCCAGGACCTGCCGCATCCGCGCAAGGATCTTGGGGTGAATGTCCCCCGGAACATCCCCAAAGTAGGCCGGGATCCGCCCTTTAACACCATGACAGTAGACTTGGTGGCGCTGGCGGTCAATATCTTCAACCACCCACACTCGGCCGGCAATTGCGATCTTGTCCCCGACCGGCGGCGGCTTCACGATTGTCCCCAGCTCTTCGGACCCAGCATGGACACTGAATTCTTCATTTTCCTGGAAAACCGCGTAGAACTTGAAGTTGTTAACGACCCGCTCACCAGCCATCCCGACAATCAAGTCGCCACGCTCCGTTTGCTGGACCTGGTCGGTTTTCACCAGGTGCCGCAACAGGGTTCGGTAGTCATCCTGACTGACGTTACGGAAGTAATTTAACGGTAAGACCCGACCAGCTAACTCGGCCGGACTCATCTCCCCGCCGGATGTCAGGGTACTCATCGTTTGATGGTAGAGCAGGCTGTACGGCAAACGATTCGGTTCTGGCGGCTCCACCCACCGTTCTTCCAAATAGAGCTGGACCAGGGCGATTCCCTGGAGCAGCGGCCAGGGAATCAGGTCCGGCAGCATGGCCCGCGACTCCGGGTGCTCCTCGCACATCACGAAGTGCATCTCGGGTGGGTTTCCCCGCCGACCGGTCCGCCCCATCCGCTGGAGAAATCCAGAAACGGTAAAGGGGGCGTCAATCTGAAAGGCCTGCTCCAACTTTCCAATATCAATTCCCAGTTCTAGAGTGGCCGTCGCGCAGGTCGTCATGTAGGAATCATCATCCTTCATCGCGTCCTCCGCCGTTGCTCGAAATGATGGCGACAGGTTCCCATGGTGGATTGAGAAGCGGTCTGGCTCGTGCTTAGCCGCACTGTAGGAGCGCAGCATTTGACAGACCGCCTCACACTCTTCCCGACTGTTGGTAAAGACCAGGTTCTTCTTCCCCCGAGTATGCTCAAAAATATAACCGATTCCTGGATCAGCTAGTTCTGGTGCTGTATCGGTCTTTGCTTCCACCGGGGCCGCCGGGTCAAAATCTTTACTGGCGGCCTGGGGATCGGTTTGATAAAAGTGCTCCATCGACAGGCGCCAAACCTGCCGAGCATTTTTAACCTTAGGCGCCATGGTCCGGTGCCCAGACCCGGCCCCCAGGAACTTTGCCGCTTCCCGGAGGTTACCAATCGTTGCTGACAAGCCAATTCGCCGGGTTTTAACCCCCGCTAGCCGGCTCAGACGCTCAATCAGGCAAAAGGTCTGCCCACCACGATCACTCCGTAAGAAGGAGTGGAGTTCGTCAATCACCACGAAGCGGAGGCCGTGGAAAAGGTGGGGGATGTCCATATGTTTGTTAATCATAAAGGATTCCAGCGACTCCGGCGTGATCTGCAAGACACCAGACGGGTGCTTTAACATCTTCCGTTTTTGGGTCGCCGCCACATCCCCATGCCAGCGCCACACGGGGATATCCGAATCTGCGAGCCATAGCCCTTCTCCGTTCGCTAACTACCAGGCAATTGAGCAGCGAACTGGTACTCCGGTTTATTTTGCC
>CADFHB010000013.1 GCA_902834055.1 Lactobacillaceae bacterium | reverse complement strand
ACTTACTCTGCCACTTGGTTACTTGCTTTTCCGCCCATTTAGCATTAAAGGTTCCGTACTTAATCCCATCAGAACTAATGGCTAGATTAGCGATGCCAACATCAATTCCGACTGCTTTTCCTGTTTTTCTCAGGTGTTTGGGAGTTTCAACAGCCACTTGTAATGATAGATAGTAACGGCCAGTTGGCTCAAAGCAAACCGTATAGCACTTAATCTTGCTATTAGCTAACCGGGTTGTTTTACTAGTCCGAATACTGCCCAGCTTAGGTAATCTCACTCGCCGCTTAGCAAGCACTCGACACACTGACCGCCCCGTATAAGCTTGGCGAATAGCACGACGCGATTTAAAACGTGGGTAACCGCCCCGATGTTTAAATAACATCTTAAAGGCTTGGGCGAGGTTGTGATTAACCACTAGAAAACTAGTTGAGTCACTAGCCTTAAGGAATGGGTATTCCTGCTTGAGTCTCTTCAGTAGATAATTCATCCCGTATTTATTGACGAAGTGACTGCTGGGATTATTTTGATAGCGTTCCTTCGCCATCGCCAACATTTGATTCCAAACAAAGCGATCGTTACCAAACATCTGCCACAATTGTTCCCTTTGTCGGCCATTGGGATATAGGCGAAGTTTGATTCCCTTTATAACTTGTGCCATTTTCACCACAATCTTTCATCATTGACCAGTCAACAAAGCTAATTAATACCTGAATACCATTCTCTGTTAAGGATATTATATCATATCTTAAAACATGCGTTCGATTAAAAGATTAAAAAATGGGCAAGGAAACACGTTCTTTTAAGGACGTGTTCCCTTGCCCGTTTATAAAAAAGCACCCCACTAAACGGGGTACCCCTGCGACTGAAATTACCGACGTAATCCCAGTTCCTTAATCAATTCACGGTAAGCAGGAAGGTCAGTCCGGCGTAAGTAAGCCAGGAGGTTACGACGGTGACCGATCTTCTTCATCAGACCACGTTGTGAGTGGTAATCGTGCTTGTGAGTACGAAGGTGTTCGTTCAGTTCGTTAATGTCAGCGGTTAATACTGCGACTTGAACTTGAGTAGAACCAGTGTCGCCTTCGTGTGTTGCAAATTGCTTAATGATTTGATCTTTACGTTCTTTAGAAAGAGCCATGATCAATTTCCCACCTTTCAAATTTGTGTATGCCTAGTTCTAAGTACGACGTCGGTGAGGATCGTCAAACTGAGAAGAGGCAGGACGTTAAACGTCGATAATAATATACGTCATTTACCGGATTTTTGCAACTCTTTTCGTCAATTGCCGTGCTATTACCGGTAAACTATTGCAATAAGGCCCAGTCTTTTGTATAATGACAAATGTTGAAAATTCTGGTCAACTGAATACCGGGTATCGGAGGTGAAACTCATGCCAATTATCAAATCAGCGATCGAACGTGTTAAGACTAGTGAAAAGGCCGAAGCACGTAACGCTTCCCAATTAAGCCACATGCGGACTGCTATTAAGAAGTTCGACAAGGCCAAGCTTGCTGGTGAAGGTGACCTTGATCAATTATACAAGGACGCTATTTCAGCAATTGACCGTGCCCACTCAAAGGGTCTTATCAAGGCTAATAAAGCAGCTCGGGACAAGTCCCGTCTGTCAGCTCGTTACAACAAGTAGTGAGTTTGTTAAGGCAACTTGTGTGAAGTTGCCTTTTTTCTTTCTTCAACATACATTAAAAGGTCAGCAGGTTTCTGCTGGCCTTTTTCTATTTCCTAGATTCATTTTAACGCTGGCTATACTTTAACATAAAAAGCTGAAAGAGAAGCTCCGGATCGCGTTGGGTAGTCTTTAACGACCGCTCGATATTAATTAGACCTAGATAGGCATTCTCTAATGCCGTCATTGAAAACTGTCGAACCGTCCGCAAGCCCAGTTTTACCCGGTACGGGTGAACATTTAGTTGACTCGCCATGCTTCCTTGACTTAGGCCCCGGTGAGCAAGGACCTTAAGCTGGATCAGCAAGCGGAATTGGCTTACCAGCACGGCGTTTATTTGTAGTGGTTGCTGCTGCCCTGCTAGTAGCTGCTGGTAGAGGCTTAAAGAACGTGGTTGGTCGTGTTTTAAAACCGCCGTAACCAGGTCAAACACATTTTCGTCGAGTGATTGCGGTACCAAGTTTTGCACCATCGATGAATCAATATGCTTCTCTTGGTAAGCAAGAATCTTTAATTTTTCCACGTTTGCTTTCATCAGCCCGTAGTCCGCATTGGTTCGTTGGACAAGTTCATCCATTGCCGCTTGGTCAATGGTGAATCCCGCGACCTTTAGTTCACGAGCAACTTGTTGCCGTGCCTGACGTTCATCCAATGGCGCCGCGTCGACCACCACTGCACTCTTTTTTAGTTCCTTAACAACCTTTTTGCGCCCATCAAGTTTCTCATATGGTGCCAAGAACACTAATGTCGTCGATGGTTCAGGGTGTTCAAGGTATGTTAAGAGACCGGGAATATCATGATCAATCTTTCCCTTTCCCCTTTCGTTAGTCAAAAAGAAGGGTTTATTGACCAGCACCAGACGTCGTTCCCCAAAGAAAGGCGCCGACATTGCATCATCAAGGGCCGTTGCCACAGGGGCTGTTTCCATGTCGTAGCGACCAACATTCATGACCCGCTGTTCAGGCGGAACCAACTTAATAAACTGCTGTACGGCTTCATCTAAGAGCACCTGCTGAGTTCCTAATACCAGGTACACCATTGCTGGTGTTTTTGTCTTCAATTGCTTAGTGAGCTCGGCAACGTCCATTTTATCTCGTCTCCCCTTAATTTAGTCTGCCACTTTCCACTTTGGCCGCGATAATTGTATTTTATCATTCCATACTGCTGCGTGGAAAGTGGCTTTATGTTTCTGCACTTCAATTCTTCAACAACGTCGTCATTGGGGTGGTGATAGCGGTTAAACCGACCAGCAGAGATAATTCCAATTTGGGGACGAATGGCATCTAAAAACTGGGGATCACTGGCGGTTCGACTCCCGTGGTGCCCTAATTTAAGAACGTCAGTCCTCAAGCCGGGATAACGTTGTAAAATAGCCCGTTCACCTTGCCGGTCTAAATCACCGGTGAAGATAAACGACTGCCCGCCAAAATTACCAGTTAAGGCCATCGAATCCTCGTTCTTACCATCACCACGATTAAAGGGATGAAGGATTCTTAACTCCGGATCAACTTGGTTGCGGTCGGTAACTCCCCGGAGCTGTCCAGTGAAGTGACCATCATTTAACCGTTTGATTAGCTGTGTCTGATCCTCCATCCCCGCCGGCACGGCGATCTTACGCACCCGCATTTCCTTCAGAAAGGTCGGTAAATAGCCGATATGGTCCGCATCATGATGGCTAAGATAAATCGTATCAATGGTCGTAATTCCCCGACTTTTCAAATAATTGATCGTTGCCCTTTTCGCGCCGTCGCTATGCACGGTCACCCGCGCCCACTGCGGTTGTTTAAAATTTAACTTGCCCCCGGTATCAATCAACATCACCCGTCGGTTAAGGGGGGTCCGAACCAGAATGCTGTCTCCTTGACCAATATCCACGAAGGTAACTTCCCCCGTGAGCGGAAGGTGGATGGCCGTGAAGCATACCAGATAGGCAACAAGTAGGTAACCGTATTTTTTAAATGATGGCCGCTCAAGAAGCCAGAGCGTCAAGATAAAAAAGGTAAGACTCCAAAACAGTGGTGGCTTTCCAAAGGGAATCATCCCCGGAATTTGTCCGACAGTACTCAAGGAGTGCTGAAAGAAGATCAGCACCTCGTTTGCGAACTGTCTGACCAAAGGAACGCAGTCATAGGTAACTGCGCTAACCATCACCAACGGAAAAATAACGACAGAGAAGAATGGAATCATAACAAAGCTGGCAAAAAAACTTAGCCAGTGAACCTCATAGACATTTGCTAATATTGACGGTAAGCTCACGAGGCTAAGCCACCAACACCGCTTAAAATTACCTATCTGAGGGTTGATCACGTGGAGGACTAATGATAATAAATAAGTCAGTTGCCCACCCAGGTTTAACAATAAATAGGGATTCCATGCCATTCCAATGAGAAGGCTAATTGCCCAGCCATCCAAGGCATCGATTTTTAGTATTCGGTGACCAAGAATAAGCTCCATCATAATTACCGCCCGAATAAGGCTAACCGAGCCCCCGCCAATTATTAAATAGGCTGGCAAGAAGAATAATAAACACCAGTTAACCAGTTCGAGGTCGAGCCACAAGTAAGTGGCGGCCATCCGTACCAAAGTAACCAACAGGACGACGTGCATTCCGGAGATACAGAAAAGGTGGATGATTCCCAGCCGTTTTGCATTCTCCATCAATTCCCCATTGTCCTGGGTCTGCTCACCGATTATCAATTGTTGACAATAACCGGCGAGCGGTCGGGGCATCCGGTTAAAAAACGTAATCAGTTGCTTGCGGATAACGTGACAGCTAACTGCAATGTTGTACCGACGCAACGGTCGTATCGTTTTAACCTCTTTGATGCGCAATTCATTGCAAATTCGTCGTTGATTATAGTAGCGCTGGGTATCAAATTGGTTATCATTGGTCGCCGGGATAATGGGCTGCCGGTCCCCCGTTACCTGCCAAACCGTGGGTAATTTTGACCGGGTAAAACGGGATAACTCTTCTGGCGTCCGTGCCCGGACCATTGCTGTGTCCTTTTGCCGTGCGCCAGGATAGTGGGCCGTAAAAAAGACTAAACTTCCATTATGCCTGACCTCATCCGGATAGACGACAATTCGCCAGGTCCCTGCTTGCACATTCCGAAGCGTGTGGGCACCGACCCAATGAATAAAATATCCTGTCAGGAGAGCTAAACCGACAGCAACGAGGGTGCTTATCAACAGTACTTTTCGTTGGCGTAATTTAAAAATGCGCCAGAAAAGATAACCAGCAATCAAAAGAAGCCACTTATTTTCTGCCGCAATTGCCGTTGCTAAAGTTCCCGCTAGCATTGCCGGGAAAATCCAATAATGACGAATCTACTTTTCTCCGTTACCTGGATCGATGTACTGGTCCAGGTGAACTTCATCAAGAATATTGGTGTCTAATTTAATTTGGCGTAATTTGACATTCTTCATCTTTATTAACTTCATCGCGTAATCATCATTGTGGTAGTTACGGATGTAGTTTATCTCCTTAATCCCCGCCTGGAGGAGGCTCTTCGTGCATTGCAAGCAGGGAAAATCAGTAACGTACAGGCTGGCGCCATCCATTGACATACCGAACTTAGCACACTGAAGCAAGGCATTCATCTCGGCGTGAATTGTCCGGACACAGTGCCCCGCACGAAGGTAACATCCTTTGTCGATACAGTGGTCATCGCCGGAAACAGACCCGTTATAACCACCAGCAATGATTCGTTTATCACGAACAAGTACCGCCCCCACCGAAAGCCGTGTACACGTGCTTCGTGAGGCGAGCAAAGCTGCTTGGATCATAAAATACTGATCCCAGTCAATCCGTTTTTTCACTCTATCACTCCCTTAATTTAAGTTTAGTATAGCAAAAAATGTTCATTAGCCAAAAAAATTAGACAGATAATTGATCTTTTATTTTAGCAACGGTTTTCTCGCCAAATCCCGAAACCTGGTTTAGCTCGTCGACACTCTTAAATTGGCCATGCTGCTGGCGGTACTCCAAAATCAAATCCGCTTTCTTATCACCGATCCCCGAAATTTGACAAAGCTGCTCCTTGCTAGCCGAATTAAGATTAACAATTGGCTTGTTATCATTACTTTCACTAGGAGTTGTGCTGCTCCCCACTGCCAATTCCGCTGGTACCTGCTCACCCTGGGTTGGCACATAAAGTGCTTGCTGGTCAGTAAGTTCCTTTGCTAAATTGACCTGGCGCATATCTGCCGTGGGTAATGGTCCACCAGCGGCGCGGAGTGCTTCATCAACCCGCGCGCCCCCAGCCAAGCGGTATACTCCGGGACGCTTAACCGCCCCTTTTACATCAACACAAATTCGCCCGGTGTGTAGCGAACTAGTGCTTGTTGACGACGTACTAGCAGGGGTTGTAAATTTTTGATCAGTGCTTGCTTCGTGATTAGTCACCGAACGGCCAACAAAAAAGAGGAGGAGGGTAACGACAATTGCTCCACCAATTAGCTGGCTGCGGTAGTTCATCCATAATTCCCTTATTTTTTCCATTTCATCCCCTCCACCTAATAAATACGGTAATAAACAAAAAAGAAACGGAAAAGCTTAATCTTCCGTTTCTTTATTAAAATGGTTAACGGTGGCTTTCCAGGTAGTTAACCGCCTGCTTAAAGCTGGTCACCGGAACAACTTTCATGTTTGGTGCATATTTTTTGGCCGTTGCCTTGGCCATCTGGTAATTCGTCTGGTGACCCTCCTCGTATTTTAAAAGCAACTTAGAGGGCTTAACGTACGGTGCAAAGAAAATCGTTGCCCCGGCACGGTGGGCGGCGATAACCTTCTTGTCAATTCCGCCAATTTCACCGACCCGACCGGCAGAGTCAATTGTCCCAGTCCCGGCAATCTTGCGCCCCCGTTGTAAGTCGTGACCACTGATCTGCTGGTAGATTTGCAAAGTAAACATCAGTCCGCCAGAAGGTCCCCCTAATTGTCCTGGATCAACCTTGACGGCCGGTCTCGTGTGAACCTTCATATTATTGGTCAACATGATACCAATTCCGGCGCGCTTTTTGGTTAGCCGAACGAGTTTCCTCGTGGCAGTATGTTCTTTACCGTTCCGCTTAAAGGTCACCTTCAACGGACTGCCAACTCTTTGCCGACCAATGTACTTTTGGTAGCCCTGGGCCGTGTTGAAATGGCGGCCATTTACCTTGGTAATCGTATCCCCAACGTGAATAACCTTCTTAAACTTTGAAGACGGTTGAACCTGCAAGACATAAATTCCCAGGTACTTCTTACTTACTGGCTGGTGAGCGGCCTTATAGGCAACCGCAATGGCTTCATTTATCGAGCTTTGCATATAAAACTTTTGTACTCGGTCAAAGGTTGCGTTATTTTGCCCGCCCGTAACGTCATCAGCACTCTCGATTGACAAATAAGGGACCATCTTTGCCATGAGGTAAGTTGCTGGCCGGGCCTGCTGGAGGGCAACTGAAGTAATCATAAAGCTTCCCTTCCCCGGGTCCGGGTGTCCCTTAATTTTTACAAATGAGCGGAGGTTACTGGCGTTGCCGGGTGCTTCAATGTAGGAGTTGAGTGGCCACAAAAGCGACCACGCAACGAAGAGGACGGCAACCAGGGCAACACCAATCCACCGCAGAACCTTTTTATCTTGTCTTTTCATTACTTTCCTTCACCTGCATCAGTTGACGTTCTTCAAGACGCTTCTTCAAGGCCGTATTAATATTGGCGGGAAGGTAGGCTGAAATATCACCGCCTGCAGCGGTTACTTCCTTCAGTAAACTACTCGACAGGTGCTGGTATTCCGGCTTTGCCAAGAAGAAGACCGTTTCACACTGGTCATCAAGGTAGTTATTCATTGCCGAAATATCACGCTCATAGCGAAAGTCTTCGGTGTTACGTAGTCCCCGCATCAAGTAATCGGCCCCAATTTTATTCATTAGGTCAACAGTCAATCCCTGAGCAGTGATGACTGATACATTAGCGAGCCCACTAACTGCTTCCTTTACCTGCGCAACACGTTCATCAACGGTAAACAGTGGTTTCTTACTCTCGTTGGTCATTACCGCCACCGCGAGTTGGTCAAACAGGGCGCTCCCCCGCTTAATAAGGTCAAGATGACCCAGCGTCAGGGGGTCAAAGGTTCCTGGAAATAATGCAATTTTCATATTTCTACTCCTTTTCGTATTGGTAGATTGTTAGGACGGTGATCCCATAGGACTGCCGTTTACAGAACTTAAAATGGTCCCAGTCATGGTCTGGCAACTTGGCTTCCTGATTTGTCTCGGCAACAATGACTGCACCATTTGCCAACAGGTCGTTTTCCGCCATCAATGACATGTCCTTAACGATTTGCTGCTTGGCGTATGGGGGATCAAGAAAGACCAGGTTAAAAGCCTGCCCTTTCTTACCCAAGAGCTTAAGAGCCTTGTGGGCGTCCATCTTATAGACTTGGAATTGGTCTGGATGTTTGGTGGTCGCAATGTTTTTCTTAATTGTCTTAATGGCTTGGTATTGGCGGTCAACCAATACCGCCATATCGATTCCCCGGGAAACGGCCTCAATACTCAGACCTCCACTCCCGCCAAATAGGTCCAGGCTCTGTCCACCGTCAAAGTAGGGGCCAATAATGTTAAACAGGGCTTCCTTGACTTTGTCAGTGGTCGGCCGGGTCGCCATCCCCGGGACCGCACTAAGCCGGCGACCACCAAATTTTCCTGCAACTACTCTCATGTTTTATCATCCTCATCATGCAATTTGTATATTCCCGTCATTTCCAAATCGGTAAGGGTGGGGTCAAGGTCTGGCCGGTAGGACTGCTCGACCCTGCGTACTGCCCGCAGTTTCTTTAGCCTGTCTGTAACAGCTGTTACTTGGTCCTGGTCAACATACAGTACAACATAGTGCATCCGCCGCGAGACATAACGAACCATTCCGTAGTGGCGGAGGGTCCGAATAACACGGTTACCATTAATGTAAACAATTAGGGCGCGCCGTGCGGTTAATTTGAACATTAATAATTACCCCTTTCATTCGCCACAAACGGTCTCCCCATTTGGAGGCGACCCTTATTTTGTTGGATACTGATGTTCATGATGATCCCCACTGCACTGGACAAAACCAGCATACTAGATCCCCCGTAACTGATGAAGGGAAAAGTAACCCCGGTGATTGGGAGAAGGCCCAAGACACCACCAATGTTAAAGGCCGTTTCAATGATCATAAAAGTCGCTGTCCCATAACAAATCAAGGTTTGGTATAGTGAATTACTCCGGACACCGACCAGGATAATCCGACAGATCAGACATAGTAAAAGACCCAAAATGACTGTTACCCCAACCAGGCCCAACTCCTCACTCACAATTGACATGATAAAGTCGGTATTTGGTTCGGGAAGGTAACCCATCTTTTGAATACTATTACCAAGGCCCACACCAAAAATTCCCCCGTTACTAATCGCGTAATAGGAATTAACCAGTTGACTCCCTGAGCCACTGGCATTGCCAAAGGGGTTCATAAAGGCAATGAATCGTTGGGCCCGGTAACCACCGTGAAAGAGTCCGGACTCAATGGCTTTTTCCAAAAGGAAGTAGCAAACAGTGGGCACACCAACAATTAGGCCGATACCGAAACCCCAGCGGAAGTCACAGGCGAGCAACATCACCGCAATAATTGCGAAGTTGATTGCGAAGCCCCCCGTATCAGGTTGAACGAGGATCAGGATCAAAAACGCGAACGCAAACAGGAGGGGACCAGCGGCAGCACCCGAGTCCAGAAAGTGGGACCCACTCTGCCGCGCCCTGGCCATCCGGTCGGCCAGGTACAAGATTAAGTACAACTTACAAAATTCCGCTGGCTGAATATTAATTGGCCCCAGGGAAATCCAACCCTTGGCCCCGTTAACTGCCCGGCCAACAACCAGGACGAATAACAGCAAGAAAAGCATTATGAAGGTTGAATCCCGCAAAAAGCGCCGTGTTCGTAAGTGCTTCATCGACAGGTTAGCGAAGAAGAATACACAGCCCATTCCCAGTAAGGCGTAGATTGACTGCTTTACTAAGTAGCTTTGCGGACTTCCCCCGTTTTGCATCTCGATGCCCGCACTAGAAGAATAAACCATGATTATTCCGGCCAAGCAAAGCACTAAAAACGGGACAAGTAAGTAGTAATCCCAGTAGCGCATATCCTGCCATGCGCTCTTCAGTGGAAGCCGCCGGAGCCGTAATTTTCTCATTTTAATTAACTGCCACCTACCTTAACCAATAAAATACAGATTTAATTATAACATTAATCGTTAATGTTAAATTTAGAAAAGGTTACGCGGATGAAAAAAGGGAACCGGTTAAGGACCAATGTCCTTTCCAGTTCCCTCCGTAGTCAGTAACTATTTCCGCGAAGCAGCACGACGGCGCTTTGCTTCCTTTTCACGTGCATTAGTGTTCAAAATCTTCTTCCGTAGACGAATGTTTTCTGGAGTTACTTCACAGTATTCATCCTCGTTCAAGAATTCAAGCGATTCTTCAAGGGAGAAGTGAGTTGGTGTCTTGATGTGGGCCATTTCATCAGAACCTGCTGCACGAACGTTAGTCAAGTTCTTACCCTTGGTGATGTTAACAGTAATGTCGTTTTCACGGCTGTTTTCACCAACGATCATCCCTTCGTAAACTTCCGTACCTGGGTCAATCAGGAGACGACCACGACTTTCAATCCCCATCATTGCGTAAGTCGTTGCCTTACCGGCATTCATTGAAACCAGCGTTCCCTTTTGCCGACCAGGGTTCCAGTTCTTGATAACTGGTGCGTACTTTTCAAAGGTGTGGCTCATGATTCCGTATCCCCGGGTAAGAGTCATGAATTCAGTGGAGTAACCAATCAAGCCCCGTGAAGGTGCGAGGAAGATCAGGCGCGTCTGACCATTTTCACCGGGTTCCATGTTTTGCATTTCACCCTTACGCTTGGATAAGCTGTCGATAACACCACCGGTGTATTCATCAGGGGTATCAATCTGGACTTCTTCGAATGGTTCGCACATTGTTCCATCAACTTCACGGTAAATAACTTCTGGCCGTGAAACAGACAGTTCGTAACCCTCACGACGCAAAGTTTCAATCAGGATTGAAAGGTGCAGTTCACCACGTCCAGAAACCGTCCAGGCACCTGGATCATCCGTGTCTTCAACCTTCAGGGAAACATCGGTCTGCATTTCACGCTTCAGACGAGTTTCCAGTTGACGAGCAGTCACAAACTTACCTTCCCGGCCCGCAAATGGTGAATCGTTGGTCCGGAAAGTCATCCGCAGTGTCGGTGGATCAATCCGCAGTGGCGTCAGTGCTTCTGGGTGGTCAGGATCAGCAACCGTTTCACCAACGTTGATGTCTTCCATCCCGGAAACAGCAATTAAGTCCCCAGCTTTTGCTTCCTTAATTTCCAGTCGCTTAAGCCCGAAGAACCCAAACAGCTTAGTAACCCGGAAGTTCTTCTTAGAACCATCAAGTTTCAAGAGGGTAACGTTATCCCCAACCTTAATGGTTCCCCGGAATACCCGGCCAATACCGATCCGGCCAACAAAGTCGTTGTAGTCAAGGATAGCAACTTGGAATTGAAGTGGTTCATCAGAGTTGTCAACTGGCGCCGGAATGGTCTTGATAATTGTATCAAACAGCGGCTTCATAGTGTGTTCCTGTGTAGAAATGTCGGAATCGTAACTAGAAGTCCCATTCATGGCAGAAGTGTAAACAACTGGGAAGTCAAGTTGGTCTTCATCGGCCCCTAATTCAATAAAGAGGTCCAGAACTTCGTCAACTACTTCTTCCGGACGAGCACCCTTACGATCAACCTTGTTGATGACAACAATTGGGGTTAAGTGTTGTTCCAATGCTTTCTTTAAAACGAAGCGGGTTTGTGGCATCGTTCCTTCAAAGGCATCAACAACCAGGAGGACACCGTCAACCATCTTCATAACCCGTTCCACTTCACCACCGAAATCGGCGTGTCCTGGGGTATCCAGGATGTTGATTTGGTACTTACCGTACTTAACAGCAGTGTTCTTAGACAGGATAGTGATACCCCGTTCACGTTCGATTGCGTTAGTATCCATCGCACGATCTTCAATTGAGAAGTGCTCTGGTAAAGTATCTGATTGCTTCAGCATTTCGTTAACCAGGGTTGTCTTACCGTGGTCAACGTGGGCAATGATCGCAATGTTACGAATGTCGTCACGTCTTTTCATTGCTTGGTTCTTCCTTTCATTTAAACAATTATTCCTGGATAAGTATACACTCTTCCAGCTTCGATTTCACAAAAAAACTGTGACAATTTAGTCACAGCTTAACAGCTAACCAGTAATCTTTGCAATATCCTCACTGGCTTGTGTTGTAGCTACCAATACAAGGTTAGATGATAGCACATCTGGCGTGGTGCCGTCAATTGATTTAACGACAAGGCCCAGTTCTTCGGCCAAAACACGTCCAGCGGCCAGATCCCACGGCCGTAAGTGTGAAATGTAAGCTACTAACTCACCGCTTAAGACACCAATCATTTCCTTAGCCGCACTGCCGTACATCCGAAGGCCGCTGGCTGCTTGGGCAACCGCTGGTAGGTGATGAACATTGCTTAAGATTAAGGGACTACTAATTGCCACCAGGCCATGGTGAAGGTCGAGATTAACTGGGGGCGCAACCCGTTTTTCATTAACGTAGACGCCCTGTCCCCTGCCACCATGGTACAGGCGGCGGTTAACACAGTCCATGATATATCCCAGAGTCGGCTGACCATCAACATACAGGGCTAACATAATACCAAAATTATCATGCTGGCGGACAAAGTTAAGCGTCCCATCGATTGGATCCACAATCCAAACATGACCGCTAAGGCTCGTCAGATTATGAGTGCCAAATCCTTCCTCACTTAAGATCCGACAGCCCGGATCAATTATTTTCAGTTGCTGGTCAATAAAACGTTCGTTTTCCTTATCAACAGTGGTTACCAAGTCATTGTAATTGGTCTTTTCTGCGACATGAAAGGGCTCGTTCATTCGCTTGAGGGTCATTTCATTAACATTTTGAATCAACTTAATAACGGCCGCGTCGATCTCTTCAGTCATTAATCATCAGCCACCTTAATCATTTTCTTTTGACTCGTTGAAGCAAGTTTCACAACAGTATAGAGCTGATAGCCAGAATTCTTAGCGAACTGCCGCCCCAGTTGCTTTTCCCCCGCTTTGCTGTTGACGACCTTTTTAAATGCACGGTACTTTTCCAAGACCTTGCTACGGGGAGCGCCAATTTCATATGCATCCTCAACTATCCGTAAAAAAGCAATCACTGTCTCCATCTCATCCGTCGTCCAGTCAGGATCAAGTGGGTATGAATAACTTTGCTGTTTCATGAATTTACCTCTCCCCTTTAACGCTAACTGGCTATATTATAACCTGCTTGCTAAAAGATGGCGAGACCCAAAAAACAAGGAGTTACAACCGCAGTCGTAACTCCTTGTTCACTTATATTAACGTTCAGTGCTAAATGTGGGTTGGCAGACCAAGCGCAATATCAGCAGCTTCTTGGATTGGTTCATTAAGAGTTGGGTGTGGGTGAATAGTTAAGTCGACGTCTTCAACATTCATTCCGCAGTTAACAATTAATGACAATTCACCAGCCATGTCACTAGCACCAGGGCCAACGATTTGGGCACCAACGACGTTCTTTTCGTCCTTAGTGTAAATCAAACGAACGAAGCCATCTGGTTCGTCCAGGGAAACGGCCCGGGCATTACCGGCAAATGGGAATTGTGCAGTAGCAACTTCAATTCCCTTGTCCTTAGCTTGGTCAACATTCATACCAACTTCTGCCATTTCAGGATCAGTGAAGCAGACAGCAGGAACTCCTACCCAGTCGTTAGCAGTGTTCTTTCCGGCAATCGCACCAGCGGCAGTCTTTGCTTCAAAGAAGGCCTTGTGAGCCAGGGCAGGACCTGGAACAATGTCACCAATTGCCCAGATACCATCAACGTTTGTCCGACCTTGTTGGTCAACGATAACTTGGTGGTGGTCATTAAGCTTGACACCGGTCATGTCAAGACCGAAGTTGTCGGTGTTTGGCTTCCGACCAACGGAGACCATGCAGTAGTCGGCCTTGATCGAGCTTTCCTTACCATCAACTTCGTAAGTAACCGTAACACTGTTGTCGTCTTGTTCTGAGTTCTTAGCCATTGCACCAGTGATGATGTCAATGCCCTTCTTCTTCATGTTCTTTTCAACAACCTTAACCATATCCTTGTCAAAGCCGTTCAGGATTGAAGGAAGGCCTTCGATAATCGTAACATGGGAACCAAGGTTAGCATATGCACCAGCCAATTCGGAACCGATGTAACCACCACCGATAACAACAAGTTCTTTAGGGATTTCTGGCAGGTTCAGGCCACCAGTAGAGTCAATAACCCGGCCTTCAAACTTGAAGTTTGGAATTTCAACTGGACGGGAACCCGTTGCTAAGATAAGGTTCTTCCAAGTAATGGTCCGGCCGGCGTCATTGTCCATGAATTGCTTTGGACCTGGCTTGATAACCCGGAGTTGGTGATCATTATCCATGATGGCTTCACCATCGATAATTTCTACCTTGTGCTTCTTGAGAAGCATCTTAACCCCACGGGTCATCCGGTCAACAACCTTCTTTTGCTTCCATTCCTGGGTCTTCTTGAAGTCGATTGTAGCGTCGGTCTTAGAAACACCATAGGTTGAGGAATCCTTTGCTTCTTGGAGACGGTGTCCGGCAGCGATCAATGCCTTTGATGGGACACACCCAACGTTCAGACATACACCACCTAGGCCTGGGTCACCCTTTTCGATTAAAGTAACCTTTTGACCTAATTCCGAAGCCCGGATAGCGGCAACATAACCACCTGGGCCTCCACCAACAATAACTGTATCCTTTTGTTCAACATCTGCCATAGTAAATTAAGCCTCCAAAGCGAGCAATTCTGGGTCGTGTAACAGCTTCTTCAGGTAGTTCATTGCGTTTTGACCTAAGCCACCATCAATCAGCCGGTGATCAACAGTTAATGATAACTTCATCATGTGGCCAACAACAATTTCACCCTTGTCATTAACAATTGGTTCAGTAGCAATCGTACCAATACCTAAGATAGCAACTTCTGGTTGGTTGATAATTGGGGTGAACCACTTACCACGCATGGAACCAATGTTAGAAATAGTCATTGAAGTCCCGGCCATGGAATCTGGTGAAAGCTTATTGTCTTCAGCAGCTTGAGCATTGTCAGCAATTTCCTTGGCAATTTCAATCATGCTCTTGGAGTCAGCCTTCTTGATGTTTGGTACATACAGACCGTGGTCAGTGTTCGTAGCAATACCAATGTTGTAGTAGTGCTTTTGAACTAATTCCATCGTGCTGTCATCAATGGAGCAGTTGAATTCAGGGAACTTCTTCATTGTGGCAACCAGGGCCTTAACAACGTATGGCAAGAATGTCAAGTGAACACCTTGATCAGCAGCAACTGGCTTGTACTTCTTCCGGTTAGCCATCATTGCGGAAACTTCAACATCGTCCAGCAATGTGATCATTGGACTGATGTCAACGGACTTCCGCATGTTCTTAGCGATGATCTTCCGCATGTTGGAAAGTGGTTCACGGGTTTCAGCGTCTTCACCAGCACCCTTGTAAGGCTTGATGGTGTTACCAGCAGCCTTAGCTGGAGCAGCGGCGGCAGCTGAGGCAGCACCATTAGCTGGGGCAGCAGCGCCATTGAAGTTGTCAATATCTTCTTTCAGAACTTGACCATGCTTGCCACTTGGTTGAACAAGTGAAATGTCAACGCCCTTGTCACGAGCATATTGACGAACAGAAGGCATTGCCATAACAAGCTTGTTAGGTTCGGCCAGTGGAGCTACGCCACCCTTAGCTGGAGCGGCATCTTCCTTAGGAGCTTCGTCCTTCGGTGCTTCCTCTTCTGCTGGAGCTTCGTCTTCATCATCGTCGTCGCCACCTTCGGCTTCAACGTTTGTGCTTACGCCGTCCTTACCATCATCAATTAAGAGCAGGTCATCACCCTTTTCAACGTGGTCGTCTTCCTTGACGTTAAGGGTCTTAACGGTCCCGTCAACTGGTGATACCAATTGAGTAGTTGACTTATCAGTTTGAATTTCAATTAATGGGTCGTCGGCCTTAATTTGGTCGCCTTCCTTTACCAACCAAGAAGCAACATCCCCTTCGGTCAGACCTTCACCCATTTCTGGTAATCTAAATTTGTATGCCATATCGAATTAACTTCCTTTCATAACCAATAGCAATCTAGCTATGATTAATAATTAACTGTCTCGCGCGCAGCTTCTTCAATGTCGTTAGCAGTTGGGAGCCAAACATTTTCTGCTTGTGGGAATGGGTAAACAGAGTTTGGTGCAGCTACCCGGCTAACTGGTGCGTCAAGGTACATAATTGCACCTTCAGAAATGGCAGAAGCAACTTGTGCACCAACACCAGCCTGCTTCTGAGATTCTTGAACAATGACAACATGGTGCGTCTTCTTGACGGATTCAAAGATAGTGTCAGTGTCAAGTGGGTAAAGTGAACGAAGGTCAATAATTTCAGCAGAAATATTGTCCTTAGCTAACTTCTTAGCAGCCTTTTGGGCTTCGGATACTTCACCACCGTAAGCGATGATGGTAACATCCTTACCTTCTTGAACGACGTTAGCCTTGTCCAACGGAACAGTGTACTTGTCGTCAGGAACTTCACCCTTAACTGAACGGTAGAGACGCAGGTTTTCAAGGAAGACAACTGGGTCGTTGTTTTCGATGGCAGAAATGATCAGACCCTTAGCATCGTAGGCAGAACTTGGGGTAACAACCCGCAGTCCTGGTACACCAACGAAGAAGTTTTCAAAGTCGTCCCCGTGCAGTTCAGCGGTGTGAGTACCACCACCGTATGGAGTCCGGATAGTAATTGGCGCGTTCTTAGTACCATTGTATTGGAAACGAATCCGTGACATTTGGGCAACAATTGAGTCTAAGGCTTCAAAGATGAAACCAGAGAATTGGATTTCAGGAACTGGACGCCAGCCGGTAACAGCTAAACCAATTGACATCCCGAGGATACCAGATTCAGCCAGTGGTGTACTGAATACCCGGTCAGCACCATACTTCTTTTGTAAACCGTTAGTAGCACGGAAGACCCCACCGTTTTTACCAACATCTTCACCGAAAACGAGGGTCTTAGGATCTTCAGCTAAAGCAATGTCAATACCTTCAGTAATAGCTTTGATATAAGTCTTTTTAGCCATGATTACTTCGACTCCTTTGCTTCGTACTTCTTAATTTGTTCTTTAATATCAGGGGTTGGTACTTCAAAGGTCCGCTTCAGCATATCCGTAACCTTTTCAGGTTCAACAGCGTCTGCTTCCTTCATGGCCTTCTTGAAGTCGTCTTTGCATTCATCAGCGTACTTCTTTTCTTCGTCTTCAGACCAGAGACCCTTTTCAGTCAAGTACTTGCGGAGACGAATCAGTGGGTCCTTGTCGAACCATGGTTTTTCTTCTTCCTTAGTCCGGTAACGACTAGGATCATCACCAGCGGAACTGTGGGCACCGAACCGGTAAGTCAAGGTTTCAATCAGAACTGGACCGTTACCAGCAGCAGCGAATTCACGAGCTTCCTTGGCAACTTCGTAACATGCCAGAACATCCATCCCATCAACTTGGACAGCTGGGATACCAGCAGCAACACCCTTTTGGGCAATTGTTTGCGCATGAGTTTGCTTCTTACGTGGGTAAGAAATAGCCCAGCCGTTGTTTTGAATAATGAAGACAGCAGGTGATTGGAAGGCACCAGCAAAGTTCATCCCTTCGTAGGTGTCACCTTGTGAACTTCCACCTTCACCGGTGTATGCATATGCAACGGTATCCTTTTCCTTGTTCTTCTTGATACCTAAAGCAGCACCGGCCATTTCAACCATTTGTGCACCAATGATAATTTGTGGACGAAGAGCACGAGCGTCGAACAGGTTACCCTTAACGTGACCCTTTGACCATAAGTACATTTGAGCAACAGTAGCACCGTGTTGAATCAGTTGTGGTAAGTCACGGTATGCTGGGAACATGAAGTCTTGCTTCTTAAATGCAGAAGCGGTCCCCATTTCGGATGCTTCTTCACCCCAGGTAGGAGCATAGAATCCTAAACGACCTTGTTGTGAGAATGACATGGTTTGTTCGTGAAGTGCACGTTCCCATACCATCTTCTTCATCAGGTCGACTAATTGGTCATCAGTAAAATTAGCCATTAAATCCTTGTTAACGACTTTACCATCGTTATCAAGAATTTGAACGGGCTTTGCAAATGCAGCGCCTTCTTCGGCTTTAATCTTAGCAAAGTCTACAGCTTTGGCTTCGGCCATTATAAACATCCCTTTCCAAATCCAATTAACATCATATATAAGCGATTGCCTACTTACAGTTTCTAGTATACCTAATTCTGGACATAATACAAGCGCTTTCATATACTTTTTTATTATGTTTTGACTATAAGTTGCGCATGTGAAAACGCTAACTTAATAGTTTTGTATAATAATGAGACTAATTTTGGGCGTTGTCATCGATAGGCATTATGATAGACTAGTATTGATAACTATTAATGGAGGCGGAAAAAGTGTATTTAATGAAGGATATTGTTCGTGACGGCGACCCGGTATTAAGAAAGCGGGCCGCTAAGGTTGAATTCCCCCTCTCTGAGGAAGACCAGCAGTTGGCCAAAAAGATGATGGAATATTTGGAAGTCAGCCAGGATCCCAAACTTTGTGAAAAATATAAGTTGCGGGCTGGTGTTGGCTTAGCCGCACCACAGGTCGGGGTTTCTAAACAAATGGCGGCTGTTTTAGTCCCACCATTGGAAAAGGATGGTCAACCAGAATTTAAGGATGTTATTATTAACCCGGTAATTGTTAGTGAATCTGTGCAGTATGGGGCGTTGACTGAAGGTGAAGGTTGCCTCTCCGTTGATAAGGACGTGCCCGGATACGTACCACGTCACGATCGGATCACCCTCCGCTACCAGGATACGGACGGCAAGAAACACCAGGTTCGGTTAAAGAATTATCCGGCAATTGTTTGCCAGCACGAAATTGACCACCTCCACGGCGTCTTATTCTACGACCACATTAATAAACAAGCCCCATTTGAGGCCCCTGCTGATACAGTGATGATCAGCTAAAATATTAAAAGCGACTTTTGGCACCCGCTATCATGGGTACCAAAAGTCGCTTCTTCTATTTACTGTGTTGCTTGAGTTTCTTTAGGTCAGCGACATATTCCGCCGTGGCTTCATTTAAAATATACGCGACATCAATATGGAGGACGCCTTCATATTGCCACCAGTCCGTAACCTTAAACACACTAAACTTTGTGTTAACCGCCGTTAACTGGTGGTCGTTAGCGTATTTAGCTAACTGTTCATTAAGGCTCTGGGGCGTCAGCGTAGCGTCCCGTTTTTCGTCCCCATCAAAGTGATATTCAAAGGCTAAGACGCCTTTTCCCCAAACATCGGCAACGAGTTGTGAATTTAGAGAACGATTCCACCCTAATAATGTCTGTAAACTGTCATTAACCGCAGCGTCGGTTGTTTCCTGCGCTTGACGTCGTAAAATAATTGTTGCCCGGTTAATCAAGATACGGTGAACAACGGTGTACAAGCACGCCACCACCACAACAGCGATTAAGCAAATTATAATTGTCTTCATCTCGTAACCCCCATAAGCCTCTTTGTTAAATTAATCATACCATGTTGCCAATTCTGAGGACAGCTAAACTTAGATGTGCTAAAATGGATAAGGTAAAACACTGAAAATAACATCTTTTAAGGAGTTTTTAGTAGAATGATCTTTAAAGTATATTATCAACCAGATAGTACCAAGCGCCCCGTTCGTGAAAACACCAAGTCACTTTATATCGAAGCTGACTCCGAACCAGAGGCCCTTTTAATGGTTGAACATAACACCGACTACAGTATCGAGTATGTCGAACAACTTGATGAAAAGGCTCTTGCGTACGAAAAGCAAAATCCAAACTTCAAAATGACGAGTTTCTAAATTTCAGGTCAGGGGTCCACGGGTGTCCCCACATACATATGATGCTGAATACCAATGGGGTCCAACATTCGGATGAACCGAACGCTGGGCCCTATTGCATTCATGAAGAGCCCAACTTATTTTGAAGATTAATTAACTTCTTATCCGGTTATATAGTTATTAAGATCAAGAAGGAAGATCACTATGCATTACTCAATCATCCTTAACCCAACTGCCGGTAACGGTAAAGCGCAAAAAGAATGGCAATTAATTGAGCCCCAATTAATCCAAGCGCAGGCTAGCTTTGACATCCACACAACCAAGGACCGCTCAAGCGCTGAATATTTTGCAACCCGTCTCGTCCAAAGGCGCAAAAAGGATATTGTCATGGTAATTGGCGGTGATGGGACCCTTCACCAAGTCTTAAACGGCCTTATTAAGGAGAGTCACCGTCTCCACACTAGTCCCCTCCCCCTGGCCTTTATTCCGGCGGGTATTAATAATGACTTTGCCCGTGCTTTTGGGGTACCATTAAAGCCGCTGGATGCCCTCCAGCAAATTCTTAATACCACAACGGTAACCAATGTCAATATTGGCCACTACCATGAGGCAATCAAAAATGAAGAAGGCTATTTTCTAAATAACATCGGCGTTGGTTTTGATGCCGCAATCGTTAGTCGGGTTAATGGGAAAAGCGCCAGAAAGCAGTCTACCGCCTTTCATCTTTGGCACTCCGGCTACCTTCGTCAGGCCTTAGGGGTCGTTTATGACCAGCAGCCCTTCCAGCTAATGGTCCAACAAGGAAGCTCACGGAATTTTTATCCCCGGGCGTACATCGTCCTGCTTGTCAACCATCCCTTCATTGGCGGTGGCGTCAAGGTTGCGCCCACAAGTAGTCTTAGTCAACCTCAATTAGACCTGCTTGTGGCGGAACAAAAGGGCTGGCCAATCACCTTTTGGCAACTGATCCAGTTTTCCCGAGGGAAGCTGCCAAATTCCCGTTTTGCCGACCACTTAACAGGGCCCCAATTCCACTACACAACTACCTCCCTTGAGTTTGAACAAAGTGATGGTGAGCCATTGGGTAACCGCTTTGTCGATCTCCGTACGGACGTTACCCAGTACCCATTCTGGCAGACAACGAAATCATAACCACCCGTCAAACGGGTGGTTTGCACATCGGCTATAAGCTGAAAAGA
>CADFHB010000012.1 GCA_902834055.1 Lactobacillaceae bacterium | reverse complement strand
AATCGTCCTATACTAGCCATACGGAGCACTCTGAAGCTTTTTTCCCAGCTTCTTTTACAATTAATCCCAGTTATTCCGGAGCTTCATCAGCTGGTGGCTGAGGCCCTTAGTCTGGTCATAAACTTGGTGGTAAACCTTGTAGAGGTCGTTGTACTTGGCAACGGCATCAGCTTGTGGTTCGTAGGTCTTGCCGAAGTGAACAAACTTCTTTGCGCAGTCCTGCAGGGAGTCGTACCAGCCAAGGCCAACAGCAGCCAGCATGGCAGCACCAAGGCCTGGTCCCTGCTCGTTAGTCAGAGAAACGACTTTCTTGTTGAAGACATTGGCCTGGAGTTGGAGCCAGAAGTCACTCTTGGCACCCCCACCGATGGCAACGACGGTGTCGAAGGCCTGGCCGTGTTGGTCATAAATGTTGAGAATGTCACGGAAACTGAAGGTAATTCCTTCAATAACCGCCCGGACAAAGTCATACTTGTTCTGCATGCTGTCAACACCGATGAAGCTTCCCCGAATATCCGCGTCGGCATACGGGGTCCGTTCACCAACGACGTATGGGGTGAAGAGAAGGCCATTAGCGCCCAATGGCCGTTCAGCAGCCTTGTTAACCATTGCGGTAAAGTCCTCGTCAGCAGCGAAGGTGTGTTTGAACCAGTTTAGCGAGTGTCCTGCCGCCAGGGTAACCCCCATGGAGTAGTAAGTATCAGGAATAGCGTGGCATTCATACTGGAGGGCCCCGTGGTAGTTAACGTTAGCGTCTGGTTCGTATTTCAAGACAACCCCTGAGGTCCCGATACTGGACATCACCATGTTTGGTTGGAGGATACCGGCACCAACCGCCCCACAGGCGTTGTCACCACCACCACCAAAGACACGGGTGGACTTCTTCAGGCCAGAGAACATCGAGTAGTAGTCCGTTACCGTTCCGGCTTCATCAATTGACCGCATCAATGGTGGGCACATTGACATCGGGATATCAAAGACCTCACAAATTTCCTTGCTCCAGGTCCCCTTCTTAATGTCGTAGAGGACGGTCCCGGTTGCGTCAGAATAATCAATTGCTTGTTTGCCAGTCATAATGAAGCGCACGTAGTCCTTAGGTAAGAGGAAGCTCTTGGCCTTGGCCCAAATCTCCGGCTGGTTTTCCTTGACCCACAACAGTTTAGGTAAGGTGAACCCTTCCAGGGCCCGGTTACCGGTGATGTCGATAAACTTATCACCGAGCTTTTCCTTAATTTCTTCACACTGCTTGGTGGTCCGGGTGTCGTTCCACAGCATTGCCGGACGAAGGACCTGGCCATTCTCATCCAGTAATACCAGGCCGTGCATTTGTCCGGAGAAGGAAATCCCCTTGATTTCCTCTGCCTTTAGGCCATCCCGGAGGATCAGGCGGTCAATGGCAATGGTCGTTCCGTAGAGCCAGTCTCGCGGATCCTGTTCACTGTAACCCGGGTGTGGTTGGTGGAGTTCATAGCCATAGCTTTCCTGGGCGGCAATTTGGCCTTCCGGGTCCATTGCGGAAACCTTGACCGCACTAGTCCCGAGGTCAACACCGATTACGTATTCGTTCATTTCATTTCATTCCTTTCAATGACAAAAGGGTCGGGGCAAAGTTGATTGCCTCGGCCCTTTTATTATAAGACACTACAGATAAATAATGATCTACACGGAAATTTTTAGATTAATTGATAGGTAGTTGCTGTTATTAGTATTTGAGCCTCAATTACTTGAGTTCAAAAGAGGGAATCATTATTTAGCAAGTGTTTCAATCATGTAGTGGTTGATAGTATCCTTGATTTCTTCAAGGTGGTCAGATTGAGTTGCAGCACGGAGTTCAGATTGTGGAGTATCGATAACGGTCTTTTCGATGCTCTTGAAGTCTTCCTTGCCTTCTTCGATCCGCTTACCAAGACCTTCGTCCCAGCTAGCGTAACGCTTCTTCAGAATGTCATCTAAGAAGCCGTCTTCCTTCATTGCAGCGGCAACCCGTAGACCAGCAGCAAAGCTATCCATACCAACAATGTGACCGTAGAACAGGTCTTCTGGCTTGAATGAAGTCCGCCGTGGCTTAGCATCGAAGTTCAGACCACCACGAGGTCCAATGCTACCGTTTTCGATAACTTCCCACATAGCAGCAGTAGTTTCGTACAGGTTGGATGGGTATTCATCAATGTCCCAACCAATCAGCTTGTCACCTTGGTTAGCGTCAAGAGAACCAAGCAGGCCAGCTTCACGAGCAACCCGAATTTCGTGTTGGTAAGTGTGACCAGCCAAGTTAGCGTGGTTACCTTCAAGGTTAAGCTTGAAGTCCTTGTCCAGGCCGTATTCACGCATGAAGTTGATGGTTGTAGCAGCATCAAAGTCGTATTGGTGAGTAGTTGGTTCCTTTGGCTTTGGTTCAAGAAGCATTTGGGCATCGAAGCCGATTTCGTTAGCGTAGTCCTTAGCCATGTGGAAGAACTTAGCGATGTGTGATTGTTCACGCTTCATTTCAGTGTTCCAAAGTGATTCGTAACCTTCACGGCCACCCCAGAAGACATAGTTTTCGGAGCCAACCCGCTTACCGATTTCCAGGCTGTGCTTCAGTTGGGCACAAGCGTAAGCGTAAATCTTAGCGGATGGAGCAGTACCAGCACCTTCAAGGAACCGTGGGTTAGTGAAGAGGTTAGAAGTGTTCCAAAGGACCTTCATGCCAGTGGACTTTTGATATTCAACAATCTTGTCAACGATCTTGTCCAAGTTCTTGTTGGTTTCACGAAGGGTATCACCTTCTGGAGCAAGGTCACGGTCGTGGAAGCAAAGGAAGTTAACACCTAACTTCTTGTAGAATTCAAATGCGTAGTCAACCTTAGCTAAGGCTTGGTCCATTGGGTCAGTGTACTTGTCGTAAGGACGCATTGCAGTACCATCACCAAATGGGTCGACCAGACGTTGGTCAAATGTGTGCCAGTAGGCAACGGCAAACCGCAGCCAATCCTTCATCTTCTTGCCCAGGATTACTTCATCTGGGTTGTAGTATTGATAGAACAAACCGGACTTAACACTCTTGTGTGGTCCTTCGTACTTAATGTCGCCAATATTTTTCCATAAATCAGCCATATCGATAGCCTCCTGAAATATTTAGTTTGTATAAACAACTAACTTACAATTCTTAATATACACTCCGCACCCGACTTTGTAAACCCTTTCTCAAAAGAAATTTTTCTTTGGGCCAAATTTAGGGTCGTCCTGCGGGAGAAATTCCTTGTCTCGTGGGCCTGAACAGATATAAAATAAACATTAGCTTTATCAATTAAATTATAGGGAGTTTTTTCTATGGAGCGGGACCTTACCCGACTAAATAACATCAAACGCGTTAAACAGCAGCTCTTTAACAATGCTGCCATTTCACGAGCGGACATCGCCCGTAATACGGGACTGCATAAGTCGACCATTTCATCAATCTTTGCGGAACTCGACCAGCAAGGCTACGTTGCCCACCTCGGCCGGGGAAATTCAACTGAAGGTGGAGGCCGGAAGCCGGAGCTCTTTACCATTAATAGTCACTTTGGTTATGTCGCCTGCTTCAACATAACTTATGATTCATTATTTGTGATGTTTCTCTACGCCGATGGTCAGGAAATCTCCTTCCAACGTTTCCCTGCGCAAAATCATGATATTCTTCAAGTAATGGACCTGATCAACCGTGAACTCGCTACGGCAGCCAAAAATAATGATACCGAGCACGGTCTGTTAGGAATCAGCTTTTCAATTCACGCCGTCGTCGACCAGAACAAGATCATCCACTCTCCCTACTATGCCACCAAAGGGATCGACCTCCAGCAATACTTTGCCGACCGTTACCAGGTTCCCGTGATGATCGGGAACGAAGCCAACCTGGCGGCTATTTATGAGCGGGACTACGCCAATCAGGATAGTCTCGCCAACCTGGTTGTTTTAAGTATCCACCGGGGGCCCGGGATTGGGGTCATCGCAAACCACAAGTTGTTCAGTGGCTTTCGGGGGATGGTCGGCGAACTCGGCAGTGTCATCATCCCCAACAGCCGTGGAAAACTCCAGGAGGTCGGCGACTACATCTCCGTCGATGACCTGGTCAACCGGGTCAGCCAAACAATTGGGCACCGGCTTTCTTCATTAGAAGAATTTTACCAGGCATGTACCGAACCGACCGCAGTGGTCCAGCAGGTGCTTGATGGTTTTGCCGATATCGTTGCCCAAACCCTCTTCAACCTCCAGATGCTGTATGGTCCCGAAAGGCTCTTCATCAACTCCCCACTAACCGAGAACATCCCCGGCCTGACAGGACAAATCAAGGTCGCCGCAGAAAAGCGAAAGGTGCAAGTGCCAATCACTTCAATCAGCGGTTCCAAGTACGTCTCCCTCCTTGGTGCCGGTGCCCTCATGATTAGGAAGGTAATCGACCTGGCGGAGGTCAACCTGCAGTTCCAGTGGTCGCGAGGAATTGGTTAAACATTTAAATCACGAAAAAAGCCACTGGGCGTTTTCACGCTCGGTGGCTTTTCCTATTCATAAATTAGAATAGCTTATTGTTAACTCCCTTTTCACTTGCAAATGGTCCCGCGGTTACCTTGACACCATCGCGGTGGTTACCGAAGAAGTCGTGGTTAAAGGTAATTGGCGTGCCATCTGGGTTTTCGTACTTTTCTTCCGGTTCAAAGGCCATCGCAATCTTCTTGGTGGAGATTACGCTGTCGGTCTTTTCAGGAACAAAGTCGTAAAGGTTGGTCTTCAGGTACAGGCCGTCCTCCCGTTTTTCAAGGGCCAATTCAACCTGGTCCTTACTGTCAACGTAAGGGTCCTTTTCCTTCGCCGTAGCTTGGGCACCATTCAGGTAAACATTGCCGGCAGCCCAAACTGGCAGGTGGTTGTAGTAGTGGTCACTGTTTGGTGCGTAAATACCACAGTAACCATCAAACTGCTTGTCCCATTCTTCGAAGGTTGGGTAGTCGGTGAATGGCTTGGTCCCGACTTCAAAGTTGTAGTCGTCCCAGTCATCTGGCTTGTCCTTCATTGCGTCAGCAATCTTCTGCATTTCAGGACGCAGGTGTTGTTGAACAAAGATATTGTTGTAGAACTTGTTATCCCCGTGTTGAATCGTCATGAAGCCCATTACCTTCGTACCGTGAATTTCATGGTATGGAGTGAACCGGTTCGATGGCAGGTTGACTGAGTTGTTGTCGGTCCCCCGACCAGTAGCGGTAAAGCTACCAGCAATCAGGTTGTGGACAAAAGCAACCCCTTGGGCAGCAAAACGAATCGAACGGTCGGATAAGAAGAGGTTGTTATCAATCAGCGTTGGGCCAAAGGATACTTCAATCCAGATATCTTCACCCAGTCCGCTCAACAGGTCACTGAGGTTATCCTTAGTGGTCTTGAAGTCATTTGGCAGGCTGTTGTGGTCAAAGATATTCTGGGTAACCCGGGTCCCCTGTGCTTGCCAGTCTAGCCATAGCCCCCGTGTACAGTGGTGGATGTGGTTGTGCCGGTAGGTAACGTCAATGGCAGCGTGCATCTTGATTCCACCGATTTCGGCCCCCGCCAGGTTTTGCCGGACGTTAATGTCATGGATATCGTTATCTTCAATTGTGGAGAAGACACCACCCAAGTGCCCAACAATCCCGGTTTGACCACAGTCGTGAATGTGGTTACGCCGGATGATGTGGGAACCCACGTGCTCCTTGTCCCAGCCTTCGTAGGAAGCTTGGCAAATGGCGTCCCGTTCAGTTTGGGTACCATCCTTGTACTTCCACTTAGACCACTTATTATTGTTATTTGGTTGTAAGTACTTCCCTAAAGAAATTCCTGAACACTTGGAGTGGGAAACATCACAGTCTTCAATGATCCAGCCCTTGGACCAGTGGGGACCGATCATCCCTTCCTGGTAAGCTGTCGGCGGTGCCCACTGGGTAGCTGCTTTCGTTACCCCAAAGCCAGCTAAGGTAATGTAGCCGATTCCCTCTTGTTGGGGATAGAAGCAGTTTTCCCGGACGTTGATTTCAACGTTTTCCTTGTTAGGGTCCTTACCCTGGAAATTGGCATAGATGACGGTCGTATCGGCTTCTTCGTCCTGTTCAGCATACCAGGTGTACAGGGTCCGCTCTGGGTACCATGACTTTTCGTTCTTGACCGGTTTCTTAACCTCATCCAAGCTATTAACTTCGTATAAAGCCACATCATTCAGGTAAACTTCACCGGTGTGGGCAACGATCCGCGCATCGAACCAGTCCCCAGCAACCCGGGTAGTGTAAGGATTATAGTCCCCAAATATGCTGTTAGGAACAGCAACCTTCCAAACGTCGTCGGCAACGTTTTCCCAGTTATCCACCTTTTCGGCACCAGTAATAACGGCACCCAATGGAACAGTTGACTTGTAAGTAATCCGGGCATCCTTAGTTCCGGCATGCTTAGGGTCAACATTTTCCCGGTAAGTCCCGGGAGCAACTAAGACTGTGTCCCCCGGCTGGGCAATGTCGGCAGCGGCTTGAATTGAACGGAAAGGATAGTCTTTTGAACCTTCCCCCGAAAACGGCACGTTGATGTCAACGTAAATATTCATGGAAATCTTCCTTCCTATATTATCATCAAAAACTACTTATCTTCTTGTTGCTTCCGCTTGTCTTCAATTTCGTGGTTAATCTTGTCAACTTCTGGGTCACTCAGTGGGTACTTGCTCATGATCCACATTGCGACAATGGCCAGGATAATTGGAATCCAAATCATGGAAACCGAAATACCAGTCAAAGCAGACTTTGGTTGGGTGGCGTTATTACCATTGAAGTGGCAGAAGGCGTTAATGTAACCCGGAATGATTCCCCCAAGGGCCAGCCCAATCTTGAAGAACAGACCCATGATGGAGTTGATGATCCCGGCAACCCGCTTCTTGGAGTGCCATTCACCGTAGGAAATAACTTCTGGAACCAGGGACCACATGTAACCAGTGGCAGCAGTAATCCCCCATTGCATGATGAAACGACCGATATAACCAAGGGCAATGCTGTTCTTGAAGGCAGGGAATGACCATACCCACAAAATCAGTTGACCGATGATGAAGAGAATTAAGAAGAGGTAGAAGAAGCCCTTCTTACCAATCTTCTTCCGGATGATTGGCCATAAGAATACCAAGAAGATTCCTGGAATGGAACCAATCAGGTTAATTGAAGCCATCCATTCGGAGTGACCAATGTTGTATTGAACGAAGAACGGCCATACGGTGTTTCCAAAGAACATGAAGGTAAAGCCAATCAGGAAGAACCAGCCTAGGATTTGCAGTGGCTTATTGTCAATTAATTCGTTCCAAAGGTCAGAGAACTTAACAGAAGCGGTTTCCTTGGCGGTTGGCAGAACCCGTTCCTTAACACCGAAGTAAGTGCAGAGCAACATAATGAAACCAATGATCATGTAGATAATCATGACCTTGAAGTAAGCACCAGCAGCGTGTGGCGAAGCGTAGTTACCTAAGTTCAGTTTGATGCCAAACAGACCGATCCCCTTCAACTGCTTGTCTGGTGATGCCAATTGAACGAACAGTGGTAAGAACGTGTAAACCAGCAGGTTACCAATGTTGGCTTCGGTCATCCGGACAGTCGTCAGAGTAGAAACTTCATCGTTATCACGGGTCAATGATGCGTTCAAAGAACCGTATGGAATGTTAACGAATGAGTAAATCAAGGCCGTTGCCAGGTATGATACGAAAGCGTAAATAACGTTGCCCCGGACAGCTTGAATTGGCAAGAACACTAAGGCACAGCAGATTGTCAGTGGAATACCAAAGTAAATCAAAAATGGCCGGTACTTTCCACCATGCTTGAAGTGACTCTTATCAACAACGGTCCCTACCCATGGGTCCCAGAAAACGTTGACCCAACGGACAATCAAGAAGATGGTTGCCCCGGCAGCGGCAGAAATACCAAAAACCGTTGTCAAATAGAATAGTAACATCGATCCGATGGTTCCGAAGATTAAGTTTTGTGCTAAGTCCCCGGCACCGTAACAAATACGTTCACGCCATGATAATTTCGCGAACTCATCTACTTTTCCAGCAGGTGCTTTTTCCATTAAAATCATCCCTTACTTAAAAATAAACAATACAAATAATAAATACAGAGCATAAAAGTAAGTTAGTTGTGTGAACGAAGTAACTACTTCATCAACGCTTTTTATTGTATGCGGTTTCACAATATAAAAATAGACCATAACCTGACAGAAATTTGTCAAATTATGATCTATTATGTGGGCTGATTCTTGTTAAATTCTATTCGAAGTAGCCGACATTGTTCTTGGAACGGACCGAGCGCTTATGACTAACCTGCTTCCGGTACTCGCTTGGTGAATAGCCCGACCACTTCTTGAACTGCTTACTAAAGATGGAGATATTGGCGGCCCCCACCATGTAAGCAATCTCCTCAATCGAATTCCCTGAATACTCCAAAAGTCGCTGGGCCTTCTTGTATTTCTCCCGGTCAATGAAGTGCAGCGGGGTGATTCCGTACACCTTTTTAAACACCCGGTGGCCATAACCACTACTAATGGCGAGTTCCTTACAGATGTCGCTGAAATTAAAGGATGGGCTGCGGTCATCATTGTTGACCCGGTTCTCGATTGCCATCACGATATCCCGACCAATCTTGGCTTCCTTATTACTATAAGGCATGTCATGGCGGTAATCGACATCCCCCATCAGCTGATTTAAATCACGGAGGTACTTAAGAAGAACAATTTCAATGTTAACCTGGGTGTCGAATTCATTCTGGTGCTCACGATCCCGACTAAGGTCGACAATCTTATTAAGAGTAGTATTCGACAACTGGGCAAACGGGGTCTCCACCTTAAAGAGTTTATTTGCAATCAGGCCAATCATCCGGGAACGAATCTGTGTATCTTCAAAGTCAAAGTGCAGGCACATGTACGTCATCTTGGCCGTGGCACTGGCGTTGCGGTTGGTATGGTAAGTCCCCGGAGAAATGATCAGGGCGTCCCCCGGCCCCATATTAACAGCGGCCTGGTCACGAAACTCGGTAATCTGGTGTCCATCAGTCACGACCATCAGCTCAAAGACCTGGTGGCGTTGCTCAAAAAACGACCAGGAACCATTGACAGTATGCATATGACCGCCAAACATATACAGGCCAGACTCGATTGTGGGAATCGAAACAAATTTCTGCATCGCTGTCACCTCTATTTTCTTGAAAGCTCTTACATTCCTATTATCCAATTTAAATTACCCGTTCGTTAGTTCTATTCGTAACCTTAATTTGTCATTTTGTGACTGAAACGCAATTATATATTTACCTTTTTATGATTGTGATTTGTTTATTAATATATCATGAAAGGGTTTTCTTTTTAAGGGTATTATGTTATTGTTATGATGTTGGTTGGTTATCGCAACCAACATACACATAAACAACTAACTTGTTTCTGTCTATTAATTTGGTTTTGATATATAAGGAGATCAAAATTATGAAACATAAACTTTCTGCCGGGTGGATATACTTCTTCGCCGCCCTTGGTGGTCTCTTATTTGGTTACGATACCGGTTCAATTTCTGGTGCCATCCTCTTTATCGAAAAGCAATTATCATTGAATTCCTGGCAACAGGGTTGTGTCGTATCCGCCGTCTTGCTTGGTGCCATCCTCGGTGCCATCACAATTGGACCTTTCTCTGACCGCTACGGTCGGCGGAAGCTATTGATGTTCACTTCAATCCTATTCTTCATCGGGGCCCTCGGTTCTGGATTAGCTCCGGAATTCTGGACATTGATCATCACCCGGATCATCTTAGGGTTAGCCGTTGGTGCTGCCTCTGCCTTGATCCCAACCTACCTTGCCGAATTAGCACCTGTTGCTAAGCGTGGGATGATGTCTGGACTTTTCCAGCTGATGGTTATGACAGGTTTGCTGCTAGCTTACCTGCTTAACTTCTGGCTGCAAGGTCTCTACACTGGTTGGCGTTGGATGCTCGGTTTTGCCGCCATTCCAGCTGCTATCCTGTTCTGCGGTGCTATTATCCTGCCAGAATCACCACGTTACCTGGTTCGTAACGATAAGGAAAGCGTTGCTCGTGAAGTCCTGATGGCCATGAACAGCAATGACGAACAAGTTGTTAATGGTGATATCGAAGACATTAAAAAGCAGGCTGCTATTAAGTCTGGTGGTTGGAACGAATTATTCGGCCCAATCGTTCACCCAGCACTTGTCGCTGCCGTTGGTCTGGCAATCTTCCAACAAGTCATGGGTTGTAACACCGTGCTTTACTACGCGCCAACTATCTTCACTGACGCTGGTTTTGGTGTTCACTTTGCTCTCCTCTCTCACATCTGGATTGGGATCTTCAACGTTATCGTTACGGTTATCGGTATCTGGTTAATGAACCGGGTCAGCCGTCGTAAGATGCTAATCGTCGGTGGTTGGTTAATGGCCATCACCCTGTTCATCATGTGCTGGGGACTGATGCACTCCTCCGAGTCCAAGTTTGCTGCTGACGTTGCCGTTCTTTCAATGGTTGTTTACATCGCATCATTCTCTGGTACTTGGGGCCCAATCATGTGGACAATGATTGGTGAAATGTTCCCACTGAACATCCGTGGTTTAGGTAATTCCTTCTCCGCCGGTGTTAACTGGACTGCTAACATGATCGTTTCCCTAACCTTCCCACCACTATTAAGTGCCTTTGGTAAGGGGACCCTGTTCATCGGTTACGGTGTCTTCTGCCTGTTGGCCATCTGGTTCGTCCACTCCAAGGTCTTCGAAACCCAAGGTAAGTCCCTGGAAAGTATCGAACAATGGCTGCGTGACCAAGCTGCTAAGCGGCAAAAGGCTAATAACTAAATTCAATTCGATAATAAGTAAAGCACCTGCATTCTTATGAATGGCGGTGCTTTTTTATACCTATCCCTTCCAGGAATTATATACACAAATCGACCGCTAGTACCCGGGCTTGCCGAATACTAGCGGTCGATTTATCTTTTCTTATCCTTTACTATTTGAGGTCTTCACCATTAGTGGCAATAACCTTCTTATACCAGTAGAATGAATCCTTCGGCGTCCGCTTCAGGGTCCCCTGGCCATTGTCGTCCAAGTCAACATAGACGAAGCCGTACCGCTTGCTCATCTGGGAGGTGGAGAAGGAAACTAGATCAATTGGTGCCCAGGTCAGGTAGCCCATCAGGTCAACCCCATCCTTAACGGCCTCCTTCATCTGTTCGATGTGGGCCCGCAGGTAGTCGACCCGGTATGAATCATGAATTTTGCCATCATCACTAAACTTATCATAGGTGCCCATGCCGTTTTCCACGACAAACAATGGTACCCGGTAACGGTCCCAGAGGGTGTTTAGGGCCACCCGCAGACCCTGGGGATCGATTTGCCATCCCCACGGTGTCTGCTTTAGGTACTTGTTCCGCACTGCGTACTGGTTACCAGTAGCCTCTGCTGTCGCGTCATGACCTGCCTTGGCAGCCGTTGCACTCGACATGTAGTAACTCAGGCTGAGGTAGTCAACTGGGTACCTCTTCAGCAGCTCCTGATCACCAGCCAGCATCTTAATGACAATATGGTGTTCACCGAAGTAGCGATTCATGTATTCCGGATATTCTCCCCGCACCTGAACGTCGGTGAAGAAGAGGTTGAGCTGGTCCACCTTTTGGGCCATGATCACGTCAGCGGGGTTACAGGTTGCCGGATAGGTTTGCATCCGGGCCAGCATGCAGCCCATCTTAGCCCCCGGAATAATTTCGTGGAGCTGCTTGGTTGCTAGTGCGCTCGCTACAAATTGGTGATGGAGGGCCTGATAACGCAACTGGAGCTTCTCGTCAGTGGTTTTTAACCCATCTTCAAGGGCTCCGGTGGCGTGGAAGCCAGTGGTGCCGGTATTGATCTCGTTGAAGGTCATCCAGTATTTAACCTTACCCTTGTAGCGCTTAAAGACAGTGGCTGTATAACGCGTGAAGTCGGTAATTGCCTCCCGGCTGGCCCAACCATTGTACTTTAGGGTGAGACCAACGGGCATCTCATAGTGGGATAGGGTTACAACCGGCTCAATGCCATACTTGTGCATTTCGTCGAAGACCCGGTCGTAAAAGGCGAGCCCCTTCTCGTTTGGGGTCAGCTCGTCCCCATTCGGGAAGATCCGTGACCAGGCAATGGAAATGCGGAAGGCCTTGAACCCCATCTCGGCGAGGAGCTTGATGTCTTCCGGGTAACGGTGATAAAAGTCGTTCCCGTGGCGCTTGGGATAGTCGCGGTCCGAATCACTGTTGACTGCCTCCTCAATGCTTTGCCGGGTTGCCTCATCAAGCGTTGAGTGGGTCTCCCCCTCCTTTGCGCCCCGGATACACTCGGCTCCAGATAGCTTCTTACCGTCAATGTTCCAGGCTCCCTCAATCTGGCTGGCAGCAGTTGCCCCGCCCCAAAGGAAGCCGTTCTTAAATCCATGTGGATAATCAGTTGCGTACATATTAGTTTTCCTCCTCTAATTCTTCTCCATTTGTTTTGATTACGCGCTGGTACCAGAAAAACGAGTCCTTACGAATTCGCTTATAAGTACCCCGACCATCATCATCAAGGTCGACATATACAAGTCCATAACGTTTACTCATCTCGGACGTCGAAAACGAAACCAGGTCGATTGGTGACCACATCAGGTAACCGATTAGCTTAACCCCATCACTAACAGCCTCCTTCATCTGTTCAATGTGATCTCTTAAATAGGCAATTCGGTAGTCATCATGGACTTGCATTGTTGCGGTTAATTGATCAACCGCTCCAAGACCATTCTCCACAATAAATAGAGGTACTCGGTACCGGTCCCAAAATTCATTTAGTGTGACCCGTAAGCCACGCGGATCAATTAGCCAGCCCCACGGTGTTCCTTTCAAATAGGGATTATTAAAGCCGCGAGCCATATTTACCGTAATTTTCTTGTCATCAGCAAGCGGACGACTGTTGGAAACCCGGGAGGTGTAATAACTAAAGCTCAGGTAATCGGCATGATAATCTCTTAGCAACTCTTGATCGCCTGCAGCCATTTGAATGTGAATATGATGGTTAGCGAAATAGCGATTCATATAAGTCGGGTACTCCCCACGAATCTGGACATCCGGGTAAAAGAGGTTCAACCGGTCCTCCTGCTGGGCCAGTACAACGTCTGCGGGATTGGACGTCGCAGGGTAAGTTTGGTCTCGACCAATCATACAACCCATCTTAGCTCTAGGATTAATTGCCCGCAGCTGTTTAGTAGCAATTGCCCCGGCTACGAATTGGTGGTGTAGGGCCTGATAGCGCAACTGGAGCCGAGCGGCAGGCGAATAATCGTTGTCAATTGCACCAGTTGCATGAAAGCCTGTCGTTCCTGTATTAATTTCATTAAAAGTCATCCAGTACTTAACCTGGTTTGCATAGCGCTTTAAGACTGTCTGAGTATAGCGTTTGGCAGCCTTAATAATCCGCCGGTCCGCCCAACCATTATATTTTAGAGTTAGAGCAGCAGGAGTATCATAGTGAAATAATGTTACTACCGGTTCGATTTCATAACGGTGGAGCTCAGCAAAAACGCGATCGTAGAATTTAAGGCCCTGCTCGTTAGGAACTGGATCATCTCCATGGGGGAAAATCCGCGACCAGGAAATGGAAAGACGATAAGCTTTAAAGCCCATCTCCGCCATCAACTTGATATCTTCCTTATAGTGGTGGTAAAAATCATTTCCATGACGTTTAGGATAGCGTTGGGTTGACTGGTCGGCAATTGCCTTTTCTAGTGCCGCTTTCGTTACATTATCTTGGGTAGAATTGTGTTGGCCCCCACCAACAATGCATTCAGCGCCTGACAGTCCCTTACCATCAATGTTCCAGGCACCTTCAATTTGGGTTGCTGCACTGGCACCACCCCACATAAATCCTGCAGGAAAGCCTTGCGGGTAGTCCGTTGCATACATTTAGCTCCCTCCTTTATATCTCATTATTAACCTCTAGCAAGAGGTTGTATACTCCACCATACAGGTTCGCGTCATTTTCAAAATAGGCCTTCATGATTGTGGGGCGCCGGATACCTGCTAGGTCCACCTGTTCAACCAGCTTTTCGTACTCCGTACGGATCGTATCAGCGACAATTGGCTGGGCACTGATCCCCCCACCAATCACGTAACGATCAAGGTCAACAACGGCTTGAATGCTTAAAATCATATTGGCAATCCGCCAGCAATACTTTTTAAATATCTTGTAGGCATAGTGGTCGCGGCAGTTAATCTGTTCAAAAACAGCAGGCCCGTCATTAATGTTATTGAAATTGTAGTGCTTAGCGATTTTATTGATCATTCGGACAGCTGAGCCCTCAACCCCGTACTTATCCTTGCCATTTTTGAAGGGAATAAAACTCAGCTCACCCGCCTGGTAGTGCATCCCCCGGTATAAGTGACCGTCGATGATGATTCCCCCACCAACGCCGGTACCGAGAACAATTGCTGCACCATTCTTAATATTATGGAGGTTACCTAGCCATAGTTCGGCCAAAGCTGCGGCCTTCCCATCATTTTCCACAGCAACAATGAGCTGGTCATCTATCTCTTGGTGAACATGGTCAACCAAATTTAGGCCATCAAGGTAAGGTAATGCACCCCCAACTTTGACTTCACCAGTAGCAGGAATAACCGTTCCGGGGATGCTAAATGCAACACCGCGGATTTGATCAACGTATCTTCTAATAATCTGATCAATGGTTTCCAGGAAAGGTCCTACCCCATCTTGAGGAGTTTCGAGTTTATCATGGGTTATCAGGTTTCCGGCCCGGTCAAGTATTCCGTATTTGATGTCGGTCCCGCCAACATCGATACTTAAATAATTTTTTCGCATATTTTTCTCCATTCTATATCACGATTCTTGTCAGACTGGAACGGGGCCGGGAAGAACTCTCATTTTTCCCAGCCCCGTTCAAGCTTAAGTATTACTTGTTTTCTGCATTTTCACGTGCGTGCTTTGCCCGTAAGTCGGCCTGCATCTTACCTTCGAAGGAGTCAACCTTGTAGAAGATTAAAGCGATAGCAGAAAGGGCAAAGCCAACCATTGGTACCCATACATAGTTAATTGTAATGGCGTTTAGTGAGGAAGCGGTCTGAGCGTGGTTGGCAACGTAGCCACCCATGCTAAGGATCCAACCGGTGACCGCACCACCGATTCCCATTCCAAACTTAGCGGAGAAGGATGAGAACGAGGTAACAATTCCTTCGGCCCGAACACCATTTTCCATTCACCATAGTCAACGGCATCGGCCAGCATAACGGCAATCAAACCAGATACCAAACCGGTCCCTAGGTTAACAATAATGTTAGCGGCAATGATGACAGGTACGCTAGCAGTCTTTGCACCAATCCACATAACGAATTGGCCGATGATAGCAATTAGCATCCCGGAGAGCATCGTGTTACGCTTGCCAAACTTCTTTGAGCACCATGGAGTGATGGCAACCGTGATCAGTGCGAACAGTTGCAACCCCAGCATGATTGAGGTCAGCCAAGCGGCATTCATATTATATTTGAAGAAATAAACAGTGACTTGATTCCGGGTTTGCATCCCCATCCAGTAGATAAAGTTGATGAAGATGATGACCGCCCATGGCCAGTTGTGCTTCAAGGCCTTTAAGGAAGTCTTGATTGGCAATGCCTGCTTAGATTCCTTCGTCTGAATCCGTTCACGGGTGTTGGCAAAGGCATTAAGCAATAGAACACAGCCGACAATGGCCAGGATAATACTAGTAATGAAGAACCCTTTTTGCTCGTTACCATGACCAAAGGCATTTACCATTGGCAGTGCCAAGACGGAAACCAGGGTCCCACCAGCAGTACCGAAGAACTGCCGAATCGTGCTTAAGGTTACCCGCTCGTTCGGGTTGTTGGTCAGGTTAGGCAGAATCGACGTAATTGGAATGTTGACTGATGAGTACAGAACATCGACGCCAATATAGGTGACGTAGGCCCAAATAATCTTACCTTCCAAACTCATATGTGGCGTGGAAAATACCAGGACACAGAAGATGGAGTACGGGATGGCGAACCATAACCAGTATGGCCGTGACTTCCCCCACCGAGTGTGGGTGTGATCAATCATAATCCCCCAGAAGGGACCATCGACCGCATCAACCAACCGTGCGACCAGGAACAAAGTCCCGACGGCCGCAGCTGAGATTCCAAACGCATCAGTGTAGAAGAACATCAGGAAGTTAGAAATTAAACCAAATGACAAATTGCAGGCAAAGTCAGTTGCTGCGTAACTGATTCGTTCTGGCCAATGAACCAGGTTAGGCATCTTTGTTTGCTTTTCTGAAGCCTTATCCATAAATAGCACCTCGATAAATAATTCCAAAATCAAGAACAATTTGGACAATCCCGGGTTTGTTGTCCTTCCAAACAAACACAGTGTAGACCCATTAAAATCATTTTGCAAGCGTTTCCCGAAATTAGTTTTATAATTCAAATTTAGCGTTTTTGTCTACATATAATGTCAAAATAAAGGTAAATTCCACCTTTTCGTACTGTTGACAGCGCTTACTTTGCGATATACAATCAGGGCGTATTTAGTATTGTTTATGTAATAGACAAACTTACAGGAGGCACAATATGAAATTTACTAACGGTTTATGGCTGACCAAAGAAAATTTTGATATTAATTCACCCGCACAAGTATATGATTACAGTATCAGCGCAGACCACAAGAAGGCCGAAGTATTTGTTCCATATCATCCCGCCGACCGTCGTGACCAGACGACTGACATTGGGGCAACCACCATTAACTTTACTTCCCCGTTGAAGAATGTATTAGGGGTAAAGTTAACTCACTTTGCTCAATTTCCACTTAAGCCAAGTTTCCACATCAATGACCAACAAGTTACGATGGACGCTGATATAGTAAAAGATGATCATTTCACCCTCAAAACTGGTGATCTTTCTGTAACGATTCCCCTAGGCAAGCAGCCGTTTAAGATGCAGTTCAAAGGGGCAGACAAGCTTCTCACCACTTCCGAGCCAGGGATGCAGGCTGAAATTACCGATCGTGACACTGGTAAACACTATATGCGCGAAGCATTGGACCTCGATGTTGGTGAAAATGTCTACGGACTCGGTGAGCGGTTCTCCCACTTTGTTAAGAATGGACAAAATGTGGAAATTGTTAACAAGGATGGGGGTACTGGAAGCCAACAAACCTACAAAAACATCCCCTTCTACATTACTAACCATGGCTATGGCGTCTTTGTTGATGAACCCGAAACAGTATCATTCGAAGTGGCCTCTGAATATAACGACAAGGTCCAATTTAGCGTCGAAGGCGAAAGTATCCAGTACTATATTATCTATGGACCAACCCCGAAGGATGTCCTTGTCAACTACACCAGTCTGACCGGCAAGCCGGCCCTACCACCTGCCTGGTCATTTGGCCTCTGGTTAACAACCTCCTTCACGACTGATTACAGTGAAAAGACGGTTCTCAACATCATCGATAAGATGAAAGAAAATAACATCCCATTAGATGTTTTCCACTTCGACTGCTTCTGGATGAAGGGCTTTGAATGGACCAGTTTTGAATGGGATAAGGATATGTTCCCAGATCCTGCTGGCCTGATAAAGAAGATTCATGACCGTGGCGTCAAGGTTTGTGTCTGGCTCAACCCATACATCGGCCAGAAATCCCGCCTCTTTATGGAGGCCCGGAATAAGGGCTACTTAATCAAGCAACCAGACGGTAATCCATGGCAGTGGGACCGCTGGCAAGCTGGTAACGCCTTCGTAGACTTTACGAATCCAGCCGCAGTCAAGTGGTATCAAGGCTACCTTAAGGACCTTCTCAATATGGGTGTTGATGCCTTCAAGACCGACTTCGGCGAACGAATTCCGGTTAAGGACGCGGTCTACTACAATGGTGCTGACCCAAAGCGGATGCACAACTACTACACCTTCCTTTACAATCAGACCGTCTTTAATGCTATTAAAGAAGTTAAGGGTGAAAAAGAAGCCGTAGTCTTTGCTCGTTCCGCAACCGTTGGCACTCAACAGTTCCCGGTTAACTGGGGTGGCGATAGCGATTCACGTTACACCTCTATGGCCGCTTCCCTTCGTGGAGGCCTGTCCTTCATGAGCTCCGGCTTTGGCTTCTGGAGTCATGACATCGGCGGTTTTAATGACCATTGCCCAACAGATCTTTACAAGCGGTGGACCCAGTTTGGCTTACTCTCTACTCATAGTCGTTATCATGGTAGTTCTGAATACCGGGTACCATGGCATTACGGGGATGAGGCAGTTGCAGTTTCCAGAAAGTTCGTCAAGAACAAGCTGGCTTTAATGCCATACCTCTTCGAACAAGCTGTTGAGACCCACGAGAATGGCTTCCCGATGATGCGGCCAATGTTTGTAGAATTCCCTAGTGATCAGTCTGCTGCCCCACTGGGCTCTCAATACATGTTGGGTTCTCAGCTGTTAGTCGCTCCAATCTTCAACGACCGCAGCGAAGGTAATTACTATCTCCCTGCTGGTAAATGGACAAATATTTTGACCAACAAGTCATATGACGTCGCTCATGGCCAATGGTTTAAAGAACATTTTGACTATATGACTCTGCCACTTCTGGCGCGGCAAAACGCCATCCTCCTTGAAGAACCAAACGCCGAGCACGCTAAGTATGATTACCTAGCTGCCTCTGCTCTCCATGTTTACCAACCAACCGCTGGTCAGCATAGCCAGCCATTGGTTGATGAGGAAGGGAACCACCAGGGTGAAATTACGGTTACCATTAAGGATAACAAACTAACCGTTAACGTCAGTGCTCTGAAGAAATTGCCGACCTTATACGTCCACGTTAATGATGAGGTCAAGGAATTCAAACTGACTGATGCTCACCAGACCGTTCAATTATGATATAGTCATCACGTTTAAAAACAACTAAGGAGCTGGGAAAAGCAAAATTTTCCCAGCTCCTTACTTTGAAAGGAATCATTATGGATTATTTAATCAATCACAGTCCTACCCGTCGTATTAACCTTAGCGCTGTTAAGCAGCAACTGTTTAACCACCAGGCGATTTCGCGGGCAGATATTGCTCGGTACACGGGTCTTCACCGGTCGACAATTTCCTCTTTGTTCGATGAACTTGACACTCAGGGTTACATCCACCACCTGGGCCATGGAAAGTCAACCACTGTAGGTGGTCGGAAGCCCGAACTGTACACTTTCAATGGACACTACGGTTATGTTGCCTGCTTCAATATTACCTATGCCCACCTCTATACAATGTTTCTTTACGTAAACGGCAAAGAAATCAGTTTTCAGCGCTTCGATACCTGTGGTCAAGATATTATTACTGTCATGGAACTGATTAATCGTCAGCTTCACAAGGCAGCTAGTCGACACGATACGACACACGGTTTGCTTGGCATCAGTATATCGATCCACGCAATCGTCGACCACAACAAAGTTACCCATTCACCTTATTACCCTATGAATGGAATCGACTTCCAACAGTATTTTACCAACCACTACCACGTTCCCGTTATTGTCGGAAATGAGGCTAACCTGACCGCCATTTACGAACGTGATTATGCCCGCCATGTCAGTCCAGCTAACTTTATTGTTTTAAGCATCCACCGGGGTCCTGGGATCGGAGTAGTTGCCAACCACCACCTCTTCAGTGGCTTTCAGGGAAAAACCGGTGAGTTAGGAAGCGTCAAGGTACCTAATTTGACGGGGCAATTTCAAGAGATTGGTGACTACTTGTCTGTTGACCATCTTCAGGCAGAAATCACTAAAGCCGCTGGTATTAACCCACACGCAGACTACTCGACTTTAAAACGGGTGGTTGCTACGGGCGGACCTAAGGTTGACCGTGTTATAACTTCTTTTGCGGAAGTCACAGGTCAACTGTTGTTTGATTTGCAGATGCTGTACGGGCCGGAAGAAATATTCATCAATTCCCCATTGATTGAGCTCATTCCTCAGCTTATCACAAAAATTAAAAATACTGCTCAGCAACACGCGGTTACTATTCCTGTTTCAGTCATAAGCGGCTCCCGTTATGTTTCTCTCCTAGGCGCAGCCGCAATGATCATTCGCCAAGTAATTGGACTACCTGATCGGGACCTAGACTTTAAATGGACAACTTCAGTCGGTTAACCTAAACAAAAGAAACGGACCCTTATCTCTCCGGGAAATTTCCGAGGGCTTTGGGTCCTTTACTTTACTATTAGTCAATATTTTCGACTTCGTTTGGCCATTGAAGCTTCAACTGGAAATCTTCTAGATCCAGCGCTTGATGAATTGCCAACGAACTGGCCCCCAAAAGCGAGGCCATCCGGGCGCCCTTAATCATTTTGATTGGTGAAAAGGCCCCCATCTCAATGAGCTTTTCCTGAACCTGTTTAAACAGTTCCGGAATATCTTCAAACAAGGTGGAGTTAAAGTAAACTTCTTGCGGGCCAAAGGACACGATGGCGTTGTATGAGGCTTCCGCAATCAGTTCCATCGCATGGTCAAAGATACGCAGCACCTGACTATCGTAGTGGTAAAGTTTAACAAGCTGGTCGCTGTCGATTTCCTTGAGGCCCTTGACCTCCTTGACCTGGTTAATAATGGCATCCTCTGAACAGAGTGATTCGACTTTCACTAACTTATGACCATTACCAGCATGGTCATTCATCAAGGTCCGGCCAATTTCACCAGCCATTCCCCGGTTTCCCCGGTACAGGCTACCGTTGGCGATAACACCGACCCCAATTCCCCGGTGGATACTAATGGTAATCAGGTCAGAAATATTGTCGGCCGCATAGTAGTCCTTCTCAAAGACGGCGGCTAGGTTGGCCTCGTTTTCCAGGACAACCGGGACCGCGAATTCCTTCTCGAAGTATTCTTGCAAGTCAATCCCGTCCAGTTCCAGGAATGGCGAATCTAGGACCTTGTTTTGGTAAACAATCCCGTGGATAGAAAAGCCAATTGCCAGAAGGCCATGTCCCGTCTGGTCAACTTTTTGCATCTTTTTGATTTCCTTCTTAATCATTTGCATGATGTTCAGAATATCAAACTGCTCGATTGGCTGACGGTTATACTGGATGATCTCCCCGTTCGTGTAGTTGAACATGGAGGCCATGTATGATGTCCCAATACTAAAGCTGGCAACAAAGCCATAGTTGTGATTTAACCGAACCAGGTGCGGCTTCCGGCCACCATTGCTGGTCGATTCCCCCTGGCGGACTTCTTCAATAAAGCCCTCATCATCCAGTTCACTATAGATTGAGGAAACTGTCGACTTGTTTAGGTGTAATTGGCGGGCAATCTCTGCTCGGGAGGTCTCCTTATTGTTAAAAAGCTGTTGTAAAACTAGTTTGCGGTTGTAAATTCGTGATAAATTACGGTGATCAATTGTCATATAATACTTTCCTAACTCTACCTAGATTAATCCATTAAATCTATTATAACACGTGGCTAATCACTGCAAATGAAGCAGTCGCCACTCCAAATAGCAATAGAGGATGATTAAAATGACGCAGTACCCCGCTGATAGCCAGGCAATAATTTGTACAATTAACCAGGAGGTGATTGCGGCAATGATTTGAAAGCAGATGGTTAAGACAATCCAGGCCACTAACCGTCGTTGGATTATCTGACGGTTTTTAATGATTTCGTTTTTTCCCATAATTAAAAAAGAGGCGTTTCACCGCCTCAATCAATCTTATTCGTTCTTTTCCATTTCTGCCCGTAATTTCTTACCGACTTCTTCGTAGCCGGGCTTGCCCAGCAAGCCAAACATGTTGGTCTTGTAAGCCTCAACCCCGGGTTGGTTGAATGGGTTAATCCCGTTCAGGTAACCGGAGATACCCATGGCCACCTCAAAGAAGTAGATCAGGTAACCGAGGGTGTATTCATTTTCTTCTGGAATGTGGA
>CADFHB010000011.1 GCA_902834055.1 Lactobacillaceae bacterium | reverse complement strand
TAGTTGGGCCGGACAAGAGAAAGGCAATTTCTAAGAAACACTATAATTGTGCTTTATGAGTTATTATAGTAAAATATTCACTTAAGAGACTACGTGGAGGTGACGATTGATGACTACCAATAATGATAAGACGATGTTCTTTGACTTCGGCCAAGAACGTCAAGAAGATATTAAGCAGACGCTAAAGACGGTTTACGAGTCTTTAGAGGAGAAGGGTTACAACCCGATTAACCAAATCGTTGGTTACCTGCTGTCTGGAGATCCAGCATACATTCCGCGGTTAAATGATGCGCGGAACCTAATTCGTCAACATGAACGTGATGAAATTATTGAGGAATTAGTTCGGTCGTACCTGAAGAATAACGGTGAGACTAAATGAGGTTAATGGGGTTAGACGTTGGTTCAAAGACTGTTGGGATTGCCGTTAGTGACCCCTTGGGCTGGACAGCACAAGCGGTGGAAATCATCCCCATTGATGAGGATGAAGAGGTCTTTGGCATTGACCGGGTTGCTGAGTTAGTCAGCAAGGAACAGGTCGCTGGCTTTGTTCTTGGTCTGCCGAAGAACATGAATAACACGGAAGGCCCCCGGGTAGACGCTTCCAAGCATTACGGTGACCTGTTAAAGAAGCGTTTCCCTGATATTCCCGTTGACTACCAGGATGAACGTTTAACGACGGTTGAAGCCCACCGGATGCTGGTTGAGGAAGCCGATATCTCACGGGCAAAGCAAAAAAAAGTTATTGACGAGGTTGCCGCAACCTTTATCCTGCAGAGTTACCTTGATCGTCACGGTCGACTAGTACAAAAACTAAAATAAAGGATGATTAGAGTGAGTAAAAAGCAAAATAACGACGATAACCTGATTACCTTAATCGATGAGGATGGTAACGAACAGCTCTTTAAGGAACTGTTCACCTTCGATTCGGATGATTATGGCAAGTCCTATATCTTTATTTACCCTGCAGAACAGGAAAATGATGACTCGGTGGATATTCAGGCCTACATTGTTGCTGACAACAAAGACGGCGACGGCCAAGACCTTGTCCCGATTGAAGACGATAAGGAATGGGATATGGTTGAGCAGGTCCTGAACACCTTCCTTGACGATGACGGTAATTTCAACGCATAAATTTATGGTGATAATAAAGAATAAAGAAGGGCTCCTAGCGCTCGGCACCGTCGAACACTAGAAGCCTCTTTATACTTGTGGGAGGATTCTCCCACGGATTAGTGGGGCGGTAAAATGATTTTAACCACGTTAATTATCTTAATTTTGATTGGTTGTTTTATAAATGGACACCGGAAGGGTTTAATCATGATGGTCCTGTACACCGGGACATACATCGTCAGTTGGCTTGCCGCTAAGACGGTTGCACCAATGCTCGGGACATGGTTAGGCCACCTCTTACCAAACGTTACGGACGAGGCCTCCTATTCAAGCGCGATTCTTTCGGCGGTCGATACGAGTGCCTTTTTCAGTCGGGGGATTGCCTTTCTCCTGGTATTTACCGCGGTTTCCATCATCTGTCACTGGGGGATCCGCCAATTACGCTGGATTAAGCGCGTGCCCGTTATCGGGACGGTGGATCGCCTTGCTGGTGGGGCCCTTTCCCTGGTAATCGGCTACATCATTATTTTCCTGGTTCTGGCGGTTACCCAGTTGTGGCCAGCGGGGTGGTGGCAGATGCAGATTGCCAACTCCGGCCTGGCCCGGTTGATTATCAACCAGACACCAGTTTTAGCTCATTTATTATTACAAACAATCGGCTAAAAGGAAGTTAAGTATGAATCACAAAATTATTGAAACACTTGAGTTTAATCAGATTAAAACGGCCCTGGCCCACTACCTGGTATCCGCAGCGGGCCGCCAAGAGCTGGCAGCTTTAATGCCGGCAACGGATTTTGATACGGTTCACCAGATGCTGGAAGAAACTACTGACGGGGCCGATATCTTGCGTCTAGAAGGTGGGATTCCCCTTCCTAAATTAGCAGACGTTAAGCCACAGATGAAGCGGTTGCGGATTGGTGCCAATCTGAACGGGACCGAACTGGCACAGGTGACAAAGGTCCTGCAGGCCAGCATGAGTGTGCAAAACTTCTTTGACCAGATGCGGGAGAAGAAGATCAAGCTACGGGTCCTTGAAGGGGTCGTCGACCGTCTCGTGACCATTCCTTCCGTAACACGACGGCTGGTTCAATCGGTTGACCCGGATGGGCGGATTACGGATGAGGCCTCTCCCAAGCTACACGGTATCCGCCAACTGATTACGAAGACGGAAGATGAGATTCGCACTCAGATGGACCACTACACCACCGGGAGGAGTGCCAAGTATTTGAGTGAGCCAATTGTAACGGTGCGTAATGACCGGTTTGTTATCCCCGTCCTCGCCCGTTACCGGAATAAGTTCGGTGGGGTGGTCCATGACCAGAGTGCGAGTGGTCAGACCCTTTACATTGAGCCGGGAGCAGTGATGGAGGATAATAACCGCTTACGGCAGGCACAGATTGAGGAAAAACAGGAAGTCCTGCGGGTTCTCGCCGAGCTTTCGGCCCTCATCACCCCCTACCGGCATGACATCTTAAATAACGAGCAACTGCTGGGCCACCTGGACTTTGTAAATGCGAAGGCCACCTTAGCCTACCAGATGAAGGCCAGCCTGCCGTTGCTTTCACGGGATAACGTGGTGAACCTGCGCAAGGCCCGTCACCCCCTGATTGCCCGTGATAAGGTGGTCGCCAACGACATTAAGATTGGGAAAGACTATCAGGCGATTATCATCACGGGGCCCAACACCGGTGGTAAGACCATTACCCTAAAGACCTTGGGGATTATCCAGTTAATGGGCCAGTCGGGACTGTTTATTCCGACCGAAGAGGGGAGCACAATCGCCGTGTTCGACAATATCTTTGCCGATATCGGGGACGAACAATCCTTGGAACAAAACCTGAGTACCTTTTCCGGGCACATGGATAATGTGAAGGCAATTCTTGACCGGATTACCAACCGCAGCCTGGTCCTCTTGGATGAACTAGGTGCCGGGACGGACCCCAAAGAAGGGGCTGCGCTGGCAATGTCCATCCTTGATGCCATTGGGGCCAAGGGGAGCATGGTAGTAATCACCACCCACTACCCAGAACTCAAAGTCTATGGTTACGACCGGGCCAAGACAATTAACGCCAGCATGGAATTTGACCAGGAAACGTTGGAGCCAACATACCGCCTCCTGCTGGGCATTCCGGGACGGTCAAACGGACTGGAGATTGCCCAACGGCTCGGTATCTCGTCGACAATCATTGATGAGGCCCGGTCACTGGTCAGCGACGACAGCCAGGATCTAAATAAGATGATTGGTGACTTGGTTGAACAACGGCGTGCGGCCCGGGAAGAAAACGAGCGGTTGACTAAGCTGGTCGCCAAGAACGAGGCCAAGGAGAAGGAGCTAACCGAGAAACTTGACCGCTTCAATGAACAACGTGACAAACTGTTTGATCAAGCCCGGTCTAAGGCCAACCACCAGGTATCAATGGCTAAGCGTAAGGCTAACCGGATCATTCACCACCTCCGCCAGCTAGAAGTTCAGCAGGGGGCCAACGTCAAGGAAAACCAACTGATTGACGCCCAGGGGGCCCTCAACGCCCTCCACCAAGAAAACCCCCGGTTGAAGAATAATACCGTCCTTAAACGGGCGAAGGCCAAGCATGACCTCCACAAGGGCGACAGTGTCCTCGTAAAGTCATATGGCCAGTATGGTGAACTGCTTAACCGGCGGGGGAACCATAAGTGGGAAGTCCAGATTGGGATTCTGAAGATGGAGATTGACGAGCGTGACCTTGAGAAGGTTGCCAAAAAGGACCTGCCCAAGGAAAAGGCAACGCGGCCGCAAAAACTAGCGGTGCGGACCACGCAGACACGGCGGACTTCTGCCCGGCTGGACCTCCGGGGCCATCGCTATGAGGAAGCAATGGGTGAATTAAGTAACTTTATCGACCACGCCCTCTTGAATAACCTGTCTTCGGTAACGATTATTCATGGTAAGGGTACGGGCGCCTTGCGGAAAGGAACCCAGCAATACCTGCAGAGTAACCCCCGTGTTAAGTCTTTTTCGTACGCCTCACCAAATAATGGTGGTGATGGAGCTACCATTGTTAACTTATAATAAGTAAGCAGATGTGGTGACTTTAAAAATGAGCTTTGGTAGAATAAAGGTACAGAAAAACGAGAGGAGTTAACAAAATGGCAGTAAACGTTACAACCGACCAAACATTTGAAAAAGATACGGCAAATGGTGTTGCGTTAATTGATTTTTGGGCAACCTGGTGCGGCCCATGTCGGATGCAGTCACCAGTTGTCGAAGCATTATCAGAGGATATGACGAACATCAACTTCTTTAAGATGGACGTTGACCAAAATCCGGAAACTGCCCGCCACTTCCAAATCATGAGTATTCCAACACTGATGGTTAAAAAAGACGGTCAGGTTGTTGACCAAATCGTCGGCTACCACCCGGCAGAACAGCTCAAACAGATTTTGCAACAATACGCTGACTAGTTGTTACCTTAAATGTGAATTAATACAAAAGCGGTCCTGACCATTTGGCATCTGCCAGACGGTCAGGACCGCTTCGTTTATTTTCGGGATGCTATTTTTCCTTTGACTTCTTCTTGCCACGCTTCAACCGTTGCAAACGAGACGGCTTCTCTTTTTCGTCTTCAGACTCCTTTTCAGTAGAGGCGCCCTGGAGGTGGATGAAGGTGACTAACTCGTTTCTTTCGGAGCTACTCTTGGTTTGGGGATCGTTTTCCAGGAGAATTTCAACGTAGTCATGGTGGCGGTCGTTAACCTTCGCCTCCACAATTGTATTCAGTTGAAATTCAACTTCCTGGGCGAGAAAGCCGCATTCTAAACCAAAGGAGGTTTCTTCATCGTCGCGGCTGACCCGGTTGACGATCACTGGACCGCCAAGTCGCCAAATTTGACTAGTGGCGGTCTTCTTTACCAGGGTAAGGTCACCAAAGGCGAGTTGCCGGGTCAAAGTGATAAGGTCGTTAGTTGTGGCCACGGGGTATTGCCGGGCCAGGTCCTTGCCAATCCAGTAGAGCATCTCATCGGTCTCTTTCCCCAGAATGGCAGGAAGAATGACGTCGCGAAGCGTCCCCGTATTCAAACCCTGGGGGCTGTTAATTAATTGGTCGTAAAGTTTTTGACTCATTATCTCGTTCTGCTCCTTTTTTGCAATCAGTTACTATTATACTTAAAAACCGGGACCTTAGCAGCCCCAACTTGCAAAACTTGCAAATTAAACCGATAATGTAGTTTCAAGCATTTCTAAATAAAACAGTGAGGTGGCAGAAATGGATAAACGACCCATCGGAATGATGGACTCTGGCTTAGGCGGTTTATCGGTTCTCCGGGTATTACAAAGGGAAATGCCGAATGAATCGTTGATTTTTGTTGGTGACCAGGGACACTTCCCTTACGGAACCAAGAGTCAGGCAGAAATCCGGCAGTTGGCATCGGCAGTTGGCCGCTTTTTACAGGAAAAGGGTGCGAAGATGATGGTAATTGCTTGCAATACAGCAACTGCAGCGGCACTACCAACCCTGCAAAAGCAGTTGTCAATTCCCGTGATTGGGGTCATTAAGCCGGGTGCCCAGGCGGCATTAGCAAGTGGGGCCCAGACGATTGGCGTTATCGGGACCGAATCGACCATTAAAAATGGCGCGTATGACCATGCCATCAAGGACTTGACGACGGCCAATATCCGGGTCGTCAGTCAGGCAGCCCAGCCACTAGTCTCAATTGTTGAACATGGCCAGACGGGGACCGTAGCGGCCCAACGGACGGTTGATCAAGAGTTAGCACCGCTAAAGGGGCAGGGCGTCCAAACCTTAGTCCTGGGGTGCACGCATTTCCCGTTCCTGAAAAAAGAGATCGAACACACCCTTGGTCCAACGGTGAAATTGGTTGATCCGGCCTTTGAAACAGTTAAGCACGTCCAAGCGGCGTTGGAGGCTAATGGTGGCGAGAATACCGGCCACGCACCAGTCGTTGAATTATACACAACCGGTAAAACCGCCGACCTGGTTAGCGGGGCGCAACTATGGCTCAGCGGTCAGTATGATTCCTGCAGTCACATTGATTTGGAGGTAACAAAATGAAAATGCTAGTAGTTGCAACGAAGAATGCCGGTAAGGCTCGTGAATACCGAAAGATGTTTGCCCCCTTTGACGTTGAGATCAAGACGCTTGCCGATTTTCCACCAATTACGATCAATGAGGATGGGCAAACATTTGCGGAAAATGCCTTGATTAAGGCTCAGACAGCAGTAGCAGCCTTTAATTTGCCAGTGATGGCCGATGACTCCGGCCTAGTTGTGGATGCCTTGAATGGCGCCCCGGGAGTCCATTCTGCCCGTTATGCAGGTGACCACGACGATGCCGCTAATAATGCCAAATTACTGCGTGAGTTAGCAAACGTTCCGGATGACCAACGAACAGCCCACTTCCATACCACAATTTTGGCCCTCAAGCCAGACGGGGCAAAGTTGGAGACGGAGGGCCGGGTTGATGGCAAGATTCTCCAAAGGGCACGCGGCAACAACGGTTTTGGGTATGATCCCTTATTTATGCCGGACGGTTACGACTGTTCAATGGCGGAATTAACCGCTGATCAAAAGAACCAGATCAGCCACCGCGGCCGGGCACTCCGGGCCTTTATGAACCAGTTTGTGGAATGGTGGCAGGCATAATGAAAGCGTTAGTAGTAAGTGATAATCACGGTGATCGGCAGATCCTTTCCCAAATTGTCAACAAGTGGCAGGGACAAGTAGACCTGATGATCCACTGTGGGGATTCAGAAATTGATTCAACCGACCCCCTGATGAAAAATTTTGTTGGGGTGGCGGGAAATAATGATTGGCACCTGGGATATCCGGGAGACCTGGTTATTGAAAAGGCGGGGCAGCACTTTTTCATTACCCATGGTCACCACTACCGGGTCAACTTTACGATGACCCCATTGATGCTGAAGGGAGCATCAACGGGGGCGGACGTAATCTGTTATGGTCACACTCACCAGTTGGGGGCCACGGTTGATCACGGAATGCTGGTTGTTAACCCCGGCAGCATTTCACTGCCGCGGGGACAGTATCGTGATATTGGTGGGACCTTTGCAATCATTGATGCTGATCCGCGTGCGTTCACAGTTGATTTTTACGATCGGCAGATGCACCGCGTTCCCGACTTACATGTTGAGTTTTTGCGTTAGAAATTATCCGAGAAGATAGAAAACGACCTTCAGTGCTTTTGGACACTGAAGGTCGTTTACGTTATCATAACAGTTAGTTATTTTTAAGAATTTGTTGTATGGTCTTTAGAACCCCATCGTGGTTGTTATCGGCAGTGGTGACGTGGCCGGCCTGCATCCGAATAACCTGGTGGGCGTTTTGCATTGCGTAACTCTGGGCGGTCATTGCCAGCATCCCCAGGTCGTTTTCGTTATCGCCAAAGGTCACGATTTCACCGGGGGCACAAGCAAAGTGGTTCTGCAAAAGGGCGAGTCCGTTGCGCTTTGTCCCGTGGGCGTTACCAATCAGGTCCGTATTAAAACCGGAATTCTCAATGATAAGCGATGCGGGAAGAAAGTTATCCAAAGTGGCCGCCACTCGTGCCAGGTTGACGTGATCGGCAAAGTTGATGGAAATCTTGGTGAACTCCTCATCCGGATAGCTCGTAAAGATGTGGCGGATGTCTGAAACCCGTTGAACGTCTTCATAAAAGGTCTTTACGATCCCGAAGTTATGGTCGTCCATCGTCTGGTCGACATAGGAGTGGATTGGCCCCGAAACTACCAGCTGGTTGATGTCACGGGGGCCATAGTAACGATCCAGCACATGCATTACCCGCGCCAGGGCCCGGGAATCAATCGGGTAGTCCTGGATTAATTTATCACCCAGGTGGATTACAGAACCGTTTTGGGAGACAAAGCCCATCTGGTCAACATAGGGGGCAAATTCACGTTTTAAACGCGGGTAGCTGGACCCACTGGCGGCAACGAAGTGGATCCCCCTTTTCTGCAGTTGGCGAAAGACCTTTTTGAAAAGACGGTGGTTATAAGTGTGATCATCACGCAGGAAGGTCCCATCAAGGTCGGTGGCAATCATCTTAATTTTCATGGTGTTCCCTTCCTTCCCAGGAAAGCGGTACGTGGGCGGCGTGAAGTTCACGCAGGTAGGCGGCAAGAAACTTACTGGAAACCGTTGATTGGGACCCGCTCGTGACGGTAATCGTCACCCGAAAGACGAGCTGTGCATTGACGGTAACGGGACCAACAACTACTGGTGCCGCCTGTAGGTCGGGGGTAGTATCGATTAATTGGGTGTTAACCCGGTCAACAATCGCTTTAACCTGGTCGATCTTGGCGTTGGGGGCAATAAAAATATCAACGTTGGTAACCACATCATTGCGGGAGAAGTTGCGGACGATGGTAATCTGCCGGTTGGGGATGTAGTTTAAAGTCCCGTCCGCACTGGTGATCTGGGTTGTGCGGATGCCAAGGGCGGTTACGGTGCCCTTTATTTGCCCCAGTTCGACCGTGTCACCAACATCGAGCTGCTGTTCCAGCAGGATGAAAAAGCCGTTAACGACATCGCTGACGAAGCCCTGGGCCCCGAGACCAAGGGCAATGCTGAAAATACCGGCACCGGCAATGAGGGTACCAACCGGGACGCCAATCTCAGAGAGAATGGCGTACAGGAAAAAGAAGTAGCAGGTGTAACGATAGATGTTAAGGGTCAGGGCCCGAATAGTGGCCAGGCGGTTCTTATTTCTTAGTAGTTGGTACTTATTAGACTCACGAAACAGGTGATTGATAATCACGCGCCCCAACCATAAGATAATGAAGAACAGGGCCGCAGTGATGAAGATCAGGAGCAGCTTATTGAGAATCTGCCGCGAAATTTGTTCCCAGGACAGGTCGGTAAATGCTTGGCGGACCTGTTCCAGCTGTTTATTTAATTGGGCGTTTGCCGCACCAACAATCATAAAAATTTCCCCCTTTGAATGAATCCATTCAATTGTAACAACTTCTGGGTATTAATGTCGATAGGGGGAATTGTCGTTTAATGGTCAGGTGTGCTATTCTAGTCATTAAGTAAAGAAATTGAAGGAGGCGGCACTTGATGACGTTTGGTGAATTGGCAGGGTTGATCGCGGCAATTGCTTTTTTGATCCTGGTTGTTTTTCTGTGCATCCTGGTTAACCAACTGAGCAAGACCATGAAGGAGACCAACCAAAGTATCTCCCTGCTAACCCGCGATATGGATAACCTGAGTAAGGAAGTTGAAGAAGTTCTCGGTAACACGAATTCACTGCTAGAGGATCTTAATAAGAAGTCCAATAAGCTTAACCCGGCAGTACAGGCCGTGGCGGATGTCAGTCAAAGTGTGGTTGACATTAATGACCACCTGCACACCATGGTTGATAAAGCCAATGCCCAACGGGAGAAAAATAAGTTGGGGATTAGCTTGCTAAAGAGTGCTGGAAAGGCGGCAGTTGTTGGTGCTGTTGGCCGCTATCGGACACACCGGGCTAATAAGAAAGGGGTTGACAGTAATGAGTAAAAAGTTATTTGCAGGAATTATTTTAGGGGGAGCAGCCACCGCAGCTAGCTGGGCGCTCATCCCAGAGGAAAAACGTCAATTGCTAAAGGAAAGAGCAAATGAGAAGATGGGCGACATTGCTGATTACGTTACCGACTACGCCCTGAATGCGCTTGATATTGTTGACGAGAAGCTGGCCGAAATGGACGACAATGGCATGACTGATAACGTCAAAGCGGCGACCGAAAAGGTCAAGAAGACAAAGGACCAGGTCCTGGACCACTTGACAAACGACGAATTTGACAAGCAAACCGCTGCAATCCGTGAGAAGTTGGCTAAAGCCCACGAAAAAGAAAGCGATGCGGATGATGATATTGTTATCGACGCAACGCATGAAGAATAAAATTTACGGTCGAAAAAGTGCTTGGTGGACAGTGTAATAAAAACTGTCTATCAAGTCTTTTTTTATAACTAAAATTATTGATATGTCCTGGGGAATTTGCTATATTAGTGTAGTTATGAAAAATTATGAAAACCTGATATATCAATAAAGAAAGGGCTATCTTATGGAAAAACAAGCAGTTACTATTTACACGGTTGCTCGTGAAGCACGTGTTTCCATGGCAACCGTTTCTCGGGTTGTTAATGGTAATCCAAATGTTAAGCCGGCAACCCGTCAAAAGGTTCTTGACGTCATTAAACGCCTCAACTACCGGCCAAATGCTGTGGCCCAGGGCCTGGCCTCCAAGCGGACGACGACCGTGGGGGTGGTTATCCCTAACATTACCAATCCTTACTTTGCCGAGTTGGCATTAGGGATTGATGACATCGCGTCGATGTACAAGTACAACATTATTTTGGCAAACTCCGACTATGACAACGACAAGATCTTAAAGGTTGTTCGTAACCTCCTTGCCAAGCAAGTTGACGGGATTATCTTCATGGGTTACGATCTCTCGGCGGACTTGCAAGCGGAATTTAAGAGCGCCAACACACCAGTAGTTGTTGCCGGTTCAGTTGTTGAAGACAAGGACCTGGCAACCGTCCGGATTGATTATCAAAAGGCAGCCAAGGAAGCAACCCTGAAGCTTTTGGAACACAACGATGGGGATGTTGCCTTGGTAACCAGCTCACTGGGCTATGCAATCAACCAGGCGCGGTTGGCTGGTTACAAGGAAGCGCTGAGTGACAAGGGTCTTCAGTACAGTAGTGACCTGGTAATTGAAACTGATGGGAGTTACAAGCAAATTTACGAACGGGCTAAGGAAATTGCCCAGAACGGTGTAAAAGGTGCGTACGTCACTAACGACCACCTTGCTGTGGGCTTATTAAACGGTTTGGAAGATAACGGAGTCAAGGTGCCAGAAGAATTTGAAATTATTTCTTCTAATGACACGACTTACACCCGGATCTGTCGGCCAACCCTTTCTTCCATCACCCAGCCCCTTTACGATATCGGTGCGGTATCGATGCGGCTGTTAACGAAATTGATGGAAGATAACGATGATGAAGAAAACGATGTTATCTTAGACCATGGCTTTGAGGCTCGGCAGTCTACTCGTAAGTAGGAGATTTGACCATTGCCAACAAGAAGTGAGCTTTACCATCAAGAAAGTACTGATAATGAGCTCCAGGAAACGGCGAGTCACCATATCGGCTTGCGGATCCTAGGGGTGGTCCTATTAACAGTTTTAACCATTAGTTTTATTGTTGAACGGACGATTTTAAACAAGTCCTTTGTCATGCATGAAGTTACTTCGTCGGTACTAGAATCAACAATCTTGGATGAGGTTGATGATGGACTACAGCAGTATGGTATTCCGACTAGTACGGTCACAAAAACAGATACTGATCACATTGTCCGGACGGTTGTTAACCAGGCCTTTGCTGGTCAGCGGCTCAAGCTTGATTTGAGCCCAATCACGAATAATGTGGAGAACCAGGCTAATGATGAGCTATCAAAGTTTGGCCTTTCAACTGACCTTTTGCCGTCAGGAACGTCGTCAGCGGTAACCAGTCAGGTAAACAGCACGGTTAATTCACAAATTAACACTCCAGAAGTAACGGCAATCATTAACGGCCTCCAGGTTGCCCGGGTGGTCACCAACATCTGCCTGATTGTCAGTTCCGTTGGGTTGGTTATCCTAGTTGTCCTCGCCATTCTTAGGCGTCATTTTGTAACCAGCTTCAGTTGGATATTCCTTTTTGGGACGGTGATCAGTTGGCTGGTTATCGAAGTGGTTCGGGCAATCATTCCCCAATTAGCACACGCCTATCCTGACTACAGTACATTTGCGGTTCAGTGTGCGGACGATTTTGTCCAAACCGCAATGCCAGTGATTGTTGTTACGGGGATCTTGGCAGCTATTTGCTGGGTCATTCGGGGAATTAAGAAGTTTAAGTAGTGTATTCACCTTGAATTAATAATGTTTTTTTGCTAAACTTTATCTGTTTATCACATTAACTAAAGAAAAGAGGAGTCAGTAATGTCAGGACATTCAAAATGGCATAACATTCAGGGACGTAAGAACGCCCAAGATGCTAAGCGTGGAAAAATCTTCCAAAAGATTTCCCGTGATTTATACCAAGCAGCTAAAGCAGGTGATCCTGATCCAGCTAACAACGCCCAATTGCGTTTGGTAATTGACAAGGCGCACGCAGCTAACATGCCAAAGAAGAACATCGACCGGGCCATTGCTAAGGCTTCTGGTATCGGTGGCGCAAAGTTCGAAGAAGTTACTTACGAAGGTTACGCTCCAGGTGGGGTTGCCGTAATGGTTTCCGCCTTAACCGACAACAAGAACCGGACGGCCTCTGCCGTTCGTTCCGCCTTCACCCATGCAGGTGGTTCGTTAGGTGCTAGTGGTTCTGTTTCATACATGTTTGACCGGAAGGGCTTAATTGAAATCCTGCGGGACGGTCTTGACAAGAGTGAAGACGACATGTTGATGGATGCCTTGGATGCCGGTGCGGACGACATGAAGGCAACCGATGAAAAGTTCCAAATCTTCACCGACCCAAGCAGCTTAACGACTGTTCGCGACGCTTTGCAAGGCAAGGGTTACGACTTGGACACTGCTGAAGTAACGATGATTCCACAAAACCGGACAGCAGTTCCAGAAGACAAGGCTAAGCAATACCGTCACCTGATCGATGAATTGACAGCAAACGACGATGTTGCCGACATCTACGAAACTGGTATCTTACCAGACGACGAAGATGAAGACTAACATATAAATATTCGTAAACAAAAAACTAGGATTTTTCCTAGTTTTTTTAGTTTAAACCGCTCCCTTTTACCGTCTTATTTAGGTGAAGGGGGTTTTGTCGTTATGAAGAGTTTTGAGAAAGAAATTGCGGTTGCCATTGGGATGCGCGCCGCAGACTTATATATTTTGCCCTTTAAAAAATATTACCGCTTGCTGGTCACGCACCAGGGGTCGTTGCAGCAATTAAAAGAGGTGCCCAGAGATTATGCGGAACGGTTGATCTCATATCTGAAATACCAGGCTGACATGGCCGTTAGTGAGCACCGGCGGCCCCAGTTGGGCGCAATGGAGTGGCAATACGGGCCCGAAGTGGTTAACCTCCGATTATCCAGTGTCGGCGACTATCAAGGGCGCGAATCACTGGTTGTCCGGTTTATCTACCACTTGACGAGTCAAAATTATCACCTGCTTTTTCCCGACCAGTGGCAAGCCTTGAAACAAATCCTCAAAAAGCGGGGCCTGCACCTCTTTGCAGGGCCGATGGGTTCAGGAAAGACGACCACGATGTACCAGCTCGTCCGGGAGCTAGCGGATGAGAAGGTTGTCATGGCGATTGAGGACCCGGTTGAAATTCATGAACCGGCCTTTATCCAGCTCCAAGTAAATGAACTGGCGGGGATGGATTACCAGGCCCTGCTGCGTCTTGGCCTCCGCCACCGGCCGGACATCTTTATTATTGGGGAAATTCGCGACCCGGAAACAGCAAAGATGACGGTGCAAGCAGCATTGAGTGGCCACCTCGTGCTGGGGACAATTCATGCCCAAAATGCCTATGGCGCGGTTGCCCGGCTCAGGCAGCTGGGGGTTGCGGAATACTACCTAGCGCAGACACTTACGGGCGTGTGCTACCAGCGGCTGTTACCGATAAAGGACGGGGGTCAAGCAGTATTGTTTGATTCGTTGCGTGGTGATGCTCTTAATAGGGCCATTGAAAACGGGGAAAAGGGAGGGATGACAGATGAATGGGGGAAGCAACTATCAAAAGCAGTGGCGGTGGGGAAAATATCTACCCAGGTCAAGGAAGCGTTCTGGGAAGGTTAAGTTTAGCCCAAAAGCGCAGGCAAAGTGGTTCTTGCTGCTGAGTGACCTTTTAAGAGTTGGCTTCTCCCTCCAGCGGGCTGTTGACTTTACAACAACCACGATGGTCAAAGAAGCTGGCGTCTTATCTAAGGTGCGGACCAACTTGTTGGCGGGAAATACCTTTGCCAATAGTGTCCGGCCCTTTATTAAGGTCGACTTATATTATCAGCTCTTATTAGCAGAAAAGCATGGCGACCTGGTTGAGGTCCTTGCTGAAACTGGCCAGTTATTGGTGACCCGCCAACGACAGGTGCAAAAGCTGAAACAACTGCTCCAGTACCCATTGATTTTGCTTTGCCTCCTGGGGGTAATGATGGTCGGTTTAGCCACATTCGTGTTTCCTCAGTTAGCGGCGTGGCAAGCTAGTAATGGTTGCCAGTCAGTTCACCAGTTCTTGCCATATCTCAAGTGGGCGCTCGTGGTCCTCTCACTAATTTTTAGCGCTGGGGGGATTTGTAAGTTAATTACTTGGCGTCACCTTACCAAGCTGCAGCAGGTCCAGCACCTGTGTCGCTTACCGCTTGTTGGTGAATGTTACCGCCTCTACTATGCCTACTACATTACCAGTGCCCTTGCCGTCCTTATTCGTGCGGGGATGTCTCTTAAAGAAATGATGACGACCATTGAAAAATTTTCTGACCGGACGATGCTGTATCAACTTGGGGCAGAGGTCCAGAACAACCTTGCTGCTGGTGGTCAGTTGGAAAACTTTATCAAACGGACCATCTTCTTGCCAGACGAACTAATGATTTTTATCAGTAAGGGTGCGACTTCTAAGGAATTAGGTAAGGATCTGACGGCCTTCTCCCGAATCCAGTTTAAGCACCTTTTGGCCCGCTTGGAACAGCTGTTTTCGTTGGTCCAACCCGTCATTTTTATTGTGATTGCCGCAGTTATTGTGGGCCTTTACCTCAGTATTCTTTTACCAATTTACCACTCGTTACAGGGGGTCTATTAAAATGAATAAGAAATTATTGCCGCCACGTTCGGCATTCACACTGCTTGAAATGTCGATTGTCCTCTTCATTATCAGTCTCTTGATCCTGATTGTAATTCCCAACCTTGCCCAGCAAAGGAAGCATGCCAACAAGGTTCACGGCAACGCAATGGTTGCGGTCGTCCAGACACAAGTCGATGCTTACGAAAACGACAATGGGGTTGATTCTGCCAACTTTGAGGAGCTTCAGGCCGGAAACTACCTCACCAAGTCACAGGTACAAAAGGCGCGGAATGAACATATCGTGATTGTTAACGGCAAAGCGTGTCAACGATGAAGAGTGATGGCTTTACAGCTCTGGAGACGATCATTGTCCTGGGGCTAACAGCGCTAATTTTTTGTTTGGTTACGCCGATGATGACCACCAGTCGGAACCGTATTAATGAGCAACAGTTCTGGCGGCAGTTTCGCCAGGAGTGGCGCTATGCCCAGGTTCAAGCCCAGGTAAACCACTACGGAACTGATATTCACTATGCGAAGGAAAAGGGGGCAATCTCATTCATATGTAACTATCACCAACGACTGGTAAAGGTTCCAGCAACGATTCAGGTAATGGACTTTGATGATATTGAAATCAAGGCTGATGGTTATGTCTGCCCGCAGACAAAGGTATTTCATTCGGCTACGGAGCACTGCGACTACCGTCTAACAATTCAGATGGCACGGGGGGAGTATGATGTTAAAAAGGAAAGGTGCGTTTGTAATGGCGGATAGTATGGTGGCCCTCACAATTATTAGTTTAGGAATTTTCTCCTTCAGTGTTTGTCAGGTCCAGCTGCACCAGCAGCAACGGCAGTTAACAATTAAATTAACTGCTGCCCGGTTGGCTAAGGAAGCCAGTGCCGGATACTACTGTACCCACCGAGCGACGACCATTAAACGGGGACCTTACGTTGCGGTTGCTAGAAAGGGGTACGCCGAAGTGACTTTTCAACAGGATAGAATTTTAAGGATTGGCGGATGAAAAAGAGAGCAGCCTTTACCCTAATCGAGTGCGTTGCGGCCCTACTGGTGACCACGATTGTTATTATCCTTGCCGGGATGACAATTAGCAGTTTACGGTCAGTAACCCGCCAGTCGTTGGATCAAACGCTCGACTGGATAATTTGTTTACAAGAGCTGGAGTCGCCGCGCCACGCCTACGCCTTAGTCAGTGTCGGGGATAATACAGTCGTCTTGCGGGATCAACATACGGACCGGCTGTATGAGTTGTGTGCTCAAAAGCGCCTTTATCTTCGTGCCCAAAAGGATGGTGGGTACATGCCTGTCTTTAGCGGGATTCGTGACCAAAAAACGGTATTTAGACAGCTTGATCAACAACGGGTATACATAAAAGTGGAGCGAACTAATGGTGAAGTACTTACGGGTTTCTTATGTTTTAGAAAAGATAGTTAAGAAGAGGACAGCAGGGTACGTGTTGGGGACAAGTATGGTAATCTTATCCTGCATTTGTTTGGTAATTGTTTTTCAGTATCACTACTATGGTCGACAGCGGATAATTGAACAGCGGTTAACCACAGAGATGGTCCAGCAGACAAAGGATAATTTGCAATCAGCTAGTGATTCTAGTAAGCGTTATCTTGAATTTAGGGGCGATAATCGGTAAACTAATACTGTAATATTTACACCGTTAGGAGGCGACGACTACGTCAAGTCGAACACCACAAGAATTGTTCGAAGTTTTTGATCAAGGAACAGAGATCCTGCAGTCGGCATTGCGGAGTTCTTATTTAGATGCCATGCTGGAAAACGCTGAGAACATCATTGATGATCAGGTAGCTGTTGAGGATGGTGTCCCGGATAAAGCGACTGTTGATAAGCTGCAAAAGCTCTATCAAGAGTTAAAGTTAAGGGATGCGGATGCCGAGACTATTCGTCAAGTTATTCAGCTCAGTTTCCTTAAGGTCATTCGAAAAGATGCAATTCAGGCTAATCACCAAATGACACCTGACACAATTGGCTTTTTGATGGCCTACCTGATCGAAAAAATCGTTAATTTCAAGCGGCCATATTCGATCTTTGACCCTGCTGTCGGGACAGGCAACTTACTGACGACGGTCATTAACCAACTAAAAAAGAGTAACTCACAACCAGTAAAGGGATATGGGATTGACAATGACCCGGCAATGCTGGAGGTAGCTAGTGCCAGTATTGCCCTTCAAAAGCTAGACATTGATCTTTTCCATCAGGATTCTATCAATGCTCTGGATATCCCGGAGTGTGATATTGCGGTTGCCGATTTACCAATTGGTTATTATCCGTTGGATGAAAATACTAAGAACTACCAAACGCGGGCTGCGAAGGGGCATTCCTATGTTCATCATTTACTGATCGAGCAGGCAATGAACTATCTCAGACCGGGTGGCTTTGGTGTGTTCCTGGTTCCCAGCAACATTTTCCAAACAAAGGAGTCACAATCTTTTGTGAAATGGATTCAGTCAGTTGCTTACCTCCAGGGGTTGATTAACCTCCCAAGTGAATTGTTTGCTAACCCCAACGCGCAAAAGGCAATTTTGCTTTTGCAGCGTCATGGTGGAAATAGTAAGCAAGCGGTGAAAGTGTTATTAGGTGAATTCCCATCGTTCAAGCAGCCAAAGGAATTTGGTGCGTTCATGCAAGAAATTGATCAATGGGTTAAGACAAATCTAGGTTAAAAAGGAGACATTGTTATGTCAAAGTCAATTGCAGTTAATGCCGGTAGTTCAACATTAAAGTTTAAGCTTTTCGATATGCCAAGTGAGAACGTGGTTGCAGAAGGAACCATCGAACGGATTGGCGAAGAAATGGGCCACGCCAAGATCAAGTATGATGGTCACAAGCATGAAGACGAAAAACCATTTGCTGACCACGGGGCAGCAATTAAGTACTTACTAGACCAACTGATTGCCCTGGGAATTGTTAAGAGTTATGACGAAATTACGGCCGTTGGTCACCGTGTTGTTGCGGGTGGTGAATACTTCAAAGATTCCGCAGTAATCACTGATGACGTTATTAAGAAGATCGATTCCCTCGCTGAATATGCACCACTGCACGACCCGGCTGAATTACTGGGGATCAAGGCCTTCAAGAAGGCTCTGCCAAATGCATTTGCTGTTGCTGTCTTTGACACTTCCTTCCATGCCAACATGCCAAAGAAGAATGCCCTTTACAGTATTCCTTACGAATGGTATGAGAAGTACGGTGCTCGGAAGTACGGTGCCCACGGTACTAGTCACCGTTATGTTGCCGCGCAAGCAGCCAAGATGCTGGGCAAGCCATTAGAAGACCTTAAGTTAATCACGATGCACATTGGGGCGGGTGCTTCAATCACCGCAATTAAGGATGGTAAGTCTTATGATACTTCAATGGGCTTCACACCATTAGCCGGGATCACGATGGCAACGCGTTCTGGGGATGTTGACCCATCACTGGTCGCCTTTGTTGAAGAGAAGACGGGGATGTCTTCTGACGAAATGATTGACACCTTGAACCACAAGTCTGGTCTGTTGGGTATTTCAGAACTTTCTCCTGATATGCGGGATATTCTGGATGCTGCTGATAAGGGGAACGAAAAGGCCCAACTGGCACTTGATATTTACGTCAACCGGATCAAGCGTTATCTCGGTGCTTACATTGCTGAAATGGATGGTGTTGATGCGATTGTATTCACTGCTGGTGTCGGTGAAAACAGTATTCCAGTACGGAAGTTGATCACCGATAACATGGATTGCTTCGGCATCAAGATTGACCAAGAAAAGAACAAGTGCCACGGTGTCCAACGTGACTTGTCAGCCCCTGATGCTAAGGTCAAGACCTTGTTAATTCCAACTAACGAAGAGCTGATGATTGTTCGTGATATTGAACGGTTAAAGAAAGAACAAGCAAACTAATCGTTAAAAAATATAATAGGAGAGGAACTGGGGATGCGGTTCCTCTTTTTTGAAAGGAGGATAATCAATGCAATTTGTAACCTCAGATACCCATTTCTTCCACAGTGACCTCCTGGGGATTGATAAGTTTGCCCCACGGCCCTTTCCGGATGTGGCAACGATGAATCAGACCATTATTGATAACTGGAACGCCCGGGTAGGTGAGCATGACATTGTCTACCATCTTGGCGACATTGCCCTGTACTTTACCCGACCACCTCGAAAATCATACGAAGCGGTTTACAAAGTGCTCTGCCAACTCAATGGACGACTAGAATTAGTGAAGGGTAATCATGATAGTCGGGCCCTATTCAAGTATCTGGACGCCCATAATTTCATGGTCGACGGGCACCCTAAATTTACCTTTCATGATGTGGGTATTTTATTAAAATATGACCACCGTCAATACTATTTAACCCATTATCCAATGATGCTGGGAATTGCTCCCCAGATTGTTAACCTCCATGGTCATATTCACCATTATTCCGTACCGACTAAGGAAAACATCAATGTTGGTGTAGATGCACCCGAAATGGCGTTTCTCCATCCCCAACCCGCTTTTGGGACCCCGATAACTTTTGCTGAAGTGGAGGAAATAATTGCTCAAAAAACGGCCGCCCTTGCTAAGCAAAAGTAGGGTGAATGTATGTTATGATAATTAAGATTAGCTATTGATGGAGGTGAGCAAATGAATCGGGCAAAAATTCAAGATTATATTGACCAGCGTGAAGAACAGCGGGCCGACCTCTACCATATTGAGCGTGACGACGAGAACCATTTTCGGTTGAATGGTCACCCCTATGAATTGGTCAAGGATTATCGCGATGGCTTTAATCCAACAGAACTATCCAAGCGTTTCAGTTCGGTATTAAGTAAGTATGACTATATTGTTGGTGACTGGGGTTACGACCAGTTAAGGCTGAAGGGATTTTATGCAAAAGAAAATCCGGGTTTTACTCCTGAGAAAAGCGTTGAAACGATTGAAGATTACCTTTTTGAGGATTGTAACTTTGGCTGTGCTTATTTCATTATCCATAATGAAGATGTTAAAGTCGGGCACCCCCACCACCGCAGAAGACGGCGTAACCATTCTAGTAAAAAGGGACCGGTAATAAAGGAACGGCGGCGTAAAGTTAAACAGCCAAGTGTTCGGCACCGTAAAAATCAGCACGCGGAACGAGTAAAAACTGGTAAGCACCAGCAGAAGTTTGTTATTTGTCAACGGAAACAAGGAGCAAAAAAGCGTAAATGAGTAAGAACTACCAAGGATATTTCATCGACTTAGACGGGACGACCTATAAGGGAAAAAAACAAATACCAGCAGCTGCCCGCTTCATTAAACGGTTAAAGGCGGCGGATAAGACAATCCTGTTCGTTACTAATAATAGTACGCGGTCACCAGAGCTTGTTGCCAATAACCTGCGGGAAAATCATAACATTGATGTTAAGGCAGAAAATGTCTACACAACGGCTCTGGCAACTGCGGACTACCTTGATGGAATTGCTGGCGAGAAGAGAAAAGTGTACGTTGTTGGTGAGAGTGGGTTGCGTGGTGCCCTGACGGCGGGTGGCTTTGAAATTACCGACCAGCAGCCGGATTTTGTGGTTGTTGGTCTTGATTCGCAGGTTACCTACGCTAAGTTGGAAACAGCCGTATTGCTTATCAGGGATGGTGCGAAGTTCATTGGGACGAATGCAGATAGTAATTTGCCCAATGAACGGGGGATGGTCCCGGGAGCGGGTTCAATTGTTAAGTTGGTAGAATATGCAACCCAACAAAAGCCATTGATGATTGGTAAACCAGAGAAAATAATAATGGAGATGGCACTACAAAAGGTTGGCTTAAGTCGTGATGAAGTGGTGATGGTTGGTGATAACTATCACACTGATATTCAAGCTGCCATCAATGTTGGAATGGACAGTCTGTTGGTCTATACTGGACTTTCTAAGCCCGCGGAGGTTGCTCGTGAAGCAGTTCAGCCGACGAATTCTGTGAGGTCACTTGATGAATGGAAAATATCTAAGTAAAAAAAGAGCAACCCTCGTCGTCGTGGCTTACACCATGATGGCAATGAGCGTTGCTCTTTTTCTTGCGCTTAACCTATCAGTATTGTTCATTCATTATCCGCACCGGAACATCAGCGTCGCAGCAGCGCGTAATGACTACCTGCGTTTGCTCTGGTACCTCCAAGATCCGGGTAACCACCAACTGTTGTTGCGTCACATTCCCCTATCAAAAGTTGGTTACCGTCATTTCAAAGATGTTCGGTTAATCATGATAGTGAATGAAGCTCTGATGGTTATCAGTGGTAGCTTAGTATTTATCCTTCTAAGAAAGATTCGGCGGGTTAAAACGACCTGGCAACTATTGAAGCCGTTGGAGGCAATCATGACCATATTGATAATTATCTTTACGATGGTGTTCGTTAACTTTCCAACGCTTTTTGTTAGGTTTCATTTCCTAATTTTTGCTAATCATGATTGGGTTTTTAACGCTAATTCCGATCCAATTATTTTAATGCTTCCGGTAAGCTTCTTTACCCACGTATTTCTTTTATGGGGAGGATTATTCTTTACTCTCCTCCTCATACTCTGGAGCGGAGTTTATGTTTCCTGGCGTTTTTTGAAACTTTGAGCGGCAGAAGCCGATGATTGCTGGTAGCAGGGTTACAAAAATAATTGCCAGAATAATTAGAGAGAAGTGCTCCTGTACAAAGGGGAGGTTGCCGAAGAAGTAACCCGATGCGCAACAGAGAAATACCCATGAAAAGCAACCTATTAAGCTGTATGGAATAAAACGGCGGTAGGCAAAGCCGGAACCAGCGGCTGCAAATGGTGCAAATGTTCGAATTATCGGCATGAAACGAGCCAAAATGATTGCTGGGGCACCGTGCTTTTCAAAGAAGGCTTCTGATTTGGCAAGGCTCTCTTTGTTTATTAAACGGCCGAAGAGGGAGTGATTTGACAATCCCTTACCGATTTTATGGCCAATTAAGAAGTTAAGTGAGTCACCAGCTAGGCAGGCAAGGAAGAATAAGATACTGAAGATCCATATGTTCAGATGGTATCTGGGGTCGGCTGCAATTGCGCTTGCGGCAAAGAGGAGGGAGTCACCAGGTAAGAATGGTAAGACGACGGCCCCTGTTTCAATGAATACGATTGCCAATAGTATTAGGTAGGTCCATCCACCAAATTGATTAACGATTTGTACAATGTGGACGTCGATGTGAAGTATGAAATCGATTAAAGTTGCCACTTAAATTCTCCTTTAGTTGTAGATGTTTCATATAACAATGATGAAGTTTAGCAAGTAATTCGGTGTTTGTTAAGATAGGAGTGGGAAAATTAGTATAAATGTAATATTTATTAAACAAAGGAGTTACAGGTGATAGTTCGTAATTCAGCCGATATTTATCATTGTAGAGGAGCAACAACTGGGAAATTTAGTGAATAAATCAAATCGTCTACTATGGCTCAGCAATATTGTTCATTTGTGTGATTTTGGGAATCCATTTTACTTTTAATTTGTTGTTGACACTTAATACTAAGTCTTGTATAGTAGTTAACGTTGTCAGCAAGAGCTTAATCGCTTCCTGCAAGCTGATTAAATCAAATTAATGATTGACAGCTTCTGGACAATATGATATATTATAAAAGCTGCTTGTTAAGGAGCTAACTTAATTAATTAAAATTAGTTGTTGACTTTGATGAGCAGATTTGATAA
>CADFHB010000010.1 GCA_902834055.1 Lactobacillaceae bacterium | reverse complement strand
TGATCACCGAACAGTCTGCGAGGTAAACTACCTGGACGTTGGTTCCCGCTAACTGGTCCGCCAATGTAACGCAGGCCGTAAAGACCCAGGTTGGTGCTAAACCATCGTTAAGTAACCGTAGCTGCTGGTGGTCCGCAAGCCGCCCCCGCCGGTCAAGAATAACCCGGGCCGGCATAAAATCAGGGTGGGGAAGTGGCACCAACGTTGGATCGTCCACGATGGCAGTCGTACTACCAATGACAATTCCCTGGAAATTCGCCCGCTCCCGGTGGACCCGGGCATAAACCGCCTGGTTAGTGATGGAGGTCCGCTGCCCCGGGCCCGCACTTACGCGGTGGTCGAGGCTAACGGCCTGCTTTAACGTCACCCAGGGACGGCCATGACGGAAAAAGAAGTTATAGTGGGGGTTCACCCGGGCAGCAGCCCGCACGCCAACCCCGGTTACCACTTCAATCCCACTTTGCCGCAGCCGGGCAATCCCTTTCCCCGTTACCAAAGCGTGAGGGTCGGTTTCGGCGACCACCACCCGTTTGATCCCCCGGTCGATAATTAACTGGGTACAGGGTGGCTGTTTACCATAGTGGTTACAAGGCTCCAGGGTTACGTAGAGGGTCGCCCCCCGCGTTTGCGCCGGCGTAAGTTTGGTTAGCGCATCCCGCTCAGCGTGGGGGCCGCCAAAGGGTTGGGTGTGCCCGGTCGCGCAGATTTCACCATCCTTAACCACCACAGCCCCCACCTGGGGATTCTGCCAGGTCCCCGTCGCCTGATTGGCCTGTTCAATTGCAATCTTCATAAAGTACTGGTCATTGATTTCCATCACCCTCCAACGAAAAAAGCGTCCCAAGATTTCTCTGGGGCGCTTGTTTACTGATGTGATTGCCAACACCGCGGGTAACATAAAACCCGGATAACTATTACGTCATCCGGGGCTTGATTTAAATTGGTAGTGTTGTGTATAACGTTTTTTCTTCTCCCATCCAGACTATACTGTCGGTACCAGAATCACACTGGTTCAACCGCTGGTCAATGCTGACGAGCGGTTCACGGACTTCAAATTGCTTTGTCACCGTCGGTTGGGAATTTCACCCGGCCCCGAAGAAAAAATAATTTTAATTTAGTTTAAGTGTACGCGCCTACTAACTTTTTGTAAAGAGGATTTGTAAAATTAATCACATTTAGATAACGCTTGTGGGCGAAACGTTAGACATTCAGAGTACCGCTTGAATACAGGACCGCCTGACCCGCAATCTTTGTCACGGCCCCTTGATACTCGCAATAAAGGACTCCACCCCGTGACGAAGCCTGGTAGGCCACGAGGCTTCGTTTAGCCAACTTAGCCGCCCAGTAAGGAATAATATGACAGTGGCCGCTCCCACAGACTGGGTCTTCGTCGACCCCCATTTTCGGCGCAAAAGAGCGGGAAACACAGTCATACTCGTGACCACGAGCCGTTACATTTTGCAATAGGCCGGGCAGCTGTTGGAGCTTTTCTTGGTCGGGCTTCATCTGACGAATTACCTCCTCGTCACTAAACACGCAAAGGAGGTCACGACCAAGGTAGGCTTCTTCAGGACGGGCACCGAACGCTGCGGTCATTTCAGCGATGACCGCTACTGGCTGGAGGTGATATGATGGGAAGTCCATTTCATAACGGTCCCCCACCTTGGTGACAGCTAAGTTGCCACTCTGCTTGGTAATAAAATTAATCGTTGCGGTCCCCCGTGGTGCCGCCGTTTGAAAAATAATAAAAGCGGTTGCTAACGTGGCGTGCCCACACAAGTCAATTTCGGCCGCCGGGGTAAACCACCGTAACAAATAGTGGGCATCGTCTTGCTTGATGGCAAAGGCCGTTTCCGAAAAGCGATTTTCCATAGCGATCTTCTTCATTAAATCATCGCTGGGCCATTCATCAACAAAGCATACCGCAGCCGGGTTGCCCCGGAATAACTCGTTAGTAAACGCATCAACAATATACATTTTCATAATCTTCGCCCCTTTGATACACCATTATAGGCCCCTTAGCCAGCCACTTTCCACATGTACTTCTGGAGGATTTGATTGACCCCCACAGCACCCAACAACAGCGACCAATAGTACTGGCGAACAACCAAGACCCGGGAAAAGATAAGCCCACCGACTACTAGCACCAGCGTGGTGGCTAACCATACCTTCCATAGTAACGACGGTCGCTGGTCCGGGCGGTGGCCAAGGCGGTTATACGTCTTACCACTGATCCCCAAGAAAAACGGGGCAACGTATTCACTATAAGTAAAAGCGGCGAAAAAGGCCATGGTAATCGCCATATTGAGGTAGCCACTGACACCATCACCAATGTTAGTAACGTTGTAAACCGCTTGAATTAAACCATACATGATCCAGACTAAACCACCGATAACATTAAAGGCATGGTTCGCCCGCCCCCGTTCCAAAGAGTCCTTCAGTCGCTGGTCACCCTTGAGGAGGGAGTCCAGTGAGATCTGATAAACCGTACTGAGCTGAACTAACATGGTTAAGTCAGGATAGTTTTTACCCTGCTCCCAGTTAGAAATGGTCTGCCGGGTCACGTGTAATCTTTCTGCCACGGCCGCTTGGGTTAAGCCCAGCTGCTTGCGCTGTTCACGGAGCTGTTTACTAAAGTTCATCATCGCTTCCTCATTTCTGAAAATTAATTTGCTAATAACCATACAAAACTCGTGGCATTTTGACAAGCAAGCGTTGTTTGCATCCTTGAAATGACGCCCATTATTGCCTGTGCCTGATCAGTGATCGCCCACAAATCAAATCCTTGTAATTTAACCAATTAGCAGTAAGATAACTCTAGTAAATCTAAGTAACCGAGGATTGAATGATGCAAAAGCTAAGTTTAAACAAGGTAATCATTGCGGTGCTGGTGTTACTAATCATCCTCTTGTTCGGGATGCACCACCACCAGCGCACACACTTCAACCGTAACGTCAGTATCAACCGAATCCCAGTTGGGGGCCTGAATGCCCAGCAGGCCTACGACAAGGTCCGGAAGACAAAGCGCCAATCTAAAATCTACGTTAACCAGAAGTTGGTTTACAGTGGTCCGACCACTAACGCCGGGTTCACTACCAAGGACAAGGCTAAGGTCACTGCAGCACTACACCGCCAGTACACCCTCTTCCCTTCCCACAAACGGGTTAACCTCCTGGTCGCACCGACCAAACTTGATAAGTCAGCACTCAGTGACATTAACGCCGCCGTAACGAATCAAACTCAACAAATGAATGCCGGACGCACTGCTCCCCACGATGCCTACGCCCTTTACAAAAATGGCAAGGTAACGGTCGTCCCCGCGGTTAAGGGCACCCAATATAGTGATGAGGGGTTGGCCAAGAAACTGAGCAAGGAATTCGTTAACGGGACCGTTTACCTTAAGCCCAAGTTCATCACCCCGTTAGCCGCCAACAGCCCGACCGTCCAGAACGAGAAACAGCGGTTGACCCAGTTACAACACCGGGCGGTTACTTACCGGGTCCAAAATAAGGACTACCGCTTTACTACCCCCGAGGTTATTTCCCGGGCAACGTACCAGCATGGACACTACCAGTTCACGACGGGCTCGGTAAAAGCAAAGGTTGCCCAAATCAATGCTAAGCAGGCCACGCTGGGCAAGAGTTTTAAGTTTAAGACTGCCGATGGCAAGATGGTAACAACTGCAAATGCCGGTACCTATGGCTGGAAAATCAGTAGCAAGCAGGCCGGACAGTCACTCGCGACGGCACTGGCATCTGGTAAACGCCATATTGATGCTAAAAACGATATTTACGGTAAGGGCTACAGCCACCTCGGTACTGGTTACGCAAATACTAGTAACCACGGTATTGGGGATACCTACGTCGCCGTTTCCCTTGCCAAGCAGCACGCGTGGTTTTACAAGAATGGTAAGTGTGTATTGAGCACCGACATCGTCAGTGGTACTAATAATGTTGGTAACCGGACGCCTAAAGGGGTTTGGTACATCATGTACCAGCAGACGCCATCCGTCTTACGGGGGCTAAACGATGATGGCTCTAAGTACGCCAGTAAGGTTCAGTACTGGTCACCATTTACCCTCTCTGGTTGTGGCTTTCACGACGCCAGCTGGCGAACGGATTGGTCCAAGCGGGCTTACAAGGAAACCGGGGGTGGCTCTCACGGTTGTATCAACATGCACCCCGAAAATGCCGGGGTTGCTTTCCACGCCCTTTCCAAGGGTGAACCAGTAATTATCTACTAAGTGTAATAACGGCGTTAGCCTTAATTGGGCTAGCGCCGCTTTTTGGTGGATAAGTAGTTTGTCAAAAAGTATAAAGAAGTATAAAATAAAACTAAAAGTATAAAGAAGTATAAAACGATGGAGGACAGATAAAATGAAGAATCCTTTTAATCCCAGTTTCGGTCGGGTTCCTAAAATTTACCTAGATCGTGAACAGACTGTCCACCAGCTAGAGGAGGACATTCAAGATGTTGATAGCCCCTACCTGACGACCCTTATCTATGGAATACGGGGGGCTGGCAAAACCACCCTATTGACCGATATTAGTCACGATACTAGGGAACGACCAGACTGGATTGTTGTCGACTTAACAATGGGGGATGCCTTGATTCCAACGTTAATTGAGTTGGTTTATAAGCAGGCAGATAGTACACTCAAAAACTTACTAAAAAGAATCGACGGTGTCAGTGTCAGTGCGGCTGGCGTTCTTAAAATTGCTTATCACCAGCACCAAGCTAGTGTAACTAACTCGCCACACCAGCCCCTGTTGGAGTCATTAGCTGAAACATTACAGCAGCGGAAACTGAAACTCCTAATCACCATCGATGAAATTAGCTCGACGCCAGCGTTACGCGAATTTGCAGCCATCTACCAGATTCTTTTACGAAATGAATATCACATTGCCTTACTAATGGCAGGCTTACCAAGTAAGGTATCAGAGCTCCAGAACGATGATATTCTGACCTTCTTGTTACGGAGCCAACGAATATATCTGGAGCCGCTGAGCCTTTTAACAATCAAGAACAGCTATCGGCAAGCCTTTAGTCGCGGCAAGCGGGAGATTGACGAGCATACACTGAACTTCATTACAAAGATTACCAACGGCTACGCTTACGCATTTCAGCTACTCGGCTTTCTCCTGTGGCGGACGAAAAAGAACTTGATCGATCAGGCAACGGTTGACCAGGTACTGGGCGACTATAAAGCCGAATTATTTAGGAACGTTTATCTAAAAATGTATCAGGAGCTCTCCCCTGTCGACCGTCAGTTTGTCCTCACAATGGCTGAACTTGGCGGGCACACTGTGAAAACAGCCGCGATCGGCAGTCGAATGAAAAAGTCTAAAAACTATATTTCAACCTACCGGCGACGGCTCCTCGATGACCAGCTAATCACCGCACCTTCCTGGGGAGAATTATCCTTCACCCTTCCCTTCTTTGCTGAATTCGTCACGGAATACCGTGACCTTTATTAAAAATGCCCAGTTCTGACGCGACGAGTCTTCGCGCACGATTCCCAATTAACTCTCGCAAATTTATAACAGGTACCTGTTATAAGCTAAAGAATGATTGGAGAAACTAATTATGGCAGAAGAACAACAAGCAATTTTCAATGAAAAACTAATCAACCTCGTCCGGGCAATTCACCAGACCAAGATGCTCTCACGGCGACGGGTCAGCCCCCTCCAAGACAGCAGTCATGGGCAGGGACGGATACTACCAATTCTTAAGCTCCAGCCGGAAATGATCAGTAAGGACCTTAGCTACCTGCTCGGTATTCGCCCACAATCCCTCAACCAAAGTCTTAAGCGCCTCGAAGAAGAGGGCTACATTACTCGCCACCCGGCGGAAAATGACCGGCGGGTAACCATGGTGACCTTAACCGACAAGGGGAAGGCCGTTAAATCAACCGGCGCCGCCACCAGCAATAATAATGTGCTAGCTGGGTTCAATGATGACGAACTCCAACAATTTGGTGACTATGTTGACCGCCTTAGCGCTGCTTACGAGCAGCAGATTAGTTCGCTAGCAACCCCTGCTGAAAAAGAACGGCTGGCTAAGATGAAGGGAGTTTTATCGATGGCACTTCATGATCAACAAATCTATAACCCAGATGATCCAACAATTTTGGAAAAGCAAACCGCGGCCCAGCTGCCGATGTATGAATATAACCGCACCCTCCCCACCGAGGGTGAAAAGCGGCAAAAAATATTGAAAAGGATGCTGGGCAAAGTGGGGACCGGCTGTTACATTGAGCCACCCTTCCACGCCAATTTTGGTGGCCAACACGTGATGTTTGGTGACCACATCTACGCGAATTTCAACCTAACCGTCGTTGACGATACTTATATCTATATTGGTAGCCACACCATGATCGGGCCCAACGTTACCCTGGCATCGGCTAACCACCCGATTCTGCCGGAACTCCGGGAAAAGGGCTACCAGTACAACCTGCCGATCCATATCGGTAAAAACTGCTGGCTCGGGGCCGGCGTCATTGTTGTTCCCGGCGTGACGATTGGCGACAATACCGTGGTGGGGGCCGGCGCCGTCGTTACCAAGGACCTCCCCGCCAATGTAATTGCCGCCGGGGTCCCAGCTAAGGTCCTCCGGCCGATTAGTGACCACGACCGCAAGTACTACCATGGCCAAATGAGGATCGACCCCCAATTACTTTCCTCAAAGCACAATCCGTCGCTAATTTAGCGAACGCGGTATAATTAAACTATCTTAGAAAAAAGAAGGAACTCACATGGCAGAAAACGCACGACTATTAGACGCCTTTCAGCCCGACCATTACGATGTTTACTTAGACATCAACCGGGCGAATAAAACAATTACCGGGACGACGACCATTGAAGGTCACGCCAGCCAGTCCGTAATTCAGGTTAACCAGAAATTCTTACACATCGCTAACGTCACCGTCGACCAAAAGCCGGTACCCTTTACCGTCAAAGACGATGCGGAGGCAGTAGAGATTACCCTGCCTGCTAGTGGCGACGTTAATTTGAGCATTGACTATACCGCCCCATTGACCGACACGATGATGGGAATCTACCCGTCTTACTACAAGGTCGATGGCGAACAAAAGCAAATCATTGGAACCCAGTTTGAAACGACTGCGGCCCGCCAGGCCTTCCCATGTGTCGACGAGCCCGCCGCTAAGGCTACGTTCTCTTTGGCCATTAAGTTTAATGAACACGCCGGTGAAACGATCATCGCTAACATGCCGGAAAATCATGTTGAAGACGGGGTCCACTACTTTGACCAGACCGTCAAAATGTCAACTTACCTGGTCGCCTTTGCCTTTGGTGAACTGCAAAGCAAGCTTACCGAAACTAAGTCCGGGGTCCGGGTTGGTGTCTTCGCGACTAAGGCCCACCAACCAAAGGAGCTTGACTTCGCTCTTGAAATTGCCAAGAAGGCCATCGAATTCTACGAGGACTTCTACCACACCCCGTACCCGCTGCCGCACTCCTGGCAACTGGCCCTACCAGACTTCTCAGCTGGGGCCATGGAAAACTGGGGCTTGGTCACCTACCGGGAAGCCTATCTCTTGCTTGACCCAGATAATACTTCACTAGACATGAAACAGCTGGTCGCCACCGTTATCACCCACGAACTGGCCCACCAGTGGTTTGGTGACCTGGTCACGATGAAGTGGTGGGACGATCTCTGGCTTAACGAAAGTTTTGCCAACATGATGGAATACGTCTCCGTTGACGCCATCCACCCCGAATGGAAGATTTGGGAACTATTCCAAACCTCCGAAGCGCCGATGGCCCTGCAACGGGATGCAACTGACGGCGTCCAACCCGTCCACGTTGCAGTTAATAACCCGGCCGAAATTGACTCCATCTTTGATCCCGCGATCGTTTATGCCAAGGGTTCCCGGATGCTGGTCATGGTCCGGGCCCTGCTCGGTGATGATGCCCTGCGTACTGGATTAAAGAACTACTTTACTGCTCACCAATACAACAATGCCGCTGGTAATGACCTCTGGCAGGCCTTGGGCGATGCTTCGGACTTGAACATCGGTGAAATCATGAAGTCCTGGTTGGAACAACCGGGTTACCCGGTCGTTTCGGCGACGGTTAACGACCAGGGACAACTGGTCCTTCGCCAAAAGCAGTTCTTCATCGGTGACGGCACGGATAAGGGCCGGACGTGGCAAATTCCGTTGAACAGTAACTACGACGCGGCTCCACAAATCATGGCAGATAAGGAGGCTGTCCTCGGCGACTACGCGACCCTGCGGAAGCAAGCTGGCCAGCCGTTCCGTCTCAACGTCGGTAATAATTCCCACTTCATCGTTAAGTATGACGACCAGCTATTAACGGATATCCTCGATCACGCTGATGACCTGGATAGCATTAGCCAACGGCAGCTTCTCCAAGACCTCCGCCTGCTTGCGGAAGGCCAACAGATTTCCTACGCTAGCCTGATCCCATTACTGACCCGGTTTGCCAATAGCCACTCGGTCATTGTCAACGCCGAACTCTACCACATCGCCAACAACCTCAAGATGTTCGTCAAGCCTAGTTCGGCTGAAGAGGCCAACTTAAAGAAGTTCTTCAACCAATTGAGTAAGGACCAGGTTGCCCGGCTCGGCTGGTTACCTAAGGTGGGTGAAAGCAACGACGACCAGTTGGTACGGCCATACGTGCTCAACGCGGCCCTGTATACCCACAACGAGGATGCAATTAAAGCGGCCCACCAGATTTTCCTTGATAACCAGGATCAATTGGGCGCCTTGTCCGCCGATATCCGGGGATTAGTTCTGAAGAATGAGGTTCAAAACTACGGCAATCATGACCTCTTCGATAAGCTACTTACCGCCTACCAGCAAACTGCGGACCCGAGTTACAAGGCCGACTTGCGGATGGCGATTCCAACCACGACCAACCCTGAACTGATCAAGCTGATCATCGGTCACTACAAGAATGCCCAGGTAATTAAGCCCCAGGACCTTCGTGCATGGTACCGGGGAGTACTGGCTAACAATGCTGGTCAAGAAGCCGCATGGAACTGGCTGCGTAACGAATGGTCCTGGCTTGAAGCAACGGTTGGTGGTGACATGGAGTTTGCCTCCTACATTACCGTTTCCGCCGGTATCTTCCACACGCCACAACGGTTAACTGAGTTCAAGGAATTCTTTGAGCCCAAGATCAACACCCCTGGCCTGACCCGGGAAATCACGATGGACATCCGGATCATTGAGAGCAAGGTGGCCCTGGTTGAAAAAGAACAAGCAGCAGTTAATGCCGCGGTTGCTAAGGCAGTTTAATAAACGATAAAAATCCCCCGTGAATTGACGAATTCGTCAATTCACGGGGGATTCGTATTTTTAAATTATTCATCTGTAAATAGATCGGTAATGATTTCCTGCACTGGACGAATCCGGTGAATACTGGTAATTCCGGTCCCCAGGGAAACGTAGCCATGGTCCCAGTCACCATCGACCATTCCCAGCTTCAAACCATAAAGGCCGCCCATTTCCTCACCACTCTTTTCTCGACTCGTGCCTTGGTCACTGAGCTCCTGCAGGTGGTTAGCAAACGGTCCCGGTAAGGAACGATAATATGCTGGCATTGTCCGAAAGATCAAGAGGTCATCAGCGCTTGAATCAACAATTGCCCGCTTAACCTTACCTGCCGCTCGATTTTCTTTGCTCGCAATGAACAGACTTCCACAGAACACGCTCTCTGCGCCAAGTGCCATTGCCGCCTTGACAGAGCGGCGATCCGTAATTCCGCCTGTAGCTAATACTGGTGTGTGGTCAACTGCGTCAACAATCATCCGGACAATTGAGAAGGTCCCGACTACTTTGGCCGGCAACGTTCCTCCCTCATCAAAACCAGTCGCCACGATAACATCCGCACCGTTTTTTTCGGCAGCACGTGCATTGGCTGCGGTTGGATTCAAGGCTCGGTAAATAATCTTGATATTGTGATCCTTCAATAGCTTAAAAATCTCCGGATAAACCTCGCTCCCAGTGTAAACTACGGCCGGAACATTTTCCTCAATCATCATCTGAATCAGCGGTCTAGTATGACCATCATTACCGCCATTTTCAGGGATAATATTAACCGCAAACGGCCCCGTCGTCAGTTCCTTAACCCTTCGCACTTGCTGGCGCATCCGCTCTACCGTTGAGGCGTGCTGCACGACCGGATCCGGATCAGCCACCCGCTCATTTTATCCAGCCGCTGGTCCGAGAGTGCCGATTCCCCCAGCATTAGCCACTGCCGCTACCAACTTTGCATCAGTCAGCCACGCCAATGGTCCCTGGACAATCGGATACTTGATGTTTAAGGCTTTTGCTACACGATTCATGATTGAACAACTCCCTCTCCATTAAGTCTGATTAAACCTGCCAGGCTAGCTAAGTGAAAGTCAGCGTCAGCAATCTTTTGTGGATCTTCACTACCGTAATCAGCCCCCGCAAATTTAATTTTCGCAGCGTGGGCGGCAATAAAATCGGTTAGCATATCACCCACGTATACGGCCGTTGCCGGCTGAGCACCAAGCCGGGCTAGCGCCAGCAAGATTGGCTCAGCTGACGGTTTATGCAACTGGGTATCATCGGCCGTTACAACAACTGAAAAGTATTTAGCGAATTCGTATTGATTCTGAAAATACTGCCGATATTCTGCACGGGTCTTTGAGGTAACAATCGCCAGCCTAGTCCCTGACTGGCTTGCCAGTTGGGTAATCAGCTCTGGTACCCCAGCAAATACCCTGACCCGGTCAAAGTTTTGGTAGGCCTGGTTACTGTTCGCGGTCCGCTGCATAAAACTAGCTGCCTGCTGGCCGGTCGCCCGGCTGCCAACGTCATGTAAAATGATATACTTTGGCGTTGCCCGCTGGTTGCTGCCCTGACTGCTTGTCAACTCGTATTGCCGACTGACCCGGTAAGGCAAGATTTGCCGCCCGTCCGCTCGGAAGTGGTACTGGACGCCGTTAATTTTCTGGCTACCGGTTACCTTGCGCCCCGTACGTATACCCAGTCAGTGCCGTCGTAGTACCATCCCCGACGCCAGAAAAAATGATGGTTACGTGTGCCTGGATTAACATAATGAACCTGCTGATCGAATTGGGTCGCGATAAGCAGCACGCCGAGGGCCACGGCCGTTACGACTGCAAGCAGTCTTGCCCGTTTTTTCTGCATCATATTTTCCCCCTTCCCGATTTGCTCGTTGAGTTCAATTTCTCTATTCTATAACGTCGCCGTCCGTTTGTAATAACTTTGGCACTTCTTATCACTTTCTTTAAGCCACGTGAATTTGTTCACAGTCGAAGGACGAACATTGTCATTAGGCCAATTGTTCAGGTTTAACGTTAAATCAAAACAAAACTATTGCTTATTATCCGGGTTAATCGTATACTACCGATTGTTGGGGTAGGAACTCCAGAGTTATTGTCCAGCGGAACGGAATGTGAACGCTGGAAGGAGGCCGCTTGGCTGCTTTGGTTTTCCGCATTCACCACGGACAAACGTCGATGGTTCCCTAACAAAATAAAATTTTCTAGGGAGTGTGTTGATGATGTCAATCCTATCATTTTCGGGTCCCCGCCTTACTACGCGGCATTTGACCCTGGCTGCCCTCCTGGTAGCCCTGAAAATTATCCTCGGTAAGTTATCAGTCGGTGATCCAGCCGTCCTCAAATTCAGCTTCGGCTTTATTGCGACGGCCCTGATCGGTTACTACCTTGGACCATGGATTGGTGGAATGGCAATGGTCGTTAACGATTTGATCAGTAACACCATTCTGAATACCGGCAGTATGTTCTTCCCCGGTTTCACCTTTTCCGCCTTCGTTTCCGGCGTGATTGCTGGTCTCTTTCTCTACCAGCAAAAGGTTACCTGGCAGCGCGTCTTTATCTACGAATTCGTCCAGATCCTGGTAACCAACGTTTTCTTCACGACGCTGTGGGTCTACCTAATGAGCCTCAGCTCGTCCAGCACCGGCCGGACATTTACCGCCCTGCTGGCCATCCGGGTGCCCAAGGAAGTTATTTCTTGGCCGCTGGAAGCCGTCCTGCTGCTGATTATTCTGCGGCAGTTGTCCCGCTTAAATCTACATTTAGACCGTTAATAAAAGGGAGCGTGACAGAAGTCATTTATGACTTCGTCTTCACGCCCCTGCAAGCACAAATAGGGCTTCAGAGTTCGGCTTTGCCGAGCACTGGAGCCCATTTGTGTACTGCGCTGTTCGCTTTTTATTAAAGTAATCAGGCTTATGTCACAGCCCTTTATTTAATTTTAATATCCAAAGACTCCAGCAGGCCCATCACGTCAGGAAAACTAAAGCTGGCTTTCTCAATCCGACTAGTTTGCAGGTCGACGAAATAGTTGTGCGCAGCGGTGAAGTCGGCCCGCCGCAAGTCATCACTGATAAATTGCGTGTCTGCCAATTCGCAACCATTAAACTGCGCCTTCTGCAAATTACAGTCCTCAAAGTTGGAATTCAAAATCTCGTTTGTTGCAAAACTGAAATTAGGCAGCTCCATCCCGATAAAGTTATTATACTTGAGCAGGCTGTTGGTTAACTGGTCAATCACCAGCGAGTACTTATCAATGACCAGTTCGCCCCAGCTGATTCCAATCAGGTTGCACTGTTCAAACTACAGGTTGCGACCCGCCGAAAAAGTCGTGGTGACGTTCGCTATCGTGCAGTAGCTAAAAGAACACTCCTGAAATTACACGTTGGTGAGGGTCAAGTCCTCAAAGCGGCAGTCGTTAAACTGACAATCGACAAATTTCAGGTCGCTCAGCTCAGTTGCCCCCTGGGTCACCTGGTTAAATTCTTGGTCTTCATAAGTTTTTACCACGGATAACACTACTTTCCTACTAAATTCTGTCTGCATTCTACCAGGTCATCCCATGGAAAAACAGTCTTGAAAATTCGCGGCCGTTGCTCCTCTCTGACTATAAAAACGCCTTCCAGCATCACTATCGCTGGAGGGTGTTATGGTCTACTTCGTAATAAAATCTAACAGGCTAAACATCACCCGCTTGTTCTCTGCCGGGACACCGTGGTCGATAATTTCCTGCGGTGTCTGGTGAAGGTCATTATGTTCGAGGGGGTACTGGTCGTCGTTGACCGCCATCTCACGGACGTTATCAGCCAGCGGTTCGAAGTGGAATTGCAGACCAATCACGTTGTCGCCCAGGAGGAAACCCTGGTTCTTTACCAAATCACTGGAGAAGAGCAACTGGGCTTCATCGGGCACCTCAAACATTTCTTCGTGCCAATGGAGGGCATCCAACTTCTCTGGGATCCCCGGAACCGCTGTTGACTGCCGGTAAACCGGTGCCCACCCAACTTCCTTGTGCGGCGCTTTGCCAATCTGGTAGCCGAGGGTCTTGGCAATTTGTTGGGCACCATAGCATGCACCGAAGATCGGCTTGTGCTGGGCCAGCAGCTGTTTGATCAGCATCCGCTCCTGCTTAATCCAGGGCAGGTCGTCATTAGGACTCATTGGGCCGCCGAGGACAACCAGCAAGTCCGTCTCCTCAGCAGTCGGCAGGCTGCCGAACTGGTAGGGATGGTAGACATAGAACTCGTGTCCCCGCTCGTCTGCCCAGGCTTGAATTGCTCCCGGTCCCTCGTTAGGGGTGTGTTGAAGAACATTAATCCGCATAATTAATCCTTTCCATCGGCGGCAATGTTGGTCTAGGTATCGCCTGCAAGTACCCAAAGTTGTCGTTATTCTAACACGTTCCCGTTATAATGAAAATAGTCCGCTTTGCGTTTCAGGATCCGGTAGCGAAGGGAGGGTTCAGAAATGATTAGGAAAATGAAACCAGCTGACCTCAACGCCATCATGGAAATCTGGCTGAGCAGCAACCTCGATGCCCACTCTTTTGTTGGCAGGCAATATTGGCAAGAGCAACTGCCAGCGGTGCGGGCTGCGATTCAAGACGCCGAGGTTTACTGCTACATTGCCACCAACGACACCATTGCTGGCTTTATCGGCCTGACCGGCAACTACCTGGCCGGCCTGTTCGTGGCGAGCAAGTATCGCCAGCAGGGCATCAGCAGCCAGCTATTAGTCTTCGTCCAAGGTTATCACCAGCAGTTAACCCTGGACTCCTATCCCCAAAACCAGCAAGTAGTTGCTTTTTACCACCGGCACAGCTTTGTCACCAGTCAGCAGGACGCGACGAATGTCCACATGACCTGGACCGCCCCAGAATAATTTGCAAAAAGTTCTTGCAATTTCTAAAAAACAGGTTAGAATATCATTAAAGATTTCAAAAGCGATGAGGAAGACGAGTAAAACGCCGCATTCGTAAAGTGAGCTGGTAATAGTGAGAGACCGGCCGACCCTGGACGTTTGAAAAACACTTTCTCGCAGTGCCGCTGACCAAAATGATCATGACGATTAAAGTAGGCTCAGCCGTCCCCGGTACGTTACCACACCGGTAGAACGTAATTGCGTTCGAAAAAGCGGTCTAGGAATCCCGTATTCTTAGGCAACTTGGGTGGCACCGCGGAATAAAGCCTTTCGTCCCTTTGATTTACGGGGGATGAAAGGCTTTTTATTTTATCCTCAAATCAAATTATGAGGAGTGTTAATTATGAGTTTAATTATTCCACAAGACTACGATCCAAAATTATCGATCCGTGACACCGAAGCAGCGATCCGGTTTATCCGGGAAAACTTCCAGGACGAATTCGGCCACGAACTGCACCTGCAGCGGATGTCGGCCCCGATGTTTGTTGAAAAAGGCACCGGTCTGAACGATAACCTGAACGGGGTTGAAAAGCCGGTTTCTTTCTCTATGAAGGGCTTACCAGGTGAAACCATTGAAGTAGTTCACTCCCTGGCCAAGTGGAAACGGATGGCGCTGAAGAAGTACGGCTTCGGGATGCACGAAGGCCTGTATACCAACATGAACGCCATCCGGAAGGACGAAGACCTCGACAACTTCCACTCCATCTACGTTGACCAGTGGGACTGGGAAAAGGTCATTGCCAAAGAAGAGCGGACGGAAACTACCCTCAAGGCCACCGTTCGCCAAATCTTCAAAGTGATTAAGCGGATTGAACGCGAACTCTGGGAACTCTACCCCGACGCTGTTTACCAACTGCCGGACGAAATCCACTTCGTCACGACCCAGGAATTGGAAGACCGCTGGCCCGACTTGACCCCAATGGAACGGGAAGATAAAATCGCTAAGGAACTTGGTGCCGTTTTCGTAATGAAGATTGGTGATAAGCTAAAGCGTAGTGGCAAGCCGCACGATGGCCGGGCCCCTGACTACGATGACTGGCAACTCAACGGTGACATTATTTTCTGGTACGAACCACTCCAAAAGAAGCTGGAAATTTCTAGCATGGGGATCCGGGTTAGCCCTGAATCCATGAAGGCACAACTAGAAAAGGCCGGTGAACAGGCCCGCGAAAAGCTACCTTTCCACCAGATGTTACTAAAGTGCGAACTGCCATACACCATTGGTGGTGGGATCGGTCAATCGCGACTCTGTATGCTGCTGCTTGGCAAGGCCCACGTTGGTGAAGTCCAAGCCAGCGTTTGGCCACAAGAGATGTTAGACAAGTGCGCTGCTGCACACATTCAAATTCTGTAATTCTAATTTAGGAGTGAGTATTGATGAAGACAATTACGATCAGCGAATCCCCTAAGCACGTGGGTGAAACTGTCAAGATTGGCGTTTGGTTAACTGATAAGCGTTCAAGTGGGAAGATCGCCTTTCTGCAACTGCGGGACGGGACGGGCTTCTTCCAAGGAATTATCCGGAAGAACGACGTTTCACCAGAAACCTTTGACCTGGCTAAGCATGACTTACACCAGGAAACTAGTTTCTACGTTACCGGTGAAATTGCTGAAGACAAGCGTTCTAAGTTTGGGTACGAAATTCACATCAGTGATATTGAAATTGTGGGCAAGAGTGAAGACTACCCAATCGGAAACAAGGAACACGGGATTGACTTCCTACTTGACAACCGTCACTTATGGTTACGGAGCCGCAAGCCATGGGCATTAATGCGGATTCGGAGCCGGGTTAAGTTGGCAACGATGGAATTCTTTGAAAAGCACGGTTTCACTCAATTCGACGCACCAGAATTAACGGGAAGTGCTCCAGAAGGAACGACCGAATTATTTGAAACCGACTACTTTGACCAGTCCGCATACCTGTCACAATCTGGTCAATTATACGAAGAAGCCGGTGCCATGGCGCTGGGCCGGGTTTACTCAATGGGCCCAACTTTCCGGGCAGAAAAGTCCAAGACGCGCCGGCACCTGATGGAATTCTGGATGATCGAACCTGAAATGGCTTGGTGCCACGAAGAAGAGAGTGAAGAAATCCAGGAACAATACGTTGCCTACCTGATTCAAGACCTGATCGACCACTGTCCATTGGAACTGGAAATGGTTGGCCGGAGCGTTGACAGTCTGAAGCCATTTACGGAACTGCCATATCCACGGATTACCTATAAGAAGGCCATTGAAATGCTGCAAGAAGGTGGCATGGACGTTAAGTACGGCGATGACTTTGGTTCGCCAGAAGAAACTTACCTGGCCGACCAATTCAAGAAGCCGGTCTTCATCAAGAATTACCCTAAAGAAATCAAGGCCTTCTACATGCCTTCCAACCCCGAAGATGACCGGGAAGTCATCTGTGCCGACTTACTGGCACCGGAAGGCTATGGTGAAATCATTGGTGGTTCAGAACGTTCGTACGACTACGAATACATCACCAATAAGCTGGAAGAAAACGGCTTAAGCAAGACGGAATACGGTTGGTACGACGACCTTCGCAAGTACGGTTCTGTCCCCCACTCTGGTTTTGGAATGGGGCTGGAGCGGTTCCTTGCTTGGATCACGTTGCAAGACCACATTCGGGAAAACATCCCATTCCCACGGATGCTCAACCGCCTGAACCCATAAGGAAGAAGTGCGGAAAGTCGCGTACTAGGGCCGGGTGGCCAGTATAGGAAATTGGTTAGCACGGTTACGGGCTAGCCATTTTTCGTAACTGGACACTTAGGCCCGGCGGCTTGCAGCACGTTAACGAGAAGTGCGAAACGCACCTAAAAAGGAGTTAAACGGAACTTATGATGTCAGTTCCGTTTAACTCCTTTTATTATTTACCTTAGATTACTGTTAGTTAACTTTGCGGGGTCCTTTTCAGTTTGCTTAACGAGGATTGTATCAAGAACGTCTTTAAGGGTGATCGATGCTAATTTGGCTTTAGCGGCATTCTCGGCCTGGCTATAGAAATCGCCAAGGGTTGCTTGGATATTCCCACCGACTATGCATTCGAGATTAGTCCGGGGGTCAACCGTAAAGAGGTGCCGCTCATCTTCAACAGCGAGAAAAACATCATATAGTGAGATATCTTTTGGCTCCCGAGTGAGCTTAGGATCAGCAGACCCATGAACGGTCTTAAGTAACCCAGCACTACGTAGTTTGCCCATTAAACGGCGGACAACTACCGGCGAGGTCTCAATGCTACCGGCAATGTTCTCACTACTCAGTGGTAACTTACTCTTGTAGGTCTCAATGAATGCTAAGATATGGATACTATCGCTAAAGCGGGTGGAGATTCTCATTTTGTTCATTCCTTTCCGCAATCTATTGTAACAGTATTAGTTACGATATTCCAGTAGATAATCGTTAAGTTAATTCTTGACATCAGCTTTATATCAGGATATATTGATAGTGTTATTCGAGAATTTTTGGAACTTTTTTAGTTACTAATTATGAGGTGAATAAAGCAAATGAAATATTTTAAACCATTGATCGTAAGCTTATCAGTTATCGCCTTGATGCTCTTCATTGGTGGAGTATCTTCCCCAACGGTAAGCGCCAGTGCAAAGCCCATTATTGTGGGTTCGAAGAGTTTTTCAGAGAGTAAAACAGTTAGCGAAATCTACGCCTTAGCACTGGAACATGCTGGCTATAAGGTCGTGCGGAAACCAAACATTTCAAATTCAGTGGTCTATAAAGCCGTTAAGACGGGCCAAATTGATGTTTACCCGGAATATACGGGAACGATTGTTGAAGCATACCTAAAGAAAAACGCTAGTGGTAAAAGTGCTCCACAAATAGCAAAACTTGCTAAAGATGGGGTGAAGAAGGAAGGCTTAGTAACATTTAATTACGCACCTGGTGATAACCGCCAAGGCGTCGGCATTAGAACCAGCGTTGCTAAAAAATACAACATCAAGACGTTGAGTGACCTCCAAAAGAAGGCCAACAAGATTCGTTTTGTTTCCCAAGGCGAATTCGATAAACGGGCTGATGCGCTTCCGGGAATGAACAAGAAATACGGTAAGTATAATTTTAAATCCCAAAAGGATTATGATGATAGCCTTAAGTACAAGATTATGTCGCAAGGTAAGGGGGACGCTGCACCAGTTTCTACTACGGACGGCCAATTAGCCACTAGTAAATTTACCCTATTAAAGGATAATAAGAACCTTTGGCCACCATATAACCTGGTTCCCTTGGTAAATAAGAAGTCCGCCGAAAGTCATCCGAAGATGGAAAAAGCCCTTAATAAAATCGACGCTAAACTCACCACCAAGCAATTAACAAACCTCAATAAAAAAGTTGATGTTGACGGTCAGAACTATAAGACGGTTGCCAAGAATTGGTACAATGCCAATAAGTAAAAGAGCTTGTCGCAAATTAACGATCCCTGAGCATTACACTAGGAAGTGACACTTTGTTAACCCAAATTATCCATTATTTTCAAAATGATAGTGGCCAGTATTGGCAGTGTGTCTGGCAGCATGTTTACCTTAGCCTAATAACACTAGCAATTGCGCTGGTAATTGCACTGCCCCTTGGCTACCTTGGCTCACGAGTAAAGCCAGTCGCAGCGTTTTGTACTGCCTTTGCCCAAGGATTAAGAATTATTCCTAGTTTGGCATTATTATTTTTGCTAATTCCCTTCATTGGAACCGGGATGCTTCCCGCAATCATTGCCCTGGTTGTATTAGCATTACCACCACTCCTTATTAACACGATCCTGGGCTTTAATGAAGTGAGCCCATTGTACAAGGAAGTTGGTACTGCATTAGGAATGGATCCCCGACAGCTACGGAGACAGATTGAAATTCCCCTTGCCTTGCCGTACATTTTGAACGGTATTAAGTTAGCGCTTGTCGAGATCATTGCCAGCGCAACCCTAGCTACTTATATCGGGGCCGGGGGATTAGGGACACTGATTTTTACCGGCCTAGGACTATACGACATGTCATACGTTGTTATTGGTGGTGTTAGTGTCGCGCTCCTCTCATTACTATCAATGGCCGGGTTTGATTTATTAATAAGGAGGGTCCGTCAGCATGACAAAGCCAGTTATTCAATTTAAAAATGTCCAGAAAAAGTTTGGTAAGAACATTGTGATCCCCGACCTTAGTTTTACCGTTAACCAGGGCGAATTCATTACGATTTTAGGCTCTTCGGGTTGCGGAAAAACGACAACATTGAAGATGGTGAATGGACTTTGGCAACCGGATGCGGGTGAAATCCTCATTGCTGGCCAAAAGATCAGTGACTTAGACTTAGTTAAGTTACGTCGTCATATGGGGTATGTTGTCCAGCAGATTGGCCTCTTCCCCCACATGACAATTGCGGAAAACATCGCGGTCGTGCCCAAGATGCTGCAGTGGGATCAAAAGCAAATTGATGCACGGGTTGGCGAGCTGTTAAATTTAGTTCAGCTTGATCCTAAGCAATATGCGCAGCGGTACCCCAGTCAACTTTCGGGTGGCCAGCAGCAACGAGTTGGTGTTGCCCGTGCGTTAGCCGTCAATCCCGCATATGTGCTCTTTGATGAACCATTTGGTGCGCTTGACGCGCTAACCAGAATTGAACTTCAAAAAGAGATTAAACGGATCCATGCGTCACTAGGGAATAAAACCTTTATGTTTGTTACCCATGATATTAATGAAGCCCTATTCCTTGGTCAACGGGTTATGGTGATGCATAAAGGCCGGATTGAACAATTCGCTGAACCAGCAGAAGTCGTTGCCCGCCCGGCAACCTCATTCGTTAAGGAACTGTTGGGAACGGTTCAACAAAATCAAAAGCTGTGGGGGCATTACAATGATTGATTATTGGAATGCTAATTGGCCAACAATGGTTATCGATGTCCAGCAACATGCGCTAATGGTTCTGGCATCATTAGGGATTGCATTAGTAATTGCAACGGTGATAATCGTGTTGCTAATGCAGCAAAAAAACTGGTTAAATGGGTTAACGTACTTCTTTTCCCTTTTGTATTCAGTACCAAGCTTTGCCTTCTTTGCCCTGCTCTTACCGATTTCTGGACTGGGGATGCGGACGGCGATTATTGTTCTAACTACCTACTGCGAGTACGTCTTATTGCGAACCTTTATCACTGGAATTCAGGAAATCGATCCCACGCTAATCGAGGTTGCTAAGGGGATGGGGATGACCAAACGACAAGTCTTCTTCAAGGTTCAGCTCCCCCTAGCAACTCCAGCGATCTTTAGTGGCTTACAAGTCGCCCTTGCTTCAACAATGGGAATCGCAACCATTGCAGCCACCATTAACGCTGGTGGGTTAGGACAATTATTGTTCGAAGGCCTTCAATCACAACAGGTGGTGCCAATCCTCTGGGGAACCATCTTAACGGTTGTACTGACTTTGGCATGCGCCGGGATCCTAAGGCTAGTTGAATGGTTGCTGGTTCACCGCTGGCAAGCAGTTGTAAATAGATAATAAGGTGAATATCGTGAAAGCAATTGTTATTAAAGAATCCGGCGGACCCGAGAAACTGATATACCAAGATGTACCACGGCCACAGTTAAAGCCCGGTTGGAGTCTGGTTAAGGTTAAGGGATTCGGGATCAACCATTCAGAAATTTTCACGCGAAGGGGGCTATCGCCAACGGTAAAATTTCCCCGAATCCTGGGGATAGAATGTGTGGGCGAGATCGCAGAAACAACTGATCCCGGCAAATTACCAGTTAACCAAAAAGTGGTTTCCATCATGGGCGAAATGGGCCGCGATTTTGACGGATCGTATGCTGAATATACTTTTTACCGAACTCGCAAATATACCCAGTCAGCACCACCCTTTCCTGGAAAACATTAGCAACAGTCCCTGAAACCTACTACACCGCCTATGGTTCTATGCTCAACTTAAAGCTATCACCTACTGATCAGGTCATTGTCCGGGGTGCTAGCAGCGGGATCGGAGTGGCTTTTTTGAAATTAGCAAAGGCTTCTTATCCCGGCATTAAAATTATTGGGTCAACCCGGGCCAAAGCCAAAGTTGCCCGAATGAAAGAACTCGGCTTTGATGACGTAGTTCTTGATCAAGATGGTAAGTTACAGACTTCCTATAGTTATTCCAAGGCATTTGAACTGGTTGGACCGGCTACCATTAAGGACACCTTTCATCATATTAGTGAAGGGGGAATTGTTTGCAGCACCGGTCAACTAGGTAATCAATGGTATTTAGATGAGTTCGACCCCATTATGGATCTGGCACCTAATAGCTATTTAACGAGCTTTTATCCTAGAAACGTTAGTGGTGCAAAATTAAATGAGCTACTAAGGGTGATTGAAAATCAGCGTATTAACGTAAAACCCGTAAAGGTGTTCAGCCTAAAACAAGTTCCAGAAGCTTATAAGTACTTAGAAAGTCACCATAGTTTAGGAAAAGTAATTGTATTGAATTAGGAAGTGCGAAGTGGCCAAAAAGGGGGCCTAGTGCCACGCAGCACGTTAATGAGAAGTGCGGAAAGCAGCGCATTAGGGCCGGATGGCCAGTATCGGAAAATGGTTAGCACGGCGACGGTCGGGCTTTTTTGCTTTTATCTTTAGAAAAGTAACTTTTAACGATTTAGGAAGCGTGTCTTTACACCCTATTTGCCGAAAATACGATTTTTAACAAATAGGAGGAAAATATCGAGTAAAATGACCTCTCAAAGGCTCAGACCCGGCGGGCAATTGACTCCCCGATTAACTATCATGCAATTAAACGCACGGCCGCCAAACCCAAGCAGCACGAAGTTTTAATCATCTAGTTAAAAGCGCCCCCTCAGCCGATGACTGATGAGCCGACTTATTTCATCCTAGTTCCAAATCATCTTGCCCACTCAGAAGTTGGTAGTTCTTCCTGATCAAATTAACGTTATCTTGGACGGCCGCTTTCGCCTGGCCGGCACTGACCAGGTCCAGGAGGTGCTGGCCCGCCTTTTGAAAATCATCAGACCGCGTATTCTCGCAAGTCCACCGCCCCAGAGTCAGGTAAATTGGTTTAAAGTTGTTAACCAATAGGGGGTAGACATCGTTTTCAGAAGCCATCGCCAGGGCGTGAATAAAGTTAAAGTACTCCGCCGCCCGGCAGCGAGCCGTATAATGTCCGCCTCAATCTGGTTGCAGACCCGGTAAATCGACTTTAGCAAAGAAATTCGGTAGTGCCCATTGTGAAAATTAATGATCTCATTCATCGTTGTCAGGTCGCCCGCGGACCGGTAATCCGCAATGAAGGCACCATAACGGGGCTTTATCTCGATAAAGTGAAGGTCCCGCTTAGGGGACGAACTCCAGGGGATCGCGGGGCAGACCGACCGGGTCAGGCTGGTCAACATCCTCAGTGACGAAGAAATGCCTGGTTTCGAGCACGGCTTCATCAGTAAGGGCCTGATTGAAAAGTATGCCCCGGCAGCTGACTACTCCATCTTCATCAGTGGGCCGTCAGTAATGTACCAGTTCGTGATGAAAGAAGTCGCCCAGCTCCACTTAGCACCAGGGTGGGTCCGGCACGAACTAAATGGGAATACTGCGGCTCCGGACCAGTTTGTTGGCTACTCGGCAGCGGCCAAGGGCAAGACCTTCTCAATGACCGTCATCACCCGGGACCAATCCACGACGATTCCGGCAGCGGCCAACGAGTCCCTATTGATTGCCTTGGAACGAGCAGGAATCATCGCCCCATCGATGTGCCGGAGTGGTATTTGCTCAGCTTGCCGGTCCCAGGTTCTGGACGGACACACATTCACGCCAGCTGAATTCGACCACCGTCGGGCGGCTGATAGGGGATTTGGTTACGTCAATCCCTGTGTGGCTTATCCAACCAGTGACCTCACTCTACAGGTTCCCGTGCACGACTACGCCAACCAGTTTGGCTAAACCTACATTTACGCTTATCTTTAGGAAGCACGAAAGGCCTCCAGCACTCGGTAGAATTTTACCGAGCACTGGAGGCCTTCTCGTTCCATAACCAGTTCAACAACTAGTCATTTGCGTGAACATCAAAAGCATTCAACAGCATTTCCTCAACACCTGGTGCGTCAGGATCGTGCATCCCCCGCCCCTTGTCAAGTTTAGCAATCGCGTCCATCTCATCAATGGTTAACATAAAGTCAAAGATTTCCGCGTTCGACTTAATCCGTGCCTCATGAACAGACTTAGGGAAAATAATTACCCCCAGTTGGTGCTCATAGCGCAAAATAATTTGGCCAACGTTCTTATTGTACTTCTTCGCCAACGCGTTCAAAATCGGTTCAGCAAAGAGGTCCTGGTTACCTTGCCCTAGTGGGGCCCAGGCTTCCAAGGCAACGTGACTATCGGCTAGGATGTCACGCAGTGCCCGTTGCTGGTAATATGGGTTAAATTCAACTTGGTTAACAGCAGGGGTCACCTTAAAGTTTGGTACCCACTTTTTCCAGAGCTTTGGTGTCATGTTAGAAACCCCAATTGAGCGGATCTTACCCGCTTGCTGGGCCTCCTCCATCGCTTGCCAGGCCTCGTTGACTTTTCCGTATGGCTGGTGAATAAGGTAAAGATCAACATAATCCAAGCCTAACTTTGTCAGTGACGCATCAATGGCTTTCTCCGCGTCTGCATAGGCATAGTCTTGTAGCCACAGTTTAGAAGTAACCCAGATTTGGTCCCGCGGGATCCCACTATCCTTGATTGCCTGGCCAACTTCCTGTTCATTAAAGTACGCGGTCGCGGTATCAATGTGCCGGTAGCCCAACTTTAATGCGTCAGTTACCGCCCGGTAGGTGGAACCATCTGCCGGAATTTGAAAGACCCCAAAACCCATAGACGGGATATAATTGCCATCATTTAACTTAAACTTCGGAATATTCATCATTAGTTTGCTCCCTTCAATTGTTGCTTTTCACTATCCTGAACCATGCGTAAACTTGATCCGAAAATCTGCTCAATCGTGACGGGGTCACGGTGGTCGAAGAACTGACTCACACCCTTATCGAGACTAGCAATTGCCTGCATTTCCCCGTCTGATAGTGTAAAGTCAAAAACCGCAATGTTTTCTGCCATCCGTTCCTGGTGAACCGACTTCGGGATAACAGTAATCCCCCGCTGTAATAGCCATCGTAAAATAACTTGGCCGTTGGACTTACCATGCTGAGCCGCAATTTGACCAATTAGCTGGTTGGTAAAGAGCCCGTGCTTGCCCTCCACAAATGGCGCCCAGGCTTCTACTTGGACCCCCTCACCTTGGGCAAACTTAACTTCTTGGTCCTGCTGATACCACGGGTTAACCTCAATCTGGTTAACAGCCGGCTTTACCGGTGCCGTCAGTTCCAAATCCTTTAACTGGTCAGCATAGAAGTTAGAAACACCAATTGAGCGAATCTTACCAGCCTGTTGGGCCTCTTCTAGCGCTTGCCAAGCTCCCACT
>CADFHB010000009.1 GCA_902834055.1 Lactobacillaceae bacterium | reverse complement strand
GAGATGTCACGTTCTCATCAACCAATAATTAATTGGTCAGTGCTATTTATTTCAGTTTAGTGGCTAACTTATTCTTGAAATTTAGGTTTAGAAATATCAGACATACTATTATGTTTAAAACGTAATTTGCACATAAAAAGGACAGGCACAGGGCCTATTAAATCAATAGGTACGTGTACATGGTTCTTCCTATGTTTATAACAAATAAAAAGCATCCAGTATAAAAACTGGATGCTTCCTATGGCAAACATTTTGGCAAACTAACATGTTATTTTTAATGAGTTGGTCTAGTTTTCAGACTGCCAAAATGCTGTTATATCGCGGTTCCAACTCTAAGTAACATTGTCATTCTATTCGTATTCAATCGTCGACGGCGGCTTACTCGTAACATCATAAAGGATGCGGTTAACGTGGTCGACTTCGTTTACGATCCGGACCGAGATCTTTTGAAGAACATCCCACGGAATCTTAGCAAAGTCTGCCGTCATCCCATCAATTGAGGTTACTGCACGGATAGCAACCGCGTAATCGTAAGTCCGGCCGTCACCCATGACGCCGACGGAACGAATACCTGGCAAGACTGTAAAGTATTGCCAAATTTTTTCGTCCAGGCCTGCCTTCTTGATTTCATCACGCAAGATGGCGTCACTTTCCCGGACAATTTCAAGCTTCTCCGGCGTAATTTCACCAATTATCCGGATCCCCAGACCAGGGCCTGGGAATGGTTGCCGCCAGACTAACTCGTGCGGAATACCTAACTTTTCACCTAACTCACGGGTTTCGTCCTTAAAGAGCTTCCGTAATGGCTCAATCAACTTGAAGCCGAGCTTCTTTGGTAGCCCCCCGACATTGTGGTGGGACTTAATGGTTTGCGCTGTATCAGTCCCAGATTCAATCACATCGGTATACAGGGTCCCCTGTGCTAAGAAATCAGCGTTTGGAATTTTCTTAGCTTCCTCGTTGAAGACCTCAACGAATTCCTTACCAATGATCTTCCGCTTCTTTTCGGGGTCAGTAACGCCCTTCAGCTTACTGAGGAAGCGGTCAGCGGCGTCAACCTTAACAATATTGACACCCAGATCGCGGTTCAAGGCGTTCATTACCTGGTCTGCTTCATTCTTCCGCAGCAAACCGTGGTCTACAAAGATACAAGTCAACTGGTTACCGATTGCCCGGTGAATCAAAACGGCCGTTACACTTGAGTCAACCCCACCGGAGAGGCCCAAGATAACCTTCTTGTCACCGACTTCTTTTCGAATGTGGTCAACTTGGAGGTCGATGAAGTCATCCATCGTCCAGTTGTCCTTCGCCCCACAAACGTCAAAGGCAAAACGCCGTAAGATGTCTAAGCCATATTCGGAATTCCGTACTTCGGCATGGAACTGGATCCCATAGAACTTGCGCTCATCATCAGCGATCGCTGAAATGGGGCAGTTCTTGCTCGTGGCGGTCGCTTTAAACCCGGCAGGTGCCTTCGTAACTAAGTCACCATGGCTCATCCAAACATATTGCTTCTTTGGCAAGTCCTTAAAGAGGACCGCGTCATCATCTAAGACTTCAATATCAGCCCGGCCATACTCTGAATTGTCGGCTTTTTCAACCTTACCACCCAGGTCATATGACATCAGCTGCATCCCGTAACAGATTCCCAAGATTGGAATCCCCAGCTTAAAGATCGCTGGGTCAACCTTAAAGGCGTCTGGGTCATAAACGCTATTTGGCCCACCCGAGAAAATAATTCCCTTGGGCTTAATCTTCTTGATTTCATCTGCCGTTATCTTATGGGATAGGAGCTCTGAGTAGACCCCAAAATCGCGAAGACGACGGGTGATCAGCTGGTTATACTGGCTCCCGAAATCAAGGACAATAATCTTGTCAAATGCATCTAAATTGACGTTTGCCACATTGCCACTTCCTTCATTCGTTTTTTCCTCTTTAGCACTAAGTTTACAGGCTAAAAGACGGACGGTCAACCGCTAGTGATGATTAATTGTTTCGCTTTTGATCACAAAGGGTGGGTGGTGAATCAACGAATAAACTTCACCACCCACCCTTTTTCAGATGGAATATTTAGTTGGAATGGATTGGGCGTTAACTCAACTATTTAGTGCCGCGGTTAAGAGGGCTAATTCTTCTGTTACGGCCTGTTGGTCTAGCTGCGTCAATTCTTCATTAACTTTGACGATCATCATTATCACCCCTTTCTGAGCACGCTTAAGAAGCGTTGAACAACGTTTTCACTAGTAAAACCGTATTGAGCGGCCACTTGACTACCGCTACCACTCATCCCGAATTCATCAACACCCAGGACATCCCCATCGAGGCCCACGTATTGGCCCCACAGTGCTGGGCTCGCCATCTCAACGGCTAGGCGGGCACGGACGTTATGTGGTAGAACCCGCTCCCGGTATTCTGCAGTTTGCTGGTTAAAGCGTTCCATGCTTGGCATCGACACGACCCGAACTTCAATACCGTGTTGAGTAGCCAGCTGCTGCTTAGCGGCCAGTGCTAATGACAATTCAGAACCGGTGGCCATGATAATTCCCGCTGGTTGACCATTTGCGGCATCGGCGGCCACGTAGGCGCCACGACTAACGTCAGCATTGATAGTTTCCTTCAGGACGGGTAGGTTCTGTCGGGAGGCAATGATGACACTAGGTCGGTCATTCGTCTGTGCAATTATCTTCCACATCCGAACCACTTCATTGGCATCGGCCGGCCGGAAGACTTGAACATTTGGGATTGTCTGTAGCATTGCTAACTGTTCAACTGGTTCATGAGTCGGACCATCTTCACCAACCGCCAACGAGTCATGAGTAAAGATAAAGACCGATGGTAGGTGTTGAAGAGCAGCCAGACGAATTGCTGACTTAAGGTAGTCACTAAATACCATGAAGGTACTGCAATAAGCGCTGCTGCCGCCATGAAGGTTAATTCCGTTAACCGCGGCGGCCATGGCAAATTCACGAACACCGAAGTAAATGTTACGGCCACCATAATTCGACGGCTTAAATACCTGGTCACCCTTCAAATTCGTCTTGTTCGACGAGAAGAGGTCTGCCGACCCGCCCCATAATTGCGGATTGGCAGCGGCTAAGTCTTGTAGTGTTTCTGCATTGGCAACCCGGGTTGAAACCTGGTCACCAACCTGGTGGTGGCTGGCCAAGTGAGCCGTATCAAGGTACTTTTGCTCAAGTTGGTGAGCTGCCGCCGGGTACTTCTGCTGGTAACCCTCGTATAGTTTCTGCCAAGCCTGGTACTTTTCTTCCTTGGCACCAGCATACTGGGCAAATTGTTCATAAACCGCAGTCGGGTATTCAAAGGGGGCGTATGGCCAGCCATAGTTTTCACGGGTGATTGCCACATTATGGTCACCAAGTGGGGAGCCGTGGACCTTGCTTGTTCCCTCATCCGGCGTATTGAAACCAATGATCGTCTTAACCTCAATCAGCGATGGCTGGTCCGTCTGCCGGGCATTGCGGATGGCCTGGGCGATTGCGTCCAGGTCGGTCCCGTCTTCCACCAACTGGTAGTCCCAGTGGGCGGCCTTAAAGCGGGCTGCGGCATTTTCGTTCGTGCTCAAGTTCAGCGGACCATCCAAGGTCACATCATTAGAGTCATAGAGCACAATTAGCCGTCCCAGCCGGTTCTTCCCGGCCAGGTTAATTGACTCCTCGGCAACCCCTTCCATTAGGTCACCATCACCAACAATTGAGTAGGTATAGTGGTCAAAGAGGGGGTAGCCCGGTTCGTTATATTGGACGGCCAAGTGACGTTCGGCCATCGCCATCCCAACGGCCATTGCAAATCCCTGCCCCAGTGGACCAGTTGAGGCATCGACCCCGGGAGTTAGCTGGTATTCGGGGTGGCCCGGCGTCTTGGAACCCAACTTACGGAAGTGTTTAATATCGTCAAGGCTGACGTTAAAGCCGTTAAAGTGTAGCAAGCTATACAGGAGGGCCGAACAGTGACCGCCAGACAAGACGAAGCGGTCCCGGTTAATCCATTGCGGGTCATCAGGGTTAAAGTTTAAGAACTTCTCCCAGAGCGTGTAGGCCAGCGGGGCCATACCAATTGGCGAACCAGGGTGACCACTCTTGGCGTTTTCAATCATGTCAATACTCATAAAGCGCAGTGCATTGACTGCTAATTGGTCATTTAAAGTAAACTCGTGCTGCCGTGGACGGGTGAGCACCGTATTCAGACTACTAATCATATTTTTAAAACCTCACTTATTTAATTAAGACACCGTCGACGTTGACATCCCATAAAACGGTGGCTAGTTCATCTTCAAAGACAAAGCCACCGTAGATAATTTGAACGTGGCTGGCTGTGTCGCGGTCGTACAAAATCTGGATGACGTCCCGAATTTGACGGTGGGCAATTCGAATCCGCTGAGCATCCGCTGGTAGGCGGCACTCAGCTGCCCAGCTTGGCGCATAAATCACCACCAGGCGGGCAACCGCCGCGGCACTGACCCCTGCTAGGGCGTTTGCAAATTGCCGACTCACCTGGTTAGCAAAGTCGACGGGGGTTAGCCGCAGGTCCCCCTCATCCAGCTGTAAAACTGGCTGGTCATCCTCCGCAAGGATTCGCTTCAGTTGGTGGTTAACCACTAGCGATGGTTGAGCAAGCAAAGATAATACCCGGCAGTTAACTACCTTTCCCAGTTGGCCACCAACCGTGGATTGAACCGTCAAATCTTTCAGCGTTGGTAGGAGCTCAGGCATTAAATTCCGTTTTTTTAGCATTGTGATCACCCTACTTTTGTTGGAGTCGTTCAAATTCTGCCCAGTCCTTCTTAAAGGTTGCAAGGCCCTTATCCGTTAACGGGTGCTCCCAGAGTTTTGGAATCAGGTGTCCGGGAATCGTTGCGATGTCACAGCCGGCAAGTGCTACTTGTTCGACGTGTTGGCAGTGGCGAATCGAGGCGGCAATGATCTCTGTCTGGTAGCCGTAAACATCAAAAATCTGCCGGAGCTTTTCAACCAGTTCCAGGCCACTTGCACCAATATCGTCAAGTCGGCCGAGGAAGGGGCTGACATAAGTGGCACCGGCCTTGGCGGCGAGCATTCCCTGCACGGCGGAAAAGACCAGGGTCACATTGGTCTTGATCCCTTCCTTGGAAAGAATGCTGACCGCCTTTAATCCGGCCTCGGTCATGGGGATCTTAACGACAATGTTATCGGCCCAGGCGCTTAGTTCACGGGCTTGGGCAACCATCTCATCGGTATCATCCGCCGTTACCTCTGCGCTGACGGGGCCGTCAACAATCGCACAGATTTCCTTTTCAACGGTTTCCCAGTCTTTTCCTTCGCGGGCAATGATGGTGGGGTTAGTCGTGACCCCGTCAAGTAGGCCCAGGTCATTAATACGTTTAATTTCAGCAATGTTAGCTGTGTCGGCAAAAATTTTCATAGTAATAATCTCCTCAAAAAATAATTTTATTTCGCTGGTTAATCAGTATGCCTAAGTTCTTAACCGGTCTGGTAATTTCTGTCAAGTAAAGTAGACCAATTTTATTTTGTGCAACCAGTTGCATCTAACCCACAGTAACATTGCTTTTTACTAAATTTTACTTTTTTACCATCAAATTAAGGACTAATCTGTTGATATATTTGGATTTTATTCCAAATTTGCAGAGGTTAACAAATTCTGCTATGATTCGGTTATTCGATGATTTTTACTGGAGATGAGTGGATGTTCGTGCGTTCTAGTCAACTAGACCAATTGAAGAATTCGATAAGTAACTCAACAATTAAAGTGATTTACGGGGTGCGTCGAGCTGGTAAAACAACCCTGCTTGAGCAATTTCGTTCCTATTTGCGCCGGCAGGGTGTCGCCAGTCAGCGAATCATTTATCATGACCTTGACCGACTCCTTACCCGTTTGAGTAGCCCGGCAACAATTTTTGCGCAAATAAAAAAGGAGCTCATCATTGGAAAGACAAACTATGTCTTCCTCGATGAACTCGAATGCTTACCAAATTATGCCCAACTGGTCGCCCGCCTACGCTCGTTACCCGCGGTCGACCTATACGTCACGAGCTCTGAGGCCGGGATCCAATCTCTTGCGGCCACCTTTCCATGTTCTTTAGTCTACCTTGGCCCCCTTCGTTTCAGTGAGTTTATTAACTACCACCACCAGGAAGCCAGCCTGGCGACCCTGTACCAGTACCTAAACACTGGGGGATTTCCCTTCGCCCAAGAGATTCGCAGCCACGCCACAATTCAAAACTACTTTGAGGAAGTCCTCAGCACCGTGATCATCAATGGCTTTGCACGCCAGGATGGCCTGTGTAGTCCCCGCCTGGCCATGCAGCTGGCGACCTTTTTAACCAAACAAGCGGGCCGGCTAACCAATGTTTCACAGGCTGTCGCCGCACTCCAAGATGCCAAAATCAATGTTTCTAACAAGACCCTGGCAAGCTACCTTTCCTTCCTCCAGCGGTGCTTTTTATTTACCCCCTGCCCAGCGCTGGACTTACGGACCGGCAAGGCTAAGGTAACCAACCGCCAGTATTTCCCGGTTGATTCCTGCTTCAATTGGCTGCTCGCTAACCACCACGGTGCGCTCTCGGCGGCCAACCTAACAACGGTGGTTTTTAACGAGTTACGGGCACGGGGCTTCACGGTTTACACCCACCAGGTTGGCCGCTACCCCGTTACCTTCATCGCCGTCCGTGACGGACAACGACACTTCTTCCAGTTTAACTTTTCACTCCTCACGTCGGCGGCTTACCAGCAGGCTAGCACCGGCTTGCGTCACGCCCCGGCTTCTTGTCCCCGGACCCTAATCACTGCCAAACCATACCTGGGTGACACCAGCCAGGCACCCTTTCAAACCGTTGACCTCATCGATTGGTTGATGGAAAAGTGAGCAATTAATAAAAGCCGCCCAGACAATGGAAAACCAGAATTTGGGCGGCTTTGGTTAATTTATCAGTCGTGACGAAGGTAAAGGCGGTCAACCACGTGGCCGTGCGTCTTATGCAAGATGAGATTAGCACGGGTCTTAGTAGGCAAGATAAAATCCGTCAGGTTAGGCAGGTCAACTTTTTCCCAAACATCCCGGGCCATGGCAAAAGCTTCGTCTTGATCGCCCTGTGAGTACGGATAGTAGTAATTTGACGGGTCGGTAAAGGCCGTCTTTAAAAGCAGGCCAAACCGTTGCAGGTACCAGCACTCAATCAATTCAGGGTCAGCATCTACGTAGATCGACCAGTCAAAATAGTCACTTACGTAGAGCCGCTGGTTGGTCGGCAATTGGAGGGTATTGATTCCTTCCACAATTAAAATGTCAGGATGGTCAATCACCAGCGGCTTATCAGGCTGGACATCATACACTTGGTGGGAGTATGTCGGTGCCGTAACGACTGGCTCCCCGGCCTTAACATCATTGAGGAACTTCAGTAACTTCTCCATATCATAAGACTCTGGGAAGCCTTTCCGGTCCATAATCCCCCGGCGCTTTAACTCTGCATTGGGGAAGAGAAAACCATCCGTGGTCATTAACTCAACCCGCTTATCAGGAAGGAGTTTATTGAGCAAGATGCTCAGCAAACGGGCAATCGTACTCTTCCCTACGGCAACCGAACCTGCGATCCCGATGATATACGGTACCCGTCGGACGGGCTGGCGGAGAAAAGTTGACTTTTGCATCTGCCAACTCAAGAAGTTCTGATAGTGAAGCTGTAACAGTTTGATCAATGGCAGGTAGACATCCTGCACGTCTTCAATCGAAATCCGGTCATTCAATGACTTAATCTCATCCAAGTTCTCCTGGTTTAGGTGGACTGAATCAGCCGGAAAGAAGCTGTGCCACGTCTGCCGATCGAATTGTTCATAATTCATCCATTCATCCATGTTCAAAATCCCTTTATCGTCAAAATGTAAACGGTTACTATCAATGATACCATACTTCGCTGGAGATACCATTTAGTTTAGATTTTCACTTATTACCGAATTAGTTTAAGTATACTGGAAAAGCCTACGATTTACACTGGTTTGTTCTATAATTAGTGGTGATTATAGCAAAGGAGGACTACTATGCCAGAATTCACCACTTCACTTACCACGACCATCGAACGGGCTTGCCGGGCCAGCATTGCTCACCCCTTCATAAGTCAGCTCAGTTCTGGGGAATTACCCTTAGCCACGTTTCGTTACTACCTCATTCAAGACCACCACTACCTAACGGCCTTTAACCGGCTCCACCAGTTGGTTGCCCAGCAGCTTCCCGAGCCAGATGCGACAACTCTTTCCCACCTGGGCGAGGGTGAAGACCTGGCCCGACAAAAGATGCACCGTGAGATTGGTCTTAGTCAAGACGAACTGCTAACTACCCCGACGGCCCCCACGGCCTACGCCTATATTAGCCACATGTACTACCAGTTAAACCAGTACGGGACCGCCACTGCGACTGCTGGACTCCTCCCCTGCTACTGGCTATATAGTCTCGTTGCCCAACAGCTCGCTGGTCAGCAAAGCCCGGTTCCCCTGTACCAGGAATTCTTTGATGGTTATGCGACAACCGACTTTACCACCAGTACCAAGGAGATGACAGCCATCGTCAACCGTCAAGCCGCCGCAGCAAGTTCAACGACCCGCCAGCAGATGCGGACCGCCTTTAACATCTCTTGTTACTATGAGAAACAGTTTTGGCAAATGGCCCTCACCAAGCAGGGGTGGAAATAAAACCTATTAGCATAAATAAAGCGGCCCGTCAGTGTTCGGAAAATTCAAACGCTGACGGCCGCTTTGTCTACTAGTCTTTAACTTTTCATACTTCAATCTTAGTCCGGTTTAACAGCAGTGAGGAACTAACCACCGAAACTGAACTGAAGGCCATTGCCAAGGCCGCAAATTCGGGCGTCAGGATAAAGCCCACGCCGGCAAAGATTCCGGCCGCAATTGGGATTCCAATTACGTTATAGATCAAGGCCCAGAACAGGTTTAGCTTAATCCGGCTAAAGGTCTTTTGGCTCATTGCCAGGGCCCAAACAACCCCACGGAGGTCGTTTTGTACCAGCACAATGTCACCGGACTCAATTGCAATATCAGTTCCGGATCCCATCGCGATGCCGACATCGGCCGTAGTCAGCGCTGGTGCGTCGTTGATCCCGTCACCAACGAAGGCTACCGGCCCATCCTGTTGTAATTCTTCAACCCGTTGAGCCTTCTCATTTGGCAAAACGTTGGCCACCACCTGGTCAATCCCGACTTGCTGGGCAATTGTCTGGGCTACCCGGTCATTATCACCAGTGATTATTACCGTCTTTAACCCCCGGTCATGCAGGGCTGCGATTGCTTGGGCGGACGATGGCTTTGGGGCATCCTGGATGGCAATTAGGCCGATCACTTCTCCGGCCAAGCCAACCACAACAACCGTCTTGGCGGCGTCCTGCAGCTCGGCAAGTTTAGTTACCAATTGTGGGGCCAGTTGTTTACCAGCAGCCATTTTTTCATTACCGACAAAGGCCGGTTGACCATCAAGCTGTGCCTGGACACCCTTTCCTTCAACGGCCTTAAAATCACTGACCTTAACTAACTCAACTTGCTCTTCCGTTGCTTTATTAAGGATGGCACCGGCCAACGGGTGTTCTGACGAGGCTTCCAGGCTTGCCGCCACTTGGAGGACTTGTCCTTGGTCATGTCCGACCACGTCAGTCACGACCGGCTTGCCTACCGTAATTGTCCCCGTCTTATCAAAGATAACCGTCTTAACCGCGTTAACTTCTTCCAGGGCTTCACCATTCTTGATCAGGACCCCCATCTTAGCGGCCCGGCCGGTTCCCACCATCAGGGCAGTCGGTGTTGCCAAACCAAGTGCACACGGGCAGGCAATGACGATCACTGAAACCGCAAAGAGCATGGCATGAGCCAGGGTCGTACCTAACAAGCTGTACCAAACAATGAAGGTAATAATTGCAATGATGAGCACCGCCGGCACAAAAATTCCGGAAATCCGGTCAGTCAGGTTTTGGATTGGTGCATGGCTAGTTTGAGCCTTCTTAACCGTCTCAACAATTTGGGCCAGCATTGTATCCGCCCCAACCTTGGTTGCTTTAAACGTTATGGTCCCGTGACCATTAATGGTTGATCCCACTACATGGTCACCTGCCACCTTATGCACCGGCATACTTTCACCGGTAATCATTGATTCATCAACAGTCGTCTCACCAGTAATAACCTGGCCATCAACCGGCACCTTTTGCCCCGGCTTCACCTTAACAACATCACCGACTTGCATCTCATCAAGCGGAACACTAACGAACTGACTGTCCCGCTTCACGAGCGCCGACTTCACCTGCAAGTCTAACAACTTCTTAAGGGCATTAGAAGCGTTATCGTGCATCCGTTCTTCCATCATGTCGCCCATCAGGACAAAGACGGTGATAAACGCTGCACTTTCAAAGTAGACCGGCCGGTGGGTCAGCATTGCAAAGAGACTATAGAAGTACGTAATTACGGTCCCCTCAGCCACCAGTGTGTTCATATTAGCATTATGATGGAGAAAGGCAGCCCAGGCGCTGGTCCAATACGGCCACGCGCCGATGATCATGATTAATGTCGTCGTTACCAGTGCTATCCATTCATAGCCCGGTATCATCCAGTGAAGTGGCATTAACACCATCTGGATAAGCAGAGGAATTGCTAGCACCAGTAAAATCCAGAAACGACGCGTGGTTGAGAGCGTCATTACTTCACAACCACCTTTCCGTGAAACATATCCATCCCACAGGCAAAGTCAATTTCACCGGCCTTGTCGGTTGGGATATCAACGGTCGTAATCTTTTGCTTAGTCAAATCCTTGTTGACACCCAACGAAGAAAAGACCACGTGTGACAAGCAGGCGGTGTGGTCTTGCATGTCAAAGTTAACCTTGGCCGGAACTCCCTTCTTAAGGACCACAGTCGACGGTGAATAACCACCCTTAACCACTACAGTAGCGGTCTGCTCATTGTTGGCCTGTTGTGCGTGCCCCACACTTTCCTGGTGCCGGCCAAAGAACCACCAGATGATTAACCCAATCAAGACAACACCAACAATAATCGCTAAAATACTTACCATTTTTCTCACCTCAACAATTAGTTTACAAATGTAATTTTAAGCTTACTATTTACATATGTCAACGATAAATGCTTGAGTAAGCAAAAAAGCCAACCAGCAGTCAATTTTGATTGCTAGTTGGCTTTAGTTTATTTGCTTACGGCTTCGGGAAGGTCAGCTTTGGGTAGTCCTTTAATTCTGGTGCATTGGTAGTGTAATCGTCGAAGGTACTCTGGTTGTTGTTCTTCGCCTTCACACTCGTCTTTTCCTTCTTTTGCGCATGCTTCAAGTTGGTCAAACTCTTCTTCAGGTTGTAAGTGTAGTCCTTCTTATCAACCTTCTTAAAGCCTGAGAGCTTGTAGAAACGCAATAGGTCACCATTCATTACCCGGTCAGACAGGGCGAGGTCCGTCGTAACGTACTTTTGGATCTTGCTAAACGCCTTCTTTTGTTTAGCGGTTGCCTTCGTAATCTGCTTACCATTCTTGGTGTAGTAGTAATCACCATTGTACTTAGTGTACTTCGGCGTTACCCAATCCCCGTTTCTAAATGGCACGATTTGGTTACGCTTTGGTGATAACAGGTCCTGGCCAAACTGGATGTAATTCTTCAAGCTGATCCCCAGCAGGTCTTCCAGGGTTGGTAAGACATCGATTTCCCCACCATAGGTATGGTCGATGCCCCCCTTCAGGCCCGGCATGTTAATCATAAATGGCACCTTCTGGAACATCGCCAGGTCATAGTTAGTAACCTTCTTCTTGTGCAAGATCTGCGCAATCGCATCCTGGTGGTTATTTGAAATACCGTAGTGGTCCCCATATAAGACCAGCACACTATTTTGACGCAAGCCTGACTTATCCAGGTAGTCAAGAAATTCACCCAATGACTCATCAAGGTAGCGGGCCGTTTGAACATACGGGTCTACCGTATCGTCGCCCGTATCCCACGGTTGAATGTCCTTGTTCTGCTTATCCAAGATATATGGGTAGTGGTTCGTGACCGTGATGATCTTAGCGTAGAATGGTTGCGGCAATTGCTCGATGTAGTGGGCACTTTCCTTCATAAAGATCTTATCCTTCATCCCGTAACCGGCATCATAGTCCTTAGTCTTAGGGAAGTATTCCTTACTAAAGAAGTACTGGTAGCCAAATGACTTGTAAGCATTGTCCCGGTTCCAGAAACTTGGAACATCCCCGTGGAAGGAAGCCGTTGTGTACCCCAGCTTCTGGTGAAGCAAGGCCGGCGCTGACTGGAAAGTGTTGGTCGTCCCGTCGGTTACCATCGCGGACCCTTCTGGAAGGCCGAAAAGGGAGTTTTCCAGCATCATTTCGGCATCGGCAGTCTTCCCTTGACCAACTTCATGGAAGAAGTTATCAAAGGCCAGCGTATCGTTTGCGTGGTAAAGCTTATTCAGATTAGGCATTACCTCTTGGCCGTCTTGCTTGTAGTCAATCATAAACTGCTGCAGACTTTCCAAGTGGATCACAAAGATGTTCTTTCCCTTTGCCACCCCTTCATATTGGATGTTAGGTCCCGCATAGTTGTGGTGGATAAAGTTTAAGACCGGCTTTAATTGATTTTGGTCTGCCTGGGCTTTGACCACGCTATTGTGGGTCGTCTTAATCCCATCATAAATTGTGTAGGCCTGTAGTCCCAGGTACTTAACAATGTAGTTATTATCAAAAGTCCGCGTCAACAGTTGGGACCGGTTTGATTCGGCCATCCCCAGGTTGGCGCCAAATAATACAAAGCCCAGCGCCGTCACCGTCATAGCATAACGGGCTTTAAAGCGCCGCATGTCCACCCGGATGACGTGAAAAAGCAGGATTAACGCCAGGACAATGACGTCCGCATACACCAAGAAATCCTCTGGCCGCATAATCCCCATCAAACTCTTTCCCAGGTTATTTGATGCGGCTCCAGACCCCTTAATAACGTTAAAGGTAATAAAGTCGGAGAATTCTCGATAGTATAAGATGTTTGCGAAGAGCCAGGTTGACAGCAACGCGTTGATAATTAGCATCAGCCAATATGACAACCGTCCCCGGAAGTACAGCGCGATCCCTAGGAAGACTAAGGCTCCCGGAATGGTGTTAAAGGCAAGCAGGAAGTGTTGCATACTCCCCTTGAGGCCAAGGTTAAATTCATTTTGATACGCCCAGTAACTCTTAAGACAAAATAAGAGTACGACGAGCAGAAAGAACCCCAGCTTGGTGTTCAAGCCGTGTCGCAGCTTCTGCAACGCTGTTTTCATTGATTTGTTCCTCCATAGAAAAAATATCAACTTAAACAATAATACAATTTAACAGGTAAAGGCAATCTTTCCTCCGGCTTTTTTAAAAAATTTAATTTTAAGCCGGCCCTAACATAACCACCGTTTACGTGTAATTAGAGAAATGGTAACATTTAACTTTGGAAATTTTGTGAAAGAGGATTCGATCATTATGTCAATTAGTAAACGTCAAGCCGACCTGATGCTCTTCATCGTTGCCATCCTGTGGGGAAGCAGCTATGTCTTTGCCAAGCTAACGGTCGAAGCGGGAATGCACTCCGGCTTAATCAATGCCTGCCGGGGCACCATGTGTGTTGCCGCTGGTAGTCTGATATTTTTCAAAAAGCTCCGCCACATGACCTGGGTGGACGTGCGCCTGGGGTTAGTGATTGGTACCATCAATTTTTTGGGCTACTACCTGCAAACCGATGCCTTACGCTACACGACCCCAGCCAAAAATGCCTTTTTGACCACCCTCTACATCGTGGTGGCCCCACTACTACTATGGTTATTTTGGCATGAGCGGCCCCAACGCAAGGCCTACCTGTCGATCTTCCTGTCAATTATTGGAATGGCGGTAATTACCAATGTCTTGAGCAGTAACCTCCACCTCCAGTTTGGTGATGTTTTAACCTTGATCTCCACCTTCTTCTGGGCTGCCCAGATTATTTTCTTTGCTAAGTACGCACCCCACGCCTCTAGCCCCTGGGTACTCATCTTTATGATTGGCATTTGCCAGGGAACATTTGGTTGGCTGACCACCTTCTTTTTTGAGCGGCCAACCCTGGCCCACGTCCACTGGGTCCAGGCGCTCATTCCACTAGCGATCCTTGCGATTGGAGTAACCTTTCTCGCCCAGGGGATGCAGATCACCGGACAAGCATATACCGATGCCACCACGGCCGGATTAATCTTAATGCTTGAATCATTTTTTGCCAGCGTGATGTCCGTTATCATGGGTTATGACCCCCTGACCCCCCAGCTGGTCATCGGTGGGTTCATCCTCTTGCTTGCCAACGCTACCATGCAAGTTGACCTCCGTAACCTCCCCTTCCTTAAACGCCGCCACTCCTAAAGCATTAAACAGCAATAGGCACTAAGTATGCAACTTCATCGCACACCTAATGCCTATTTTTTAATATCTATATTAACGTTTAACCAGCTGGTACTCGTCAGTCGGTACCTGGTCAAGCAGTGACGTTACCTTGCCAACCACCGTCAGGGTCAGTGCGTGCATGGCACGTGAACAGATCGTGTAGAGCAGTTGCCGCTCATCATCTCCGTGGTATTGCTGGTCGTTAGCATTCCAAACAATCACCGCGTCGAATTCCAGCCCCTTGGCCAAAAATGACGGCACAATGATTGTGCCCTTAACTAGACGCTGGTTTTCGGTCCGGACCAGTGTCGTCTTCACATTACGCTGTTCTAGTGCCTTATAAAGCTGCTTACTGTCCGCAAGTGTCTTACCAATAATTGCCACCTGGTCATGGTCCGCTTGGTAGTGCTTCAGCGTTGCGACCACGTCATCAACACTTTGGTCAACGGTCGTCGCCTGCTTAACCACCGGACGGGCGCCGTTCCGGTCAAAGGCCTCAATTGCCTCACCATCTAGCAAGATATGTTTAGTGAAGTCAGTAATCTGCTTAGTGGACCGGTAGGACTTGGTTAGCTGGACGACCCGGGTCTTTTCGGGATCAAACATGGTGCTCAACTGCCGCAAGAGGCTCCGGCTATTTTCATGGGTGAAGATAGCCTGGTTTAAGTCACCCAGCAGGGTAAACTTTGCTCGGGGGAAACGGTATTTAAGGTAGGCTAACTGGTAGGGATCATAGTCTTGTACCTCATCGACAAACACGTAGCGGATGTCGCGTTGACCGTGCTTCCCCGTAATCAGGTCATAGAGGTACAGGTAAATGGTGATTCCCGTCGCACTAATGTTACGTTGCTTAAGCGCGTCCTTCGTGCGGTCAACGAAGGATTGCCACTGGTCAAGCGTCAGACCATAGTCCGCCAGGTTGACCAACTTAGGTGTCACTCGTAATAAGTGGAGGTATTGACCATTAATGTTTAACCACTGGTTATGGTTAATCGCCCGCTTAATCGGTTCAAAGGCCTTCATCACGATCTTACGGGCCAAAAACTTGAACTCCTTATCGTCACTTTCAAATTCCCGCGGTTCGTTTGCAAAGAGGTTATCCAACTCTTCCTTGCTTAGGCTCTGGACCCGGTCTTCGACCCACTTACTGCGCATCTCGGTGCTGACCCGGTGGTTAAGGTACTTGATCAACGCCTCCTTGGTTCCGTCCAGGCGGTTGCCGAGCTTGTAGTTATTGTTAAAGGAATAGTAGATCTCACGGATCTTTTCCTTACTAATGAAGACCTTGCCATCAAACATAATGTTGCGGAATCGCATGTGGGCATGGCCCAACCGCTTCGCATACCGCTCCGTAGCCCGGAAGTAGGCCAGGCTGGTGCACAGTCGCTGGGCCTTTTTATCCGTTACATCTTGACTAGCCGCAAAACGCTGGGCCAGTGTTTGAACATGGAGCCGGGGAACCCGCCGGTTAGCAAACTGGAAGTAGGTCATCTGGACCATGTTATGCTCCCCCAGTTCTGGCAGCACCTGGTCAATGTAGTCATTGAAAAGCTGGTTGGGTGAAAATAAGACGACCTGTGATGACGTCAAGTTTCCCCGGTAACGGTACAACAGCCAGGCAGCCCGTTGGAGAACGGCAGCCGTCTTTCCCGAGCCCGCGGCCCCCTGAACAAAGAGGAGGTCATCTTTGGTATCCCGGATAATCTCATTTTGCGTTCGCTGGATGGTCGTGACAATGCTCTTCATTTTAGTTGACGAGTGGTTCCCCAGGGCTTCTAACAGCATTTGGTCACCAACCTGCTCGTCGGTATCAAAAATGGTGACGATCGTCCCGTCCTTAATTTGAAACTGCCGTTTTAAGGTCAGATCCACTTCTTGGGGGCCGACGGGAGTGTTATAGGTGACTTCACCCAGCTTCCCCTCGTAGTACACGGAGGAGATCGGGGCCCGCCAGTCATAGATCAAGAAGTGGTCGGGCCGGTCGCTAAATGACGCCAGTCCGATATAAATCGACTCTGGCTTGCTGGCCCCCGGCTCTTTAAAGTCGATCCGGGCAAAGTAAGGCTTCTTCTCTAGGCGCTTGAGGGTCGCTAAGTGGTCAGCAGCATGCTGCCAACTATTGTTCCGTTCATCTAGCATCTGCTGCTGGGCCCGAAAAGACATTGCCGTGTCCATCATCCCGGAATACGTCGTCGTGTTCAGGTGGATGTCATTGGTTTGTTTATTAATATCTTCAATGTCATTTTTGGCCGTCGTAATCCGCTTGGCCGCGTCCTGCTTGGCCTTTTGAATTTCAGCAAGCACGTGGTCGAGGTGTTGCTGCTCATATGCTTTTTCTGATTGTTTCGCCACTGATTTTTCCTCCCGTTCAGGATAAAAAGTGTTATACCATTATAGCATTCTCCGTAAACGACCGGAAGCAATTCACTGTGGCCCGCGATTGTTTAAGGCTGGGTTAATTTTAGTGGTGATTGCTAGTCAAACTAGCGGTGCCATCTTACAATTGAATAATAAGTATTTATAAAGGGGGGCGGCTGACGTGGCCCATATTTTTTACCTACTAACGCATATTACCGAGGTCTTGATCCCAATGTTTGAGTGGTTGGGGCCATGGAGCTACCTAATCCTCTTCGTCATCGTTTTTATGGAAACTGGGCTGGTGGTCTTTCCATGGTTACCCGGGGGCTCACTGGTCTTTTTGACCAGCTCCTTTATCGCCGTCCACCCGATTTTAAAAATGCAGATTGTTGTCCCCGTCTTCTTCTTGGCCGCCTTTATCGGGGACTCTGTTAACTACTTTATCGGCCACAGTATCTCACGCTGGCACTGGATCGACAAACGACTATCTGGCCCCCGGATGCTCACGGCTAAAGAATACTTGAATAAGTATGGGTTCTGGGCCGTGGCTTTTGGCCGCTTTGTCCCACTAATCCGTTCATTCATCCCCACCATTTCCGGGATGATGCATTACCCCTTCCGGCACTTCACGGTTGGTAACTTTGTCGGAGTAGCGGCTTGGGTGGCCCTTGGCTGTGGGTGTGGCTATTACTTTGGTTCGATTCCCTTGGTCAAAAAGCACTTCTCGCTCGTAATCCTCGCCCTCGTCTGCTGTGCGCTACTTCTGGCAGCGACAATGTGGGGACTAAAAACCTGGCGGCGCCGGCGGATTGAGAAGAATCGAATGCTCTAAGGCTTCTTTTCTTATGTTTGACCAGCTATTCATGGTAAAATATAAGTAGTATTTTTAAATTAAAGGAGCGCATTCAATCATGGCAATTACCGCTTACTTCGTCCGCCACGGTCAGACTTATCTTAACCGCTATAACCGGGTTCAGGGATGGTCTGACGCCCCCCTTACCGCGAAGGGTAAAGCCGATGCCCAACAAACTGGTAAGGAGCTAGCGGCGATCGATTTTGACTACCTTTTCTGTAGCGACCTTCCCCGGACGGTTGCCACTGCCCGCCTGCTGTTGGCCGCCGACACCAACACCACGATTACGGAGCCGATTCCAGATAAGGCGTTCCGGGAAGAATTTTTCGGCTACTTTGAAGGACAAAACGCCGCCGAATTCACAAGCTTTTTAGGCGGGGCAGCAGGGGCCCGCTGGACGTTTACCGACATGTTTAATGCCTGGGGCCCGGACAAACTTAAGGACAAGGTGGCGGCGGCCGACCCGTATGGCGACGCCGAGGACCACGTCCAATTTTGGAACCGGGTTGGCAAGGGGATTGACCGTCTGCGAGCACTGCCGGATGGTTCAACCGCCGTTATTGTTACCCACGGGGTGACGATTCGCTCAATTGCGGAACACTTTGGTTACCACACCACCGAATCCGCCCGCAACGGGAGTATGACCCGGCTAACGTTAACGCCAACCACGACTCATGTCGACTTCTATAACCAACTTGAATTACCAAATTAATTATTATCCGCAAAGGGGGAACATTGCTTTTAATGGATACTAATATACAAACCGATGAACAAGTAATCACCACCGGCCTCGACACTGGCCAACAAGACTACGATTATTCCATGACTGAACTGGCCGAGCTGGCCCAAGCCAACCACATGACGGTGGTCCAGCGAGTCGACCAAGTCATCGACCGGCCCAATCCCGCAACCTACTTTGGTAAGGGAAAGGTCGAAGAAATTGCTGAGGTGGCCGCGGCTAATCACGCCACCACTATTATTACCAACGATGAGCTGACCCCAAGTCAACTTCGTAACCTGGAAGAAGAAACGAATGTCCGGATCCTTGACCGGACGGCGCTGATTCTCGAGATTTTCGCCACCCGGGCTAAATCTAAGGAGGCAAAACTCCAGGTTCAGATCGCTAAGTTGCAGTACCAGCTACCACGCCTGCAAACCAGTGCCAGCCAGCGACTCGACCAGCAGACCGGTGGGGGCAGCGGCTTTACTAACCGTGGGGCCGGTGAAACCAAGCTAGAAATGGACCGCCGGGTTATTCAACGGCAGATTTCACATCTCCGTCACGAGTTGGCCGAAATCAATCGTTCTGAAGACACCAAGCGGCGCCGGCGGGAAAAGAGCAACATCCCGACGGCGGCATTGGTCGGCTATACCAATGCCGGCAAGTCAACGATCATGAATGGCCTTGTCGAACGCTATGGGATGGGAGAAGATAAGACCGTCTTTGCTAAAGACATGCTGTTTGCCACCCTAGACACCAGCATTCGCCGGTTAACCCTCCCCAGCAAAAAGGACTTTCTCCTTAGTGACACGGTCGGCTTTGTCAGCAAGCTGCCTACCAACCTGGTAGAATCTTTCAAGTCAACGCTTGCCGAGGCTGCTAATGCCGACCTCTTAATCCAAGTAATTGACTACTCAGATCCCAACTATGAAGAAATGATGCAGACGACTGCAAAGACGTTAAAGCAAATTGGGATTGATAATATTCCGATGGTTAACGTCTTTAATAAGGCTGATAAAACTGAGATCGAGTTCCCGGTTCTTGAAGGTGATGACCAAGTGGTAATCTCCGCTAAGCAGGCTGAATCACTGGACTTACTCGTTGATGTAATTCGAAAACACCTGTTTAAGGATTATGTCCGAGCAAAACTCCTCTTGCCATTTGCGGATGGCCAGCAGGTCTCCTACCTCAACGAGCACACCAATATTCTCGATACTGAGTACCGTAATGAAGGAACCTTACTTACCGTTGAGATGTCTCCCCAAGACGCCCAGCGTTTTGCTAAGTATGAGGTTTAAGAAAAGAAAAAGCTTCAGCATTCAAATCCGAACGCTGAAGCTTTTTTCTATAGGGGTAACTACCCTAATCCTTTGAATGAATACCACCCTCGTTTTCAACTTCATCAAGAAACTTTTGATTATCATCAATATTCGGGTTGATGTTGAAGAGGTGGTGGTGAATTCCGAGCATCCCAACTAATAGCAAGAGGTTGAAGACGACTGCGATACCTAGTAATACCAGGTTACAGAACATCGCATAGTGGGCTCCAATCCCGCTACTGATGGATTGACGTAACCCCAAGATCGAGTAGGTCATCGGTAAGAACCAGTGGATAACGTTATAGAACTTCATCGTTACTTCCATCGGGAAAGTCCCACCGGATCCACCAAGTTGAAGCATTAACAGAACCATGGCGACGAACCGGCCAGGGTTATCGAAGGTCATTGACAGGAACATTACAATCGCCATCGACGCTAGTCCAAAGCAAATACTGGTAAGGAACAGCGATGGGATATGGTCGGTTGTCAAACCAACGGCTAACATCACGGCATCTTCCACGATGGCCATCAGGGTAACAGCGACGGCTCCAATGAAGACCTTGCTTGCCCACCAGGCAACAGCCGACTGCCCCTTGATGGCCACCCGCCGAATTGGGTAAACGAAGTTAAATACCAAGATACCAACGTACAGGGCAACTGACAATACGTACGGTGCAAGGGCGTGGCCATAGTTTGGCACGTAACTGTAATCCTTGTGCTTAATCGTCGTTGGTTCCGCAAACATGTCACTAGTCCGGTGGGTTGGCTTAATGTTGTTGATGGCCTTGGCACCCTTCCCCAGTTGGCTAGCAAGCTGGCCCGCACCGTTGTTCAATTGGGTGATCCCACTCACGAGGGCTGGTGAATTATCAACCAGTTGCTGGGTACCAGCCGCCAGCAGGTTGACCCCACTGATCAGACTCGGTACCTGGGCATTTAACTGGGCCAACGCACCGGCTAACTGGTTCGCCCCAGAGACCAGGGCGGGACTGTTCGCCATTAATTGGTTAGCACCAGCCGCCGCCTGGGCAACGCCAGCGGTGTACTGGCCAATACCACTATTGAGGGTGTTGGCCCCCGCCGCAGCACTGTCAACCCCACCGGTATACTGGTTAATACCACTATTCAAGGTATTAGCGCCGCTGGCCAACTGATTGGTGGCCGCGGTTAACTGACTCGAAGCTTCCCCGAGCGTCTTACCAGTACTCGTCTGCATGCTTTGTAAGCTGGTTTCCAGGTTAGCGGCCGCCTGGGCAACCTTCTGGGCATTGGCACCATTTTGGGCGACTGACTGGTCAACCGTCCCCTTCAGTGCGTTTACCTTGCCCTGGAGAGCACCGATCTGGCTTGCTAAATTGGCATTCCCCTGGTTGCTGCTATTAGTCGTCGTAGTGGTATGACTTGAAGAGCTCGACATTGCCGACTGAATTGCTGACTTAGCACTGGCAATCTTAGCCTGGTCGTCGCTGCCTTCCTTACCCTGAACACCGTTTAAAGCAGCCAGGGCCGCATTCAACTGGCTGGAATTATCACTGCTACTACTATTAGTCGTCGTGGTCGGGTGACTATCTTGCTGGGCGGCCGCCTTCAAACTTCCCAGGGCGGAACTAATTTCACCCAGGGCTCCCGAAAGCTTCTGCATCTGCTGGGCACTCTGCGACATTGGTGCAAGGGCGGCCTTCAATTCGTTAGCGTTATTGGTAATTTGGCCAGACATCTGCCCCATTTGCCCCTGCAGCGTTGGCAACATGCTGTTTACCGTATTGTTCAGCTGGGTGTTACCAGCCGCCAGTTGACCGGCACCAGCCCGCAGGTTCTCTGAATTACTGCTCAGTTGGTTCAAACCACTGGCGAGCTGACCAGCGCCGGAACTGAGCTGGCCCGAGTTAGCTTGCAGCAAGCCCAAGCCACTACCTAACTGGCTGACTCCGCCAGTATACTGGGCGATCCCTGCCGCCAGGGTCTGGCTCCCGCTGGCCAGTTGCTGCGCACCACTGGCTAACGGCGTGACTGCCATCCTTAGCTGCTGGACACCATCATTGACCTGGTAAACCCCCGCAACGTAGCGGTTAACGCCATCACTAAGGGTGACAATCCCATCGCTTAGCTGTTGGGCACCACCTGCGGCCTTGGTCATCCCCTTACCAACAACGCCGAGTTCTTTGAACATGGCAGTGGCATAGGCCTTGGTAACCTGGCCCCGGATCTCCCCATTTAGCTTAGTCGTTCCAATCTGGGTCATCACTTGCCCAATGTAGTTTAACGACCCGTTAGTTTCATAATGTAACTGCATCTTTTTCGGGTGCTTCTCCATTACGGTCGTGGCGTTCTCTGAAAAGTCCTGGGGGATCGTAATCACTGCGTAGTACTGACGGTGACTCAAACCGTAGTCCGCTTTCTTCTTTGAAACGATCTCCCACTTCATCTGGTGGTTTTTCTTAAGTTGGTCAACCGTTTGCTGACCAACAGCCATCTTCTTACCCTGGTATTCAACTGGAACATCCTTATTCACAACCGCAATTGGTAAGTTACGGGTGCTGCCGTAAGGGTCCCACACTGATTTCAGGAAGAAAATACTATATAAAAATGGTAATAGGCAAATTACGGATACGGATAATAGCAAAATATGATTATGAAAAAGATTCCGTAATTCGGCCTTAATCATCTTGCCCATTTTTGATTCTTCACCTCACTATAAACTTCATGATTAATTGGCAAGTGACAATACAGACTGCTTGGCAAAGTTAATCAATTCCTCGGTTGGAACATTGTAATTATTCTTTTGCCACCAGTAGAATGCCCCGATGATGGAGCCGCTGAAAACATACGCCATCATTTCGGGATTCTCTGAATGTTGTAAAGCCAAGATCACCGGATCAGAGGTCTTACCGTGCTTACAACGGTCCAAAATTACCTGGCTAAATATCTGCAGCATCTCCGTGTAAAGTGAACTATGGGAGTTACTAGAAGCCAGGTGCCGAATGATTTCCTTATGGCCATCAATGTAAAGGACGAACTGCTTAATCACATCCTCTTCTGAATCGCCTGAATCAGCAATTTGACTGATTTGTGCCCCCATCGTTTGTTCTAACAGGTCATACTTATCATTAAAGTACCGGTAAAAACTACTCCGGTGTAGTAATGCTTCATTACAAATCTGGTCAACCGTCAGGTGGTCAAACGAATTCTTCTGAAGCAATGCTAACAAAGCATTTTGAAAGTCACGAACGGTTCGCGTTACGCGCATCTTTTCACCTCCCCACTGTATCATTTTGACAATGAATAGTGTATACCGTTTGATGGTAAGACAACAGAACTAATTATATATGTCAATTCCATAATAAGACAAATATATTAATATGTTTCAAAAAATTTCCCAGGAAATAAAGTACCTCCCGGAAAAATATTTCAACCGGCCCGTAGCCGGGTGCTTGTTGTATGCTACAATTTAGTTAATGAACGAAGACTTATCAGGAGGCGGTTACCGTGAAAATTGAGAATGAGAAGTTTGGCACGTATGCAGGCCAAGACGTCATTAAGTATACGCTCACAAATGATAACAACGTCAGCATCAGTGTTTTAAACTTTGCTGGAATTTGGCAGTCGTATATGGTTCCTAACACCCGGGGTGGCCGGGTAAACCTACTATTGGGGGCCGATAACATTGAAGCCTACGTTAACCCGAAAAACGCCCCACTTTACGTTGGCCGAATCATCGGACGGTTCGGTGGCCGGATCGCCAAGGGGCAGTTTGACATTGATGGTGAGAGCTATCAAATCCCGGCCAACGAGGGTGAAAACACCCTCCATGGTGGGGCAAACGGCTTTAGTAACCACTTTTACGACGTTGCCACTAGTCAGGACCAAGACAAACTCCAGGTTATCTTAACCGCAACGATTGGCCCGGAAACTGACCAACTACCCGGGCAGGAAACGATGAAGGTCACTTACACACTTGCCAGTGACAATAGCGTTACTATTGACTTTAACGGTCAAAGTGACCAAAAGACCCTCTTCAACCCCACTACCCACGCCTACTGGAACCTTTCCGGTGAAGCAGCAACCATCCAAGGGCACGTACTAACCCTCAACTCAACTTACCACCTTGAACTGGACGACGAAAAGATTCCCACTGGTCGTAAATTAGTTAACCGCAATACCCCCTTTGACTTCAGCCATCCCACGGTTATGGGGACGGCTTTGCAAGAGTTACAAGAACAAGGTGTCCCCGAAGGCGGCTTTGATGACATCTTCGTCGTCTTACCAAGTAACCGGCTGGCCCACGAGCCCGTCGCAACGCTAATGGATGCCGCTACCGGTCGTAAAATTAAAATGTATTCTGACCGTAACGGCCTCGTCGTGTACACTGCGAATGGCCAACATGCTGAAGGCTTTAACCGGCCGGCTGGTCAATGGTTTGCTATGGCGCTGGAGGGTCAAACCCTCCCCGACACACCACACCACCCTCAGTTCGGTGATGTTTCCCTCCGACCTGGCTACCCACAGCACTACCAAATTCGTTATGAATACTTTGCTTAAGAAGGGAGGATTCCAAAATGCACAAGAAGTTAACCAAGTCCAAGAACAAAGTGTTCCTCGGGGTCTGTGGTGGGATTGCCGACTACCTTGGTGTTGATCCTACCATGATCCGTCTGATCACCGTTGTCCTACTTGCATTCACCGGCTTTTTCCCGATTACCATCATTTACCTGGTTGCCGCGGCAATCATGCCAGATTATGGTGATAAGGGTGGCCACCAGGGTCACGACACCGTCGAAGGTGAATTTACCGAAAAAAAGTAGGATTTTCCCAATAAAGTAAAAAGAGCAGGCCTCCAGAATTTGCTTTGTCAAACTCTGGAGGCCTGCTCTTTAATGATCCCCCGCCTATTGTTCGTTTTCGCGTTTTCGGTACGCCACCTGGGCCGTTAACTTGTAATCAGCCGTGGTCATAATCGTCGAACCTCGGCGACCAGGAATTTTATTTGGCCCCGCCGTCACCGCTAAACCAGCCAAGTAAATCCGGTACTTTTGGTGGGCATCCCGGACATCGGTTAACCCGATCCGGATAATGTGCCCCACCGCCCGGCGTTCCATCTGGTTCAGGCCAATATAAATTTCTAAACGGTGGCGAAGTTTATCGTGAACCAATTCGAAGTATGGCGGCACTGACTCCGTATTCAACGCCTGGACCGGCTTTCCGGTTTCGTTATACTGGGCGATAATCTCATCATCGTCCATCCCATTAAAATCGTTAACGAAGATGCCCTCTTCTAGTAGTTGGTCGACAACCTTCTGCAGGTTACGTTGCTCGTAATCATCAATGGTAACCGCGGCCGGGATCGTAGTGTCACCGCTGAAAAGGCCGTTTGACTGGTTAGCAATCGCCGCTGCCCGGCGTGCTGACCGGGTCGCCATTTTACTCCCGGTTGAATCAAAGTGCTGGCCGGTGATCTTGGCAAACTTCGGTGAAACAATATCAAAGCGTGACGTCTTACCCAAGAAATAATACACAAAGTTCAGGTAAATAAAGTAGGTAATTGCCACCATCGCCAAGCAGTATAGGAAGGCCCGCAACCAAACGTGGTTGGCAAATAAGCGGAAGGTAACGTACACCAAGTAGATATCCCCCGCCGTGGCGATCCCAATATAAATCCGACTCTTTAACTTAACATCCAGGTTAAAGTAGCTCAGTGATGAATTGATCATATCAAGGAAACTAAACATGGTAATTCACCGCCTCCTTATTGGTTTCCAGTTGTCGTCGCAGTTTGGCTTTGGCCAGAATTACCACTGTTCGTGCTGGTTCCACCATTACTGTTCGTTTGGTTACTCGTATTATCATTATTATTGTTGTTCGTAGTTTGGTTTCGTGTTGTGTTATCAGTGCTTCCTGACCGGGGGGTCGTCTGCGTATCATCCGTTGTCCGGTCATCATTATCACTGGCCGAACGCTTAGTCACCGAATTATCATCTTGGTCATCGGTACTAGTGTCCTTATCACTAATACTATGGGTGTCATCAGATTCCTGATCAACTGGACGACGCGAGGTCGAAACAACTTTGGCCCCTTCCGACGTGTGGGTGGCCGTGTTTACCACGACGTTCGTAGCGCCTAGTGCCAACACTAGTGAGACTAACGCAAAGGGGGTCACTAGTGGTGGAATTTTTGCTGCCATTATGCATTCTCCTTTTCTCAAGCTATATAATAACCGATTTTACTGGATATAAATGTTAAGGAAGATTGAAATTTATTTTAAATGTTTTACCCGACACTGCGCACAAATTCCCCGTAATTCAAATACGTGACCGGTGATTTGGGCGCCGGGGAGCTGGTGCTCATAATATTCCATGTCCAAGGGGGGCATCTGAATTTCTTGAACCCGCCCACAAATCTCGCAAATAAAATGGTGGTGGTGGGCCGTGTCGCAACGGTACTTAACCTGCATCTGGTCGTGATGTTGACGGAGTTCAACTAATCCCAGCCGTTCAAACTCTTTTAAATTACGGTAGATCGTGTCATGGCTAAGCCCGGGATAGGCCTGGCGAATAGCCTGGTCGACAACGGTAATGTCTTGATAATGCTGTGAGTCGGCACCAACCACTTTAACCATCATTTCCCGCTGCTTGGTCCAACGCAGGTGGTTGGCCCGTAATTTGGCCTTTGCTTGCGCAATTAACTTATTCAATTCGGACCACCTCCATTACTGAAGTATTTATTCTACCATACCAAAACTACTTTTGGTTAATAAGTTGCCCCAGTTTCTGCTTAGTGGTTACCCAATCATCATTAACAACCACCCTGGCAATCCCGACCAGCTCTTTAGGCAGACGCAAGTCGCGACGGTACTCGGGGCTCTTCAGCCGGGCCGCAATCGCTGCCTGGTGATCACCACGGTCACTCATCCGCTTGGCAAGGGCGGCTAGGTGACTAACCGTCAAGAAGATGACCGTTACCTGGTCACCAAGCGCTTGGTGGTAGGTAATGGCCCCCTGGGTATCCAAGACAATCACGTCATCTTGGCCACGCTGCCACCCCTCCGCAAGCCCCTCCCGTGAAGAACCGTACTGGGCCTGATCATAGGTCACGGATTCTAGGAGGTGGAGCTTCGCCATTGACGCCGCGGTTTCAAAATGGTAATCAACCCCATCGCGTTCGCCTGGTCGGGGCGGCCGCGTGGTGTGGGTGACGACCCGGTGCATATTAAAGCGCTCCCGAAGGTACTGGGCTACCGTTGTCTTGCCGGAACCCGCGGCACCACAAATCACATATACCTGTTTACTTGCCATTAGTCTGCCGTTAAGTGGTCATTGACCTGGTCCAAGAGTTGCTTCAAATTATCATAGGTTAATCGTTGCCGCGCGGCCTGGTAGCCAAACCAACCACAATTCTTAATTTCTGCGGCCTGCAGGTGAATATCTTCCTGGCTGGTTAAATCGGCTGTGAAGAGGGTCATCTGCTTGCGGTTACCATTGGGGAGGTCGTATTCGGTGTAGACCTTAAAACTGGTATCAATCGGCACTGTCAGTTGGGTCTCTTCTTTAATCTCCCGCGCAGCAGTCTCCTTTAGGCTTTCGTGACCTTCAACATGCCCCTTGGGAAAGCCCCAAAAGTGACCCTTGTTTTGACTCTCTAAGAGGAGATACTCCAGTCGGCCATTATTTTTCCGGTAAACCACTGCACCACTAGTTACTTCAATTGCCATTATCGAATCATCCTTTTAAAATTTGATTAATATTCTAATTGACTTTTAATCTTATTCCTGGGTATGATGGAACAAGATAATTTTGACTATATTATAGCAAAGGTGGTTTAAAGATGCGCTTTAACATTCTGCGGAAAGAAAGTCTTGATCGTTACTTGGGGGTCGACAAGCACTTCGTTAAGTCAATGACGGCGATTGACTTAATGGCCCTTGGAATCGGCGCCGTCATCGGCACCGGGATTTTTATTCTACCGGGGACGGTGGCCGCTAATGCAGCCGGACCGGGGGTGACCCTCTCCTTCCTATTTTCGGCCATTGTCTGTGCGTTAGCGGCAATGTGTTACGCCGAGTTTTCCTCCGCACTTCCGGTCGCGGGGAGTGCCTACTCATACGGAAACGTAGTCTTTGGCGAATTTTTCGGCTGGATTCTTGGCTGGGCCCTCGTCCTGGAATACATGCTGGCTGTCGCGTCGGTTTCTACCGGGTGGGCCGCCTACTTCAATTCATTCATCGCCAGTCTGGGACTTAAAATGCCCACGGCAATAGCGGGCCCCTTTGACCCGGCCCACGGCACCTACGTTAACCTAGTTGCGATCATCATTGTCTTTCTCATCACCTGGATGCTTTCCAAGGGGATGCAGTCGTCAATGCGAATCAATAACATTGCCGTGTTAATTAAGATTGCCATCATCATCATCTTCGTATTGGTCGGCCTCTTCTTTATCAAACCGACAAACTACCACCCCTTCCTTCCCTACCACATGAAGGGGGTCTTTCACGGCGCAACCGTCGTCTTCTTCGCCTACCTTGGCTTTGACGCCGTTTCTTCTTCGGCTGCTGAAGTTAAGAACCCCAAGAAAAACATGCCATTAGGGATCATCGGAACCCTGGTAGTAGCCACCGTCCTCTACATGGCCGTTTCGGTCGTCTTAACCGGTCTCGTTAAGTACACGAAGCTTGACGTGGCCAACCCGGTGGCCTTTGCCCTTGAAGCGGTCCACCAGGAATGGGTTGCCGAACTCCTGTCCATCGGGGCCCTGATCGGGATGTTCACGATGATGGTAACGATGATTTACTCTAGTTCCCGGCTAATCTACTCCATTGGCCGTGATGGCCTCCTCCCTTCTTGGTTAGCTAAGTTGGACAACCAGCACCACGTCCCCCAAGAAGCACTGTGGTTGGTTGCCACCATCATCGCCCTTATGGGAGGGTTTGTCCCATTGGACCAGTTAACCAGCCTGGTTAACATTGGGACCCTCCTGGCCTTTCTCTTCGTCTCCTTTGGAATTATCCCCCTGCGCCGCCGTAAGGACATTGGCAACAATGGCGGCTTTCAAGTGCCCTTGTACCCAGTCTTGCCGGTAATTTCGGGTCTGGCCTGCCTGGGGATGATGGCCATGCTCTCCAAGGAAACTTGGATTGGTGCCGGTATCTGGTTTGGCTTAGGGGTCATCATCTACTTTAGCTATGGCTACCGTCACAGCAAGCTCAACCAGGACCGTTAATTTCACAATCTTAATCAGGAATGACCGCGATAATTTGCGTCATTTCTGATTTTTTGTTACGGTAGTTATATTAATTTCACAAGGAGGAATCAATTTATTTGGTCCTAACTACGACCAAATACCCTATGAATAATACGAAAAAAGATTACAAAAAAGCACCAGTTTCCCGCGCCCACCTGGGCATGTTTCTCGCGTTGATCTTGGGGCAAATTGCCTGTGGCTACGCCTTAGGAATCAGCGGTACCGGACTCGCCCAGGCGCAAACCTATATCCACCTCAATAACCTCTGGGTCGGCCTGATCGGGGCCGGTAGCCTGATCGGTCTTGCCGGCAGTGCCCTCATGGGAAAAACCGCCGACCGTTTTGGCCGGAAGGGGATGCTGATGGTTAACATGTACCTTTTCTCGCTACTCTCAATACTCCAACTGTTTACAACTACCCCGTGGATCCTACTCGTTATCCGGATCTTGATTGGACTCATGATTGCCATTGACTACACAGTCGGCAACGCTTGGTTAGTGGAATGGCTTCCCGAAAAAGTCAGTAGTCGCTTCCAAAGCCAACTAATTATTTACTGGACATTCGGCTTTATCGGCTCCTACATTGCGGGAATTTTAATTACCGGTTTCGGTTCACACAATTGGCAGGTCATCTTGGCCTCATCTGCCGTTCCGGGACTAATTACCGCCATTTACCGGAGTATCTACCGCCTACCGGCATCACCGAGTTGGACTGCCACCCACGTTGATAACCACCAGGCTCAACAGGTTATCCAAGAAAACCTCGGTAAAAAGTGGGGCCTATCGCATAAGCTCATCAAAAGCAAGGCTCCTGCGCAGATTTCGTGGACAGTTTTATTCACCAAGGAATACCGGCGCCAAACCCTTGTTGGGGGACTCTTTTACGCCTGCCAGGCCTTTGCTTTCTTCGGCATCAGTATCTTTTTGCCGATCCTACTAGCAAGCATGCAGCTGGGTAATGGTAACCTGTCCGGAATCATCTATAACGTCTGCGTGTTAATCGGGGTCCTACTGGGTTCTGTGGCCTTTAAGCGGCTCAGTCGCCGGACGATGCTGATCGCCACCTTCGCCTTGCCGGCCCTGGCCCTCGCTGCCATGATTCTTGGCAGCCGGTTAGCCGCTGGCATTCAAATTACCATCTTCGCCTTCTTTGCCGTCACCCTGTCGGCCGGGTTGGTGCTCGACTACCCCTACCCAACCGAGCTATTCGACATCAAGGTCCGGGCAACCGGGGTGGGAACTTGTATCACGATTAGCCGGTTTGGGGCGGCAAGCGGGACGTTCCTCTTACCGGTCCTTACCAACATCGGCGGTGCCCCACTAGCCATGATCGTTTGCATGGCGGTCCTCGCAATCGGTGCACTGATCTGCCTATTTTGGGCACCGGAAACGTCACCACGGTACCGCAATCAGCGTCAAGGACAACTAACTGAATAAAAATAAATGAAGCTGGAAAAAGCAGTAACGCACCCGGTAATTAACCCAGGACGCCGAAAAGCTTATTTTCCAGCTTCATTTTTTAGTCACTTAGCAAACATCTTAAATTCTAGGAAGAGGTCGTTATAAACCCCAAGCGTCTTCAGGGGCAGGTCACGATACGTTTGCAGGTGACGCATCGTCTGGGCCGGTGGGTAAAAGGCTTGGTTGTCCACGACCTTCTTCGGCAATAAATGCTTGGCCGCCTGATTAGGGGTTGCGTACCCAACATAACGGGCGTTTTGCGCAGCATTTTGTGGTTTTAGCATAAAGTTCATAAAGGCATAAGCCGCGGCCTTGTTCCTTGCCGAGCGCGGAATCACCATGTTATCAAACCAAATATTACTCCCCTCACTGGGAACAACATAGTGAAGGTGGTGGTTGACACTCATCATCTCCCGGGCATCACCAGAATAGGTTACCCCGACGGCCGCCTCACCTTGTTCCATATACATCTTCATTTCGTCCGCCACGATCGCCTTGACATTCGGTGTTAGGTCCTTCAACCGGTTCTGGGCCTGCTTAAGGGTCTGGTAATCAGTCGTGTTCACCGAATGGCCCTGCGCAATGAGGGCGATGGCAAATACATCCCGGGCACTATCGATCAGCATAAGGTTATTTTTTAGCCGGGGATTCCATAACTGCTGCCAGTGTTGAACATCTTGTTTGGACACCTTTTGGTCATTATAGATAATCCCCAGTGTCCCCCAAAAGTAAGGAACCGAGTAATGGTTACCCCGGTCAAAGGGCTGGTTAAGAAATTGATTACCGATGTAGTGTAGGTTAGTCAAGCGCCGGTGGTCCAGTGGGGCCAACAAATGCTCCTTTTTCATCCGCTGCACCGTGTACTCACTTGGCACTACCAGGTCATAGTTGGTACCCCCCTGGCGAATCTTAGTCAACATGGACTCATTGCTATCAAAGGTCTCATAGTCAACCTGGTAGCCAGTTTCTTTTTCAAACTTGGTAATCAAAGCGGGGTCAATGTAGTCACCCCAGTTGTAAATGGTCAACAGCCGGTTAGACCCCTGACCATGTCGCCGGTTGAGGGCCACATTTCCTAGCGCGAGGGCTAAGCAGAGGACGAGGATGCCACTGATTACGGCCAGTAATTTTTTCATTGTGCATCCCCCTCCTTAACGGTAACTACCCGGTGACGCCGGCTACCGTGCTTGCTGATGAAGTAGTAGCCAACCACCAGGAGGAGGGAAACGACAAACATCAAAGCGGATAAGGCATTGATTTCAAGGTTAATTCCCTGCCGGGCCCGGGAATAAATTTCTACTGACAAGGTGGTAAAACCATTCCCCGTCACAAAGAAGGTCACCGCAAAGTCATCAAGGGAATAGGTTAAGGCCATAAAATAACCAGCCCAAATGCCGGGGGTTATCGCCGGTAACACAACCTGGGAAAAGGCCTGCCAGCGGGTGGCGCCGAGATCATAGGCGGCATCGACCAGGGTCGGTGACAGTTCATTAATTTTCGGCAGGACCATCAACACCACGATCGGGATGCAAAAGGCAATATGACTAAGCAGGACCGAGATAAAGCCCAGCTGGACCCCGAGCATGGTAAAGAAGATCAAGAAACTGGCTCCGATGATCACATCTGGCGAAACCATCAAGACGTTGTTGAAGGATAAGAGACTATTGCGCACCTTCCCGTGGGTATCCTTAATTGCCAGGGCCCCCAGCGTCCCAATGATAGTTGCCACCAATGATGCTAATAGGGCAATGATGATGGTGTTAAAGATAATCGTGATCATCCGAGTGTCTGCAAACAGGTCCGCATAGTGACGCAAGGAAAAACCGTGGTACTTTTCCATCGTCGTCCCCGCACTAAAGGAGAAGACCACCAGGTAGGCGATCGGCGCATATAAGATAATGAAGACCAGGGCCAGGTAGAGCCCCGACCAAGTTAAATGACGTTTTCTCACCGGACCCGACCTCCCTTCTGCTTTGCTTCACCGGTTACGAACATCACAATAAACATGGCAATAATGAGGATCACCCCAATTGTCGACCCCATCCCCCAATTCTGGGTCGTCAAGAAGTGCTCCTCAATTGCCGTCCCCAGGGTAATAACCCGGTTACCGCCAATCAGCCGGGTAATCATGAAGAGGGAGAGCGACGGGATAAAGACGGCTTGGATGCCGGCCTTGACCCCCGGCATCGATAGTGGCAAGACCACCTTCGAAAAAGTCTGCCACGAACTCGCTCCCAAGTCCTTGCTAGCATTAATCAAAGACGGGTTAATCTCCGCCAGGGAGTTAAAGATTGGTAAAACCATGAAGGGGATCTCAATGTAAGCCGCGACAAACATAAAACTGGCGTCGGTAAAGAGGAGCTGGTGACTCCCCAAACCAACAAACTGCAAAAACTGGTTGATCGAGCCGGTCCGGCTAAAGAGGCCAATAAAGGCGTAAGTCTTGAGCAGCAGGTTAATCCACGTGGGCAAGATTACCAGCAGGAGCCAGAACTGTTTGTTTGGTAGGTGGTTTAACACGTAAGCCGTGGGATAAGAAATCACGAGCGTAACAAGGGTAATTAAAAAGGCGTACCAAACCGAGTTAAAGGTCATCTTCAAGTAGACGCTTGACGTTAGGTAATCTGCATAGTTGCCTAATGTCAGGTGCCCACTGATGTCAAAGAAGGACTGGTAAAAGATCAACACCAGGGGGGCAACAACAAAGAGAACAATCCACAGCGCATAGGGAACGATAAAAAGTGTTTTCTGCCGCATCAGTCGTCCTCCTCGTAACTATCCAATCGGGCATCAAAATCGTCCTCGGTTTCGTTATAGCGCATCACGTGAATATCTTCGGGGTCAAAACTAATTCCGACCTTGGCACCGACCGTGGTCTTGTGGATAGAGTTGATCTTCCACGTGTGGCCCCGGACATCGTGGACGGTAATTTGATAATCCACGCCCCGAAAAAGTTGGGTGTCAACGGTCCCCACCAGTTGGCCCTCCTCTACGTTGGTAATGTCTAAGTCTTCAGGCCGGATTACCACTTCTACCCGTTCGTTAGGTTTCATCCCCGCGTCCACACACTCAAAGTCCTGACCATTGATTGACACCAGGTAATCGGCCTTCATGATTCCGGGAACGATGTTGCTTTCACCGATAAAGTCAGCAACAAAGTGGTTGAGCGGCTCATCATAGATATCAACCGGAGTCCCACTCTGTTGGATCGTCCCGTCGTTGATAATCATGATCTGGTCGCTCATGGCCAGGGCCTCTTCCTGGTCGTGGGTAACAAAGATAAAGGTAATCCCCAGTTTACGCTGCAGCTGGCGAAGCTCCGTTTGCATCTGCACCCGCAATTTGTGGTCCAGCGCCGACAAGGCCTCATCAAGGAGGAGGACCTTGGGTTCATTGACGATTGCCCGGGCAATTGCTACCCGCTGGCGCTGACCACCGGACATCGCCGTAATCTCCCGGTCACCATAGCCGTCTAGTTGAACCAACTTTAGTGCAGCAGCGACCTTTTGTTGGATTACCGCCTTCTTTAGCCCCTTGATCTGCAAACCAAAGGCCACGTTTTCGGCAACATTCATGTGGGGAAAAAGCGCGTAGTCTTGAAAGACCGTATTAACCTGCCGCTGGTTTGCCGGCACGTCATTGATCCGTTGGCCGTCAAAGAGGATCTCACCGCCCGTCGGCTGGTCAAAACCCGCAATTAAACGGAGGATGGTCGTCTTCCCCGACCCAGACGGTCCTAGCAAGGTGTAGAACTTTCCCGCCTCAATTTCAAAGTCAATGTCTTTTAAGACCACGTTATCGCCAAAGCGTTGACTAACGTGGCGAAATTCCATCAGTTTGTTCGTCATTGTCATCCCTCACTACACTGTAATTTACGCACCTAAATTATACCGTTTATTAGACCAAAAGTCGGCCCCGAAAGCCGTAAAATCCCCAAAAGTACTTATAAGAGTGCGATAATAAAGGGGGACGAGAATTTAGAATGGTGAGGTGTGTCCTATGAAGATTAACCAATTTAGTATCGCTAAGACCAACCCGCAGCAAAAGAGGGCCGAATTAAAGACCCTGCGCCTGCTCAAGGGGGACGAAGAAGACCAACTTAGTCCAGCCACCCTGTTTGAAACCCTGCTGACCCGGACCCACTTGGCAGTTGACAGTCCCATCACCAGCAAGGAATGGCTGCACGACCTGTTAGCAACCCCTGACCAGGCCTTCGATGACTGGCTAGCCGCCAAGCCGGCGCTAACCACCGCTGTCTTCTACCGGGTGGCTCTGCAACTACTGGACTTTGAGCCGGAAATCGACTTTCAGCTAGACCAGCCGGTGACGGCCTGGCAAGACTTTAACCTGGCAATGGTGGATACGACTAGCTGGACCAGTTCAACCGTCATTGACGCCTTTTACCTGCTCCTCAACACCCGGGGCAAAAATGGCCAGTCCTGGCTCGACATGCTGACTGCCCACGGTTTTCTGACCTGGACCTACCAGCTTCCGGCGAACCAAAAGCCAGTCCTCTTTAATGGCAAGCCGGTGGCCTGCTATGACCCCCACGACTTTATCCGGGAAGTCGTTTACGTGGAGACCGACCTTGATACCGACTTTGACGGCCATGCTGACCTCATGAAGGTTGAAATCATGCGGCCCCGGGAGTCCAACCTTAAGAAGGTCCCGGCAGTCTTTACCGCCAGTCCTTATAACCAGGGGACTAATGACGAATGGGGCGTCAAGGCCACCCATGACGTTAACCGGTCCTTAACACATAAGGACGCCGGGGTCGTTGCCCCGGATGAAGAGCATTTTCCAACCCACTTTGCCTACCATACCGTAACGGGGACAGCCCAGCGGGCAACCGAAACCTTCTCTTCGACACCAGCTTACACCCTTAACAGCTACCTTGCCGTCCGGGGCTATGCAGTCGTCTACGCTTCGGGGATTGGCACCAAGGACTCTGATGGCTTTCAGACCTGTGGTTCACCCGAACAAACGGCTTCAATGAAGGCCGTGGTGGAATGGTTACACGGTGACCGCCGGGCCTTCACTGACCGGCACAGCGGCGCAACCATCAATGCTAACTGGTGTAATGGTAACGTTGCGATGACGGGTCGGTCTTACCTTGGCACCCTCGCTACCGCGGTGGCGACCACCGGCGTTCCCGGTTTAAAGGCAATCATTTCCGAAGCTGCCATTTCAAGTTGGTACGATTACTACCGGGAAAATGGCCTTGTCCGCGCTGCCGGGGGCTTTCAGGGTGAAGACGCCGACACCCTAGCCGACGAAACCTTCAGCCGGACAAAACGACCCGCTGACTTCCAACGGGTTAAGGGCCGCTACTTACAGTACGTTAGCCAAATGGGCCAAGCCATGGACCGCCAAACTGGTAACTATAACGACTTCTGGGCCGCCCGGAATTACCGTCCCCAGATTGGCAACATCAAGGCCGCGGTCATGATGGTTCATGGACTAAACGACAATAACGTGGAACCAAGTAACGTAAAGGCGCTAGCGGACGGCCTTGCTAAGCTGCCGGTAACCAGCAAGTTGATCCTCCACCAGGGACAACACATCTACATTAATGCCTTCCAATCCCTCGACTTTTCTGAGATGGTCAACCTCTGGCTAGCCAATAAACTCCTGGGAGTCGACAACCATGCGGATGACCTTCTTCCCGACGTCCTGGTCCAATCCAATACGACACCCGAAACCTGGCACAGCTATGACCAGTGGACGGCCGGCAAGGAAACCACCTACTACCTTAGCGGCAGCCACCTAACAACCTCCCCGAACCCCCGGACTGATGTGCAATCATTTAATGACCACCAGTCGGCCGGCGACTACACAGCGTGGTGTCAATCACCGGCTAAGTGGCAGGCAGCCCTGTACAAGGATGACGGAAAGTTTAGTCGTCACTTTATCAGCGCCCCCGTAATCAGTGACCAGCTCCTCCGGGGAACCCCCCATCTTACCGTCCAAGTAGCCTCATCAGCTGACCACGGTCTTTTGAGCGCCGAACTAATCGACCGGGGAAGTGACAAACGTTTAACCACCTCACCAGTCATTATGAACCGGGGTGGTTTACCACTGGGCTACCACTGGCAAGCCGATGACCTCCGCGAATTCCGTTTACAAAAGACGGCCACCGACTACAAGGTGATCAGCCACGGTCATATTAACCTCCAAAACCGTCATGACGCCCGGCATGTTGACGACTTGTTCGCCGGCCAATTAGTGACCGTCAACTTCGACCTCCAGCCTATCTTTCACCAGCTGGTCGCGGGCCACCAGCTAGAGTTAATCATCTACGCTACCGACTATGGGTTCACGCTGCGTGGCAACGAGGACATCAGCTACCGCCTGCCGGTCCAAAACGCCCACCTAACGATTCCGGGTGTTTCCCAACTCTAGTCCCAACCCGTTCTCTTCGCTTTTACGCTTGATTTGCGGTAAAATTGTAATTATTCACTTAATTAAAGTGTAAGAAGGAGAGAATGAGAAATGGAAACTGGCACAAAAATTATCACGCTCGATAATGGTTACCACCTCTGGACCAATACCCAGGGTGAAGGTGATATTCACCTGCTTGCCCTTCACGGCGGCCCCGGTGGTAGCCACGAATACTGGGAAGATACGGCTGACCAGTTGAAAAAGCAGGGGTTAAACGTCCAGGTTACGATGTATGACCAGCTAGGCTCCCTGTATTCAGATCAGCCCAACTACGACGACCCCGCAATCGCCAAGAAGTACCTAACCTACGACTACTTCTTAGACGAAGTCGACGAAGTTCGCCAAAAACTGGGTCTCGACAACTTCTACCTAATTGGCCAAAGCTGGGGGGGCCTGTTAGTCCAGGAATACGCCGTTAAGTACGGTCAACACCTCAAGGGGGCCATCATTTCATCGATGGTTGATGACATTGATGAGTATGTTGAACACGTCAACGCACTTCGGGAAAAGACCCTGCCGGCAGACGCTGTGGCCTTCATGAAGGAATGCGAAGCGAAAAACGACTACAGCAACCCTAAGTACCAAGAATACGTTCAAGTGATGAACGAACAGTACGTGGACCGCAAGCAACCTTCAAAGCTTTACCACATCAAGAACCTTGGTGGGGACGCCGTCTACCATGTCTTCCAAGGGGATAATGAATTCGTGATTACCGGAAAGCTTAAGGATTGGCACTTCCGCGACCAACTTAAGAACATCAAGGTACCAACCCTATTAACCTTTGGGGAACACGAAACAATGCCACTGGCCACCGCCCGGACAATGGACAGCTTGATTCCTAACTCACAACTGGTCACGACGCCCAACGGGGGTCACCACCACATGGTTGACAACCCGGACGTTTACTACAAGCACCTAGCGGACTTTATCCGCGCAGTGGAAAACGGGACATTCAACAAGTAATCTTAAAATCTAGGGGCTGTGACATAAGTCCCTTATATAGTTGAAAATGCTGCAGCGCAGTACACG
>CADFHB010000008.1 GCA_902834055.1 Lactobacillaceae bacterium | reverse complement strand
GCCCTGGTGCTGATGGTGACTACGACCAAGTAACTGAAAACGCCAAGAAGTTCCATGAAGAACTGCTGCGGATTCGGAATGAGAAGTAAAAGGAGTTATGAATAATGAATAATTTCATTATTTTGGATGAACATGATTCCGTTGCGGTCGCTCTGCAGGACCTGCCAAAGGGAACGGTTTTAAAGACCGCCAACCACGGTGACGTAACCACCCTGGAAGACATCACTCGGGGCCATAAGATCGCCCTGGAGGACATCAAGAAGGGTGCCGACATCATCAAGTATGGTTACCCGATCGGTCACGCAACCCAGGACATTAAACGTGGGGAACATGTTCACATTCACAACATCGCAACGAACCTTTCTGGTGAGTTGGAATACAGCTACAAGCCAATTAAGATCACAACGAAGGTCGGCAAGGACGACCGGAAATTCATGGGTTACAAGCGACCAAACGGCAAGGTCGGCATCCGAAACGACCTCTACATTATCCCAGTTGTTGGCTCGGTTAGTGAACTGATTGACCCGCTGGTCACCCAGTTCAAGGCCCTGCACCCGGACAACGGTAACTTCGATAACGTCGTGCCCCTTAAGCACACTTACGGAATTGACACGCCCCAGGATAACTATAAGCGGGCACGGAAGATCCTTGTGGACGCAGCCTTGCAACCTAACGCCGGGGCTGTCCTGATTTGTGGCCTGGGCTGTGCCGACGATGACGAGCTGGCCCAAATGAAAGCTGCTCTTCAAGAGGCCAACGGGAGTATCGATACGGACCGGATCAAGTTCTTGTCATCCGCCGACAGTGATGATGAGATCACTGATGGCTTAGCAATGCTGGAAGAACTGAACGCGGCAGTCAAGGACGACCAGCGGACGCCACAACCACTGAGTGAATTGAAGATTGGTTTGAAGTGTGGGGGCTCTGATGGGCTCTCCGGGGTAACCGCCAACCCGCTTTTGGGGCGGCTCTCCGACTTTGTTGCCGCTCAGGGTGGGACCACGGTCCTGTCCGAAGTTCCAGAAATGTTTGGTGCCGAGACAATCCTGATGTCCCGGGCCAAGGACGAAAAGACCTTTGACAAGACGGTCAACTTGATTAACAACTTTAAGGCCTACTTCGAGCGCTTCCACCAGCCGATTTACGAGAACCCGTCACCGGGTAACAAGGCTGGCGGGATCTCAACCCTGGAAGATAAGTCGCTTGGCTGTACCCAAAAGTCCGGGACGTCCGCCGTTAACGACGTCTTAAAGTACGGGGACAAGATTAAGACTAAGGGTCTGAACTTGCTACAGGCACCCGGTAATGACCTAGTTTCTTCATCGGCCGAGGCTTCGGCGGACTGTCAGATGGTCCTGTTTACCACGGGACGGGGGACGCCATTTGCCACCTACGTTCCAACGGTTAAGGTTTCTTCCAACTCCTATATCGCTAACCTTAAGCCGCGTTGGATCGACTTTGACGCCGGCCAGTTGATGAACGAATCGATGGATGACTTGGCAGCGAAGTTTATCCAGTACATCATCGACGTGGCCAGTGGTAAGAAGACCAACAACGAAAAGTATGATGTTCACGGAATCGCCATCTTCAAGACCGGCGTAACGGAATAGCATTTTGGATGTAACAACCTCAGAAAAAAGGCAAGGTGCCATAAATTGTGACACCTTGCCTTTTCATATTCACATTAGGTAACTAGTTTTGTTGACTGCCACCTGCTGGCTTGTCAGCGGCCTTCTTGAGCTGGGCGTTGGTTTCCTTCAAGCGGGCGTTTTCCTTTAACAGGTCCTTGACCTGATTCTGCAGCTTTTGCAGCTGCTTGGGGTCAACCTTGCTGGCCCGCAACTCCTTGAGCTCCTTATCCTGTTTCAAGTGATTTGAGAAGGAGAGGAGGTAGATGATTAGGGCCCCGATTAAGAAGCAGACCAAAATCAAGAGAATTAACGGCAGCTGGAACTTGGCAAACAGGAGGTTTACCGCCACGGATGCCGTGTTAGCAACCGCAAAAATGGCAATGATGATAATTAGGATAATTGAAATAATAGTAGTTGATTGTTTCTTCAATGTTCTTCCCCCAAACTAAATTTACCTTCATTGTATAACTTATTTTGTTTGGCGCATACCCTTAGGACACAGCTTTTGGTCGTTTCGGGAACTTTTGGTATACTAATAGCGGTATTATTCCAGACTCTTCAGGGCCTGGTTGGCAAGGTGGTGGGCACCGGCATTTTGACTGTCGGGGACCCACCGGGTGACGACGGTCGGGAAGTGGTCAATCAACCGGTTCAGGGTAGCGAGCTGTGCTTGGTAATGTTTTGTATAATTTTTGCCAATTGCGTCACTAAGTAAGCGGCTATCGGTGTAGAATAGGACTGTTTGTTCGCCAGCAAAGTGGTCACAAAGGTACTGAAAGCCAAACGTGGCCGCCGCGAACTCGCCACTGTGGTTATCAGCTCTGGCGACCGTCTTCGTCAGCTGGTACTGCTGGTGGTTGAAAAGGATTAGGACTCCTAAGCCGGTTGGCCCCGGGTTACCCTTGGTTGCCGCGTCAGTATAAATTTTAATCATTAAAAATCACCTCATCGGAAGGATGTTAATCATAAATGGAAGAAGAAATACGTTATTTTTATCAACCAGACCTGACCGGGACCATTATTTCCTGGTGCTGGACCTTCATTATTTTCTTGGCGGGCCTGATTATCTGGTTGGAAATTACTCATTTTCAGTGGATCACGGCCGTCCTGTTCGTCATCTTCGCTGTCCTGGTATTCTTAGAGATCAAGCGGCGGACCGTAGTGGTGACGCCAACCAAGATGACCTTTAGTCGCCTCCTGCAGAAGGACTACCTGGTGATTCCACTGGCTGACATCCGCCAACCCCATTTTACTAAACATACGATGTCAATGACAGTCAACGGCGAGGTTCTCAACTTCACCTTCACGAACAAGGCCATTCGCCGCCTCCAGGCCCTGCTTGACCGCCAGGAAAAAGAAGGGGCCCAGTCATGACCGTGGTTATTTCCTTAATCCTAGCCATTGTCCTGGTGGCTCTCGACCAGCTGGTGAAGCACTGGGTGGTTGCTAACGTGGCCTTAAACACCGCCCATCCCTTGATTCCCCACGTCCTTGCTCTGACGAACCTGCGAAACTACGGTGCCGCGTGGAGTATCCTGGAAGGGCAGCAGTGGTTCTTTTCAGTGGTGACCGTGGTCGCCTTAGCGGTCATCCTCTACCTGTTCTATCGCTGGCGCCACAACCCGCGCCTCCTGTGGCCACTGAGCCTCATCCTCGCCGGAGCGGTTGGTAACTTTATTGACCGCCTTCAGCACGGCTACGTGGTTGACATGTTTGAAACCCTGTTTATGAACTTTCCCGTCTTTAACGTGGCGGACTGCTGCCTGACGATCGGCGTCGTTTGGTTGGTCATTATCATTATTCGTGAGGAAGAGGAATAGTATGGAAGAAAATTTACGGTTAGTGGTTGAAGAGGGGATGACCGGGCGAATTGATAAGCAACTGGGTCACCACTTCAACCAGTATTCCCGCTCACAGATTCAAAAATGGATCGGTGACGGGAACGTAAAGGTTAATGGGCACCCGGTTAAGCCCAAATACAAGCTTGCGGTCGGTGATGAGGTGACTATCGAGCCAGAAAAGCCCCAGAAGATTGACCTGGAGTCCGAGAATATCCCCCTCGACATCGTTTACGAAGACGATGACGTGGTGGTCGTAAATAAGCCCCAGGGGATGGTGGTCCACCCGGCACCGGGGCACCCCAATCACACCCTCGTTAACGCCCTCTTGCACCACTGCCCACTCTCGACAATCAATGGGGAATTTCGTCCCGGGATTGTTCACCGGATTGACAAGGACACCTCAGGCCTTTTGATGGTGGCCAAAAACGACATGGCCCATCGCTCCTTGGCTGCCCAATTAAAGGCCAAAACCAATAAGCGGGAGTACGTGGCGCTGGTGCATGGTGTCATTAAGGACGACCAGGGGACCATTGACGCGCCGATTGGGCGGTCAAGAAAGGACCGGAAGAAACAGGCCATCGTCAGTGACGGACGGCACGCCGTTACCCACTTCAAGGTGTTGAAGCGTTACCGGCACTACACGCTAGTTTCCTGCCGGCTGGAGACGGGCCGGACCCACCAGATCCGGGTCCACATGAAGTCGATTGGCCACCCGCTTGCTGGGGACCCCCTGTATGGTCCGCGGAAGACCCTCCCGGGGGCGGGCCAGTACCTTCACGCCCGGCTGCTCGGCTTTAAACACCCCCGGACGGGAAAAGAAATGGTGTTTACGACCCCACTGCCCGACTACTTTCAGAAAATGCTGGATAAGCTGGACAAGACGGATTCTAATTAACAGAAAGCACCAAGTCGTATATAATTGGAAGAGTGAATAAGTGAGCAAAACGTAACCTGCTCAAGAGGGGGATTATTAATGGCATCACGATACCTCATATTTGAAGATGGGTCTATCTTTGCCGGCGATGGTTTTGGCGCCCCGGCCGTGACCTTTGGCGAAGTAGTTTTTAACACCAGCATGACTGGTTACCAGGAGATCGTCACCAACCAAATCTACAATAATCAGATTTTGATTTTTACCCAACCTAATATCGGGAGCTACGGGATTCAGCGCAACATCTATGAGACAATTGTCCCGACAATCAAGGGGGTTGTGGTCCGGTCGCTCTCCAACGTGGCGACTAACAACGTCCGCCGGCTGACCCTGGACCAGTACTTAAAGCAGATGAACATTCCAGGGATCAGTAACGTTGACACCCGGGCCATTGTTCATAAGCTCCGTGCTGCCGGGAAGCCGTTGAAGGGGAGTATTGTGCCTGTCCCTGATGACCACGCCTTCGACCAGCTCCACGCCACGGTCCTGACGAGCCAGCAGGTGGCCCAGGTGGCCACGCCTAAGCCCTACCCGAATCCGGGAGTGGGGAAGAGCGTTGTCGTTATTGACTTCGGCCTGAAGAACGGGGTCCTGCGACAACTAAGCCGGCGGAAGTGCAACGTCACCGTCCTGCCGTACACGGCAACAACGGATGAGATCCTCCGCCTAGATCCAGACGGGGTTGTCCTGTCGACCGGCCCGGGGGATCCCAACAAACTGAAGGCGTCGGTCCTGAAGATGATTCGGGAAGTGGAAGAAAAGGTGCCCCTCTTTGCAATTGGCCTGGGCCATGAGCTCTTTGCAATGGCGAACGGGGCCCAGGTCAAGCGCCTGCCGGTTGAGCACCACGGGATGAACCACCCCCTGCACGAGATTGTGACGGACCACATTGTCTACGCAACCCAGGGTGGGGGCTACCAGGTGGACCGGACGACGATCGACCGCTCCAAGCTCTTCATCACCTATGTCGACATGTTGGATAACAGTATTCAGGGCCTGCGTCACCGGCAGTACCCGGCGTTTTCCGTCCAGTTCTTCCCGGACGGGGCACCTGGGCCCGACGAGACAAACGGCCTATTTGATGAATTTATTGAGATCATGACCCGGAGGGAGGCGCAACGGTAATGACAAAAGAAGTTCGTTCCGTCCTGATTATCGGGGCCGGGGCCAACGATGTCCAACACGGGGATGAACTCGACTCGGCAACCTACCAGGTGGCCACTGAATTCCACCAACTAGGCGTCCACACCATCCTCGTCGATGACAATCCCTTTTCGGTAAGTCTGGAAAGCAGCGACATCATTGACCACGCTTGTGTGGGCCCACTGGAGGTCGATAACCTGATCCGCATCATTGACCAATACAAGCCTCACGCGATCCTCCCAACTTTGGGGAACCGGCGCGCCTTCGAACTGACCCAGAAGCTGCTTGACAAGGGGATTATCCAGGAAAGAAACATCCGCCTGCTGGGCATTCCGGAAGGGACCATCCGGCAGATCAATAACCCGGTCCTGCTTAGTCGGACCCTCCACGCGATGGACGCGCCGACGAAGGCCATCGTCACCGTCAATACCTACCAGGACGCCCTAGAAGAGGCCCGTAAGATTGGTTACCCGGTCATTATCCGGTCGGTCCTTCCCAAGAGCAGCAGCACCCGACAGATTGTCCATGACCAGCGGGAGTTGGCCCCGGCCGTCCAGAAGTGCCTAAAGCAGTCGCGGGCCGACCAGGTCTTTGTTCAGCAGAGCCTGGCGGGCTTTAAGGAAATTGAGGTGGTCGTCCAGCGTGACCAGTCGGGGACAATGATGATGCTTTCGATGGTTGAAGACATGGACCCAATCGGTATTCACGCTGGTGACTCGATTGCCTTTAACCCGCCGCAGACCCTCTTAGACCGGCAAATTCAGGACATGCGGGACACGGCCTTTGCGATTACTCGCAAGCTGCGGATTGTGGGGGTCAACCACGTCCAGTTTGCCCTTAACCCGGAAAATGATAAGTTCTACGTGATCAAGAACAGTGCCTACTTCGACCGGATGACGGCCTTTGTTGCCCAGTCGACGGGGTACCCGATTGCTAAGGTCTGTGCCCAGCTGTACGCGGGTTCGCTCCTGCGTAATATTGACCTCGGTAAGGACTACGTTAACCACGCCGCCCTCGTCGAACCGACGATGGACCACATTGCGGCCCGGGTGCCGATGTGGGGTTTTGATGCGGTTCCCGAAGCCGACCAGCAGCTGACAACTGAGAAGAAGTCGGTGGGGACGGCCTTTGGGATTGGCCGCAGCCCGATTGAGGCCCTGTTCAAGGCCATTGAGTCCCGCTACAAGGAACCGACCGATTTCCACCTGTTAGCCCAGGAGAAGCTCTCTGATGATGAACTCGTCATGAAGCTTGTCCACCCGGCTGCGGGGCGGATCTTCGTCCTGATTGAGGCGATGAAGCGGGGCTATTCGGTCGATGAACTCGCCGAGATGACGAAGATTGATCCCTTCTACTTTGACCAGATCAACCGGATGCGGTTGCTAATTGAAGAGATCATCGAACACCCGCAGAAGGAGCCGGTGTTGATTAAGGCCAAGTATAACGGCCTGAGCAACCAACTGATTGCCCGCCTGTGGAAGACGACTCCGGAGCAGGTCTACCAGATGTATGAGGACCACAAGTTGATGACCAAGTATAAGGAGATCGAGCCCTCCGGTGGGGAGTTCACCCAGCACACCGGGAGCTTCTACTCCGCACTTGAGTCCGAAAACGAGGCCACCAAGACGGCCCAGCCGAGTGCGATGATTATCGGAACTGGGGGCCTGCGGCTGGGGATGAGTAACGCCGGGGACTACTTTGTCGCCATGGTGATGCGCCAATTAAAGGCCGACCACTTCCACACGGTAGTGGTCAATTCCAACCCCAGTTCAGTTACCCTGAGCTACTCACTGGCGGACAAGCGCTACATTGAGCCGGCCACGACGGAAAACATCCTGCAGATCCTGCGAATTGAGCAGCCGCAGTTTTTGTTCGTGCCCGCCAGTTACGGTGACCTTCTGGCGGCACTTAAGAAGGACCAAATTGAAAGCCAGCTCGTGGTGATTCCGGATGATGACCTGTCAATGCTGGATGACTATTCTAACCAGCTGGTTTCCTTTAACTTCCTCTACGATGGCAAGTATGCCTACCCGCTGGGGACCATCACCAACCTACTTTCCGTCGACCAACTTGAATACGAGTCAACGGCGATCCGTTACCCGGCCGAGCTGGATAATGCCGATAACCAGAAGTTAAATGACCAGAGTATGGCCGCGATTGCGGGGCAGTCGGTTCCGGGCCTCTACCAGGTGATCTTTGAAAAACAGGCGAGCGGCGGTTTTAAGCAGGTCGGTGTCCAGCCGATGCCACTGCCGGAGATTGCCTTTTTGGCCAAGGCCCTGGGGTTAAATCTCTCTGCCATTTTGACCCGGATCCTTACCGGGCGGGCACAGAGCGCGGACATTAACGAGTTCTTGAAACACGAGGGCCCATCCGGCAGTGCCACCTACCGGGCGACCTTCCCATTCAAAGCGCTCCACGTTAAAAACGGTGTTCCGGCGGTCGAGAAGATTATCGGCGCCCGGATGCAGTTCATATAGAAAATAAAATTAGACACTGATGCTCTTTATAAAGCACGGGTGCTAATAATTGATGAGTTTTTGAAAAATGTTCATTAAGTGTTATAATCAATCATGAAAGCGGTTACCTAGCACTCATTCGCGAATGCCGCTTGATCAAAGACTTTTTAAGGAGCGTTTTTTAATATGGAAAGTTTAGTATTACTTTTAGGTTTTGCAATTGAAGCAGTGGTTCTCTTAGTCGTTAAGCAGATATACTCGTAGTTCAAAAAATTAAATTTCACCCTTGACATTCATTAACGTGGATTATACAATAATGACAATCAAATTAAGAAACGCTTAGAAAAGATGAGTAGTGTTCTAATGACTTTACAGAGAATCACCAGTGCTGAGAGGTGATGAGTCAGCGGCTCACGAAGATGGTCTTGGAGCAAGTTGTGATTGCGAGCTACGGTAAGTAATCCACGGTTGACGACCGATAGCAAGTCTAGGTCTACCATACGGTGTACCTATTGAGGGTGGGGATGTGAGTCCCTACCAAATTAGGGTGGTATCACGTTAATGAATTTCTAACGTCCCTAGGAAAGGCACAGTAGTCTTTCCTAGGGACGTTTTTGCTTTTAACCATCTTCTCATTTTGACGTGAAGGGGAGAATTGAACATGAGTGAAAAATTACAAGCACCATACCATTACGATATTGTCGGCAGTTTCTTACGACCAGCTAAGTTGAAGGAGGCCCGGGCCAAGTACAAGGCAGGTGACATTGACGAGGCCACCTTAAAGGCGGTCACCGACGAATGCATCACCGACCTGATCAATAAGGAAAAGGTGGTGGGCCTTCACGCGGTGACCGATGGTGAATTTCGGCGGAGCTGGTGGCACCTCGACTTCCTTTGCGGCCTGAAGGGGGTTGCCAAGTATGACTACCAGAAGAGTTATAAGTTCCACGGCGCCAAGACCCGGACGGACAACGCCGAATTAGCGGGGAAGGTGGCCTACAACCCTGATCACCCATTCTTCGCGGCCTTCCAGTTCGCCCAGCAAGCCGCTGGTGAGGGGACGGTAGTTAAGCAAACCATCCCATCACCAACAATGCTTTTCCGGGATAACCGGTCGGACAACTGGCCAGAGTTTTATGACCAGCGGGCTGACTACCTCGCCGACTTGGCAACGGCCTATAACAAAACCATCAAGCACTTCTACGAGCTGGGTTGCCGCTACCTCCAGATCGACGATACGACCTGGGCCTTCCTCATCAGTAAGCTCAACGAAACCGCTGATCAGGAAGCTGAACATGCCAAGTATGTTCAGCTGGCAGAGGATGCGGTGACCGTTATCAACGGTGCCCTGGCCGACCTGCCGGCAGACCTGACCGTGACGACCCACATCTGTCGGGGGAATTTCAAGTCAACTTTCCTCTTCTCTGGTGGCTACGGGCCGGTGGCCAAGTACCTCGCCCAGCTTAACTACGACGGATTCTTCCTGGAGTATGATTCCGACCGGGCGGGGGACTTCTCACCGCTGGCCACGATTTGGAATAATCGTCCGGATGTCCGGATCGTCTTGGGATTGGTTACTTCAAAGTCAGGAGAACTTGAGGATGAGAAAAAGGTGGTTAAACGAATTCACGAGGCGGCCGAACACGTTCCCTTGGCAAACCTGTGCCTGAGTCCCCAATGTGGGTTCGCATCAACGGAAGAAGGTAATATTTTAACGGAAGATCAAGAATGGGCAAAGTTAAAACTGATTAAGAAGATTGCAGAAGAAGTTTGGGACTAAAGAATTAATTAAAGGAGATCATTATTATGGCTAAAGTTGAAAGTTTTACGTTGGATCACACTAAGGTTAAGGCACCATACGTTCGTTTGATTACGGTTGAAGAAGGGCCAAAGGGCGACAAGATTAGTAACTACGACTTGCGGTTAGTCCAACCAAACGAAAACGCCATCCCAACCGCTGGTTTACACACGATTGAACACCTGCTGGCTGGTTTGCTGCGGGACCGCTTGGACGGGGTCATTGACTGCTCACCATTTGGCTGCCGGACCGGCTTCCACTTGATTACCTGGGGTGAACACTCAACTACCGAAGTTGCCAAGGCCCTGAAGTCATCATTAGAGGAAATTGCCTACAAGACAAAGTGGGAAGACGTTCAGGGAACGACAATCAAGACCTGTGGGAATTACCGTGACCACTCACTATTCTCCGCTAAGGAATGGTCTAAGAAGATTTTGAGCGAGGGAATTTCCGATAAGCCATTTGAACGGCACGTTGTTGACTAGTTGACGAAATAAGAGAGGAAGATTGGCATGCGCAAGAAGAGAAGACGTAAAATTTGGTGGTGGGTGATCGGGATCATCGTTGTCCTGGCGGCAGCGGTCGGCCTCGGCTTTGCCAGCAATGGTGGCCCACTCGGTAATAAGGAGATTACCATTGGGACGATTGGCCCGGACGTCCAGGTTTGGCAGCACATTGCGAAGAGCAAGGAGGCCAAGCAGGCGGGGCTTAAGATCCGGGTTAAGGACTTTACCGACCCGGTTGCTTTGAACAAGGCGACGGCGAACGGCCAGATTGATGTTAATGCCTTCCAGTCCTGGTCCTACCTCCAGGCCTACAATAAGGAAAACAAGAATGGTCAGTTAGCGGCCCTCGGGACCACCTACCTGGAACCAATGGGGATTTACTCCGACCGCTACAAGAAGATTAGTCAGGTTCCGGATGGCGCCACGGTGGCAATCGCCAATAACCCGGCCAACACGGCCCGGGGTCTTCTCCTCTTGCAAAGCGCTGGTTTAATCAAGCTAAAGAAGAGTTTTGGGGCCACGAGCGGGACAAACGAGATTGCCGCTAACCCGAAGCACCTCAAGTTTAAGGAAATCGACGATACAACGGGTCCCCGGGTCCTAAAGTCGACCGACCTGGTCCTGATTGGGAATACGATCGCCTTGACGGGGCACCTAAACGTACTGAAGGATTCTATCTATCACGAAAAGGTGGACCAAAGCACCAAGGACAACATCAACGTCCTGGCAACCGCCGAGAAGAACCGCAACAATGCTCGTTACAAGAAACTGGTAACCCTGTACCACAACCACCAGATTCAACAGTGGATCAACAAGAAGTACCAGGGGACCAAGGTAAATGTTCAAAAACCACTTAGTTATTTAGAAAAGTAGGGTGATTTTAATGAATATTGTCCACTACCTCGAAACAAACTTACTCCGCAAGCAACGGCTGGTTAAAACTCCCGTAGGCCACAAGATTTGGCACTGGTTAAACCAACCAGTTAAATAAACAATTAGCTCTCCATCTGCTGGGGAGCTTTTTTTATGGAGGCGGCTTTAGAAGAGAATATTTACTTTAACTAAACTAAAACACCAACCATTTAAACCAAAAAGCCACGCCCAGAAAAAGGGCGTGGTCATTGGCAAAATTAACTAGTTATTCAGTTTGTGCGGCGTCACATATAAAGTCTTTTGGCCGGTGAAAGTAACGAAACCGGGCTTAGCACCGTTTGGCTTGTGGAGGCGCTTGACCGGCAGGTAGTCAACGGGTACGTTGTCGGAATCACGTCCCTTTGAGAAGTAGGCTGCCAGTTGGGCCGCCTCCAGAATGGTCTGATCACTTGGGTGGGTATCACGGATTACAACGTGGGAACCAGGGATGTCCTTGACGTGCAGCCAGATTTCATTCTTGTTGGCGATTTTAAAACTGAGGCGGTCGTTTTGCAGGTTGTTCTTACCGACAAGCACAAGGGTCCCATCGCTCGTGTGGAACTGTTCGGGCTTGCTGACCCGGACCTTGCGCCGCTTCTTGCCCTTCTTCTTGTTCTTGATGTAGCCTTCCTCTTGCAGCTCAAGACGGATTTCCTGAATGTCAGATGGCGAGGCAAGGTCAATCTGATTCTGGATATTTTCAAAGTATTCGATCTCCGCGTTGGTTAGCTTGAGCTGCTCGTCGACGTAGGCTACAGAGCTCTTCAACTTATCGTACTTGGTAAAGTACTTCTGGGCGTTTCGTGATGGGGAAAGCTCCGGGGAGAGGCTGATCTTAAGGGGCTTATTGTCATCGTAGAAGTTAGGAAGGGTGATTTCCTTCATCCCGTGCTTCAACTTACCGAGGTAGGTGGTCAGGATCTCGCCACGGATCCGGTACTTATCCGCTTCGCTGGCGTCTTCAAGCTGTTTATTGAGCTTCTTAACCTTGCGCCGGTCCTTCTTGAGTTCGTTTTTAATGACCTTGATTACTTGCCCGGCCAGTTCTTTGGAACGGTCCTGCTGGGCCTTCTGGGCGTAGTAACTATCGAGCATTTCAGATAGCGTTGAGAAGTGCTGGATGGCGTTTTCGTCAGCCCCGGCTGGTGGGAAGGCCATGAACTGCTTCTTTTTGCCATCAAGGATAACGGGGTCTGGGTTGTCAAAGTGGTGGATAAACTGCTGGTAGGTGGTTGGCAGGTGGTCACTGGCCAGAAGCCGGTTGGCCAGGTCTAAAGACGTATCATGGCCCAACCCCTCATAATGGTCTTGCAGCTGCTTGGCCAGGTCACGGGGGTCAGAAAACTCCCGGACCAGATCACTGTAAAGCTGGTTGGGCAAGTAGGGGTTGGCCTTGTCCTGCTTCGGCGGCATGACAAAGGTGGCACCCGGCAATAGAAGACGAACCCGGTTCTGGTCCGAGCCGACGTGCTTAATGGTATCAATAATCTTGCCTGTCTTATCATTGACCAGGGAAATGTTACTGTGGCGGGCCATGATTTCACTAACTAAGATGAGTTTCTGACTATCCCCGAGCTCATCGCGGGTGTTAAAGGTGAGCCGGATGATCCGGTCGTTACCAACCTGTTCGATCTTTTCCAGGATGGCCCCGTCAAGGTACTTCCGAAGGGTCATCGTGAAGTTAGTGGGGACGGCGGGATTCGTGAACGGGACCGTCGTGATTTGAATCCGGGGGTAGGTCGGGTTCGCAGAAATTAAGAGGGAATAGTTGTGACGCTGGGCCCGAATGGTCATGATTAATTCAGCAGGGTATGGTTGGCTGATCCGGGCCACCCGACCGGTCTTTAAAGTCGTATTCAGTTCGTGTACTATGGCATGGGTGAAGAAGCCATCAAAAGACATTGTAATTACTCCTTTATTTTTTACGTTCATTAAAAGTGCGGTATTAATTATAACGTTTTTACCAGTGAAGCGCCAAAACAAAGCACTCTGGTGGGGGAAACAATAGTTGGTTTATGCCTGCTCTTGTGGTATGCTTCTTATATTATGGATATTTTCTAATATCATTTGCAATTATTCTATTAAATTTATAACGACTTGGAGGAAGATAAGATGAAAATTGCTGTTGTTACGGACAGCACCGCCAACATCACTCCTGAAGAGGCAGCGAAAAACAACATTCACGTTGTGCCAATTCCGTTTTCGATTGATGGGAAAAACTTCCGTGAAGGGGTCGACATTTCAACCGGTGACTTCTACCAGTTGCTGAAGACCTCGAGTTCTTTTCCAAGTACTTCCCAACCATCGATTGGTCAAATGATGGAACTCTACCAGAAACTGGCTGACGACGGCTATGACGCGGCCATCAGTATCTTTTTGACCGGTTCCATTTCCGGCTTCTTGGGCAACGTTGCGCAAATTGCCGAGGAAATGAAGGACACAATCAAGATTATTCCGTTTGACTGTCACATTACCTCTGAACCAATGCACTACATCGTCTTGGAAGCAGCTAAACTGGTCCAAGAACATGAAGACCCAGACGAGGTAATTACTAAGTTAAGGACCCTGAGTGACACGGTCAACGACCTGTTCGTCGTTGATGACCTGCAGAACCTGGTCCGGGGCGGCCGTCTTTCTAACGCCTCCGCATTTGTGGGGTCAATCCTGAAGATTAAGCCACTGCTGTCATTCGACAACCCGAACCACTCGATTGAGGCCTTTGAAAAGGTTCGTTCGATGAAGAAGGCCAAGTTGCGCTGTGAGCAGATCTTTAATGAGAAGTTAGCCAAGGTTGACTATCCGGTACGGGGAATGGTTATTCACGCCAATGCTGAAGAGGCCGGACAAAAGTGGCTGGATAAGTTGCAGGCAGAGCACCCCGACATTGACTTCGCGCTGGGCTACTTTGGCCCAGTAATTGGGACTCACCTTGGGCAGGGTGCTTTAGCACTTGCCTGGATGCAAGACACTACTAAGAAGCCCCTGTAATGGATATGAAGAAGAATTGGCTGAAGTATGCGGGGATGATTATCATCGCTGCTATTCTAACCGTTTTGGTGGGGATCGAGAGTTTTCGGATTGTTGCCCCCACGGGGGTGCTAATTGCGCCGTTGGCCGGCTTGATCCCCGTGGCGGTTACCATCGCTATTGGGACCGTTTCTGGAATCATTACGGCCGTCGTTGCCTGTTTAATATTACTGGCGCTGGGTAGTGCGGACTGGTTGATGCTGGTTAACTTTGTCCTCATTACCGCCTTGATCGGCTGGATTATTGGTTGGCAGTTGCCGCTACGGCAGAAGGTCAGCCACCAGCAACTAATCTGGTTAGCACTCGTGGCGGCCATCATGGAGGCGGTCTTGAACCTCATCTTTGTTGGCCTTGTCGGTTGGCGAACGGGTGGTGACTGGTTGGCCTTTATCCGGCTGGACCTGCTGTCCACAATTTTGACGGCATTACTGTACGCCGTTTTAACGGCGCCGCTGGCAATGGCCTTCCGGTGGCTCGCCCGGCAGATTTTACCGGGAAATGACCACCCGGATAATCCACAGGGCCCCGTAGAAATCGACCTAAGTGAACATAATAAAAAGAATAAAGAAAAGGGTGGAAAATAAACTTCCGGCGGCACGGTTGCCGATCCTGGGGAGGTATTTCCCACCTTTTGTTTGGAGGATGAAATGGAAAGTTGGTTATTTTTAGGGGTTGTCTTACTGATCGCCCTGTTCGGAAAAAACATGTCGCTGGTGATTGCGGCGGTGGTTGTGATGGCCCTCAAGCTCCTGCCGATGACTACCAAGTGGTTGCCGGTTATCCAGAGCCGGGGAATTAACTGGGGCGTGACAATCATTTCGGTCGCCATCCTGGTCCCAATCGCGACCGGTCAGATTACCTTTAACGACCTTTTTAAGGCCTTCAAGAACCCGGCCGGATGGATTGCGATTGCGGCGGGAATTGCGGTGGCCATTCTTTCCAAGTACGGCATTAACCAATTGGCCGCGGTGCCCCAGGTAACGGTGGCCCTGGTCTTAGGGACCATCATCGGTGTGGTCGTCTTTAAGGGGGTGGCCGCTGGACCGGTGATTGCCAGTGGGATGACTTACTGCATTATTAGTTTGTTGAATCTGCATTTTTAAAGCGAAACGAAAAAGCATCAGGGTACTCCTAGTGACTAGTCGGGAGCGCTCTGATGCTTTTTAGCTTCTTTAACATTTATTATCCCATTCGTTATGGAATTCGGCGAGAAAGCCTTTCAAGACGGCCTGGCGGTGGACCGCAATCTGCTTTGCTGTTGGGGTCTGTAGCATCCCCGCCAGCTTGAGAATCTTCTCGGAGAAGTGGTTAATGATTGTCTCGTCATCAAGGTTCCGGTATTCCTCATGGGACATGTTTTCCCGCGGCTTGATCCGGGGGTCGTAAATCTTTTCATGGTGGGCACCACCGTAGTAGATGGCCCGGATAATGCCGATTGCCCCGATTGCATCTAGCCAGTCAGCATCACGGACGATTTGACCAACCTTACTGAGGTGGACCTCACCCTTATCGAGGGTGTGGGCAAAGGAGATATTGGCAATGACGTCCATGATGGTGAAGATATCGTTGGCTTCGAAACCGTTCTGTTCCAAGTAGGTCCACAGTTCTTCCTTGGCTTCATCAACGCTTGCCACCAGCTTTTCGTCAATCGTGTCGTGGAGGTAAGCGGCAGCAACGGGAAGGAAGGGGTCGACCCCTTCGCCCAGGGCAATCTTCTTGGCCATCTTAACGACCCGGTTGATATGGTCCATCCCATGGCCGGTACTATCTTCGCCGAGCTTGTCAATCGTGTACCGCTTAACCGCAGCAATTTGTTGTTCGTGCGTCATTCTCTGATACTCCTTCAGTTAGTTAATGCTTTAAGACTAACGGATTTTCCTGACTAGGGCAAGCCTCTTCTTGCTATAATTGTAATTATTAAGGAGGACCCACCATGAATTTACTTTTTTCGATTGACGACCGTTTTGCCCGCCAGCTGGAAACCGTCTTGCTGTCAATCAGCTTAAACACCCAGGCGACAAAGATTGATGTGTACGTCTTGCAGAAAAGGAAGCTTGAAAAGGGTGCCGAGATCGACCACCTTTGTCAGCTCCTGGGGATGACCTACCACCCGGTGCTGGTTGACGAGGGGCTCTTTGTCGACGCGCCGGTGACGGACCGCTACCCGACCACCATCTACTACCGCCTGTTGGCCCACCAACTGCTCCCCGCAACCGTCCACAAGATCCTGTACCTGGACGCTGATACGCTCTGCATTAATAACCTTGACCAGTTTTACCGCCTGGACCTGACCAACTACCTCTATGCATCGGCAATTCATACGGGCTTAACCAACACCACCGATGTGATTAACAAGATTCGCCTGCAAAACTTCGATGCGGACGGTTACTACAACTCCGGCGTCCTGCTAATGAACCTCGATAATATCCGGCAACGGGTCCGGGCAACGGACATCTTTGATTACATTCGTAAGCATATCCTCCTCTTACCGGACCAGGACGTCTTAAACGCCTTGTATGGCAAGTACATCAAGTCGGTCCCTGATGAAAAGTATAACTATGACACCCGCAACGGGCGGACGTACGAGCTCATCAGCTTCGGGGAGTGGGACCTCAACTGGGTAATTGAAAACACGGTAATCCTCCACTACTGTGGGCGCGAAAAGCCATGGCTAAAGAGTACACGGCACGGCCGTTTCACCGCCCTTTACAAGCATTATGACCACCTGACCCAGCGCATTATCAAGGGCCAAATTGCCCTATAAAATAAGCCGGTCACCGCAAAGAAAGCTCTGGTCAAACTTGGTAGCGGGGTGAAAGTACTGCTTGCCGAACTCATCGATAAGGCCGTGGAAGTCCTGGGCCATGGCGACCGTGAAGTCCGGCCCTAACGAACACTGCTTGGCGAGCGACTGGTAATTACTGAGATTGGGCACCCCGAGCCTGGTAAACAAGGTCCGGGCGTACTTATCAGCGATAAAGGTGGGGTCGTCGAAAATGTAGGTGCGCAGGACGTCCGCTGTCTCGTCCCCGACGCCGTGCAGTTTTAACAGGGTGCCCCGGAGGTTAGTGCCAAGGCTTTGGTGGATCCGGGAGTAGTCGAAGTTGAACTGGGCGAGCCAGGAAAAAACGGCAGCCACCGCCTTGCTCTTATTCTTATAGAAGCCAGCCGGGCGCACCAAACGCTGGATCTCAGTCATTGGTAAATTGGTTATTTTTTCCGGATCAAACCCCGTTTTTTGCTGGAAATTAGCAACCGCCTTGTCGGCATTCTGCCAGTTAGTGTTTTGAATCATCAGGGCCCCAATGATGATTTCTTCCTTTGAATCAGCTGGCCACCAGCCAGAAGGGCCCATCTTCCGGTGCATCTTTTGGTAAAGGCTTAATAAGGTTAGTTCCATCAGTGCCGCCTACTTTTCCCAGAAGAATTTGATGAGGACCCGGTTTACCTGGGGGTTATGGTGGAGGAGCTCATGGGAAGCATTGGGCCCGGTAATCTTAACTTCCTTGTAGGATGCTGTCCGGCCGTTGATCAGGTAGCGGAGGGTCCGACTAGAGTTGTTGCTGACCTGGCTGTCGTTGCCATTCCCGAGGTCCCCGTAGAGGTTGAGAACCTTGATTTGCTTGGGGTAGGTGCGTCGCAGGGGGAGGAGTTTCTTAAAGGAGGCGTTTTCCTTGGACGGTTTGCCCGTCTTCGGGTTGATTGTCAGGTTGGCGGGTTCGTTCCAGTCCATTGCCCCGTCAAAGGTTCCGGCCATTGCGGCCTGCTTTTGAATCTGGGGAAGGTGACGGTTCTGCCCGTTATGGAGGAGGTAGTACATCACGGCGAGGTTGCCCATTGAGTGGGCCTCGATGTTAATCTTCTTGAAATGGTAACGGTCCTGGAGCTTGACAATAACGTTTTTGACCCACTGCCCCTGCATGGTATAGTCGGTGTTGCGGCTGTTTTCAAAGTTCACCATGACAAGGGGGTTCACTGCATTGTGGGGGATATTGCCCAGCAGGGTGACCTTACCATCAGCATCGACCTCCGCGGTGATACTGGTTTTGCTGACCCCGGCCTGCTTAATGCCGTCGACCATGAACTGTTCGGCATGGGCGCCGCTGTTGTAGCCATGGAAGAAAATCGTTGGCGTTGTTGACTGAACGTACTTCGCCGAGTGGGCAGGAAGGGCCCAAATAAGGGTACAGAAGATTACTAAGAGTGGTAGCCAAAATTTACGACGAAAAATCATTTTATAAACTCCTTTTAAATTGAATGTTAATCGCTTGGCAAACAAGGCCAAAGTGTGATAAAGTTTTTTAGTCGGAATAAATTAAAATCATTCCAGAATAACGAGAAGGGAAGGTACGAACGATGAAATTAAAGAAAGCCACCATGGAAGACTACGACCAAATCATGGATATCTTAAAGGACGGCAGCAACCAATTGGCCGAACAAGGAATTGACCAATGGCAAGGCGATTACCCAAACGCAGACGTGGTAAAGAAGGACATCGAAAACGGTTGGGCAATTCTTGCGCAGTCTGACGATGACCAAACAGTTGGTTACGTTGCCGTTGTTGACGGACCAGACGAATCTTACGCTAAGATGAAGGGTAAGTGGATCATCGATACCGATAAGTACGTGGTCCTTCACCGGGTTGCTGTGCACTCCAAACACACCGGTCACGGGTACGCTTCAAAGCTCTTCGTTTCTGTCCTGGACTACATCAAGGAACACCGGACAGATATTGAAACCATCCGGATTGATACCCACATTGATAACAAGATCATGCAACACTTGATTACCAAGCATGGCTTCAAGAAGGTCGGCGAAGTTTATGGTTACTACCGTCCTGACGAAGTGCTATACGTTTACGCACAATTAACTAAATAATTGTTATAGGGGGACCTGCTAGTGATGACTCATAGCGGGGCCCTTTTTTAGTTACTCCGTTCGGTCACGAACTGGAGGAAGCGCTCGGCCGCCGGGGCCAGCATGTTGTTTTTGCGCCAGATCAGGAGGTGGCCAGTTTCCTTCTTCGGGGTGAAGGGGATAAAGGCGATTTCGGGGTCCGCACTCAATGCCTGGATCCCCTTAATGCCAATTGCGTAATAGTTACCGGACCGGATCAACTCAATCGTGTTGCTGGGGAGGTTGTTGGTCACCATCCAGTTGAGCTTCGTCTGGTCGAGCTTTAAGATATCACTGACCTCGTCCCGGACGATGTTGCGGTGGGGGAGGATCAACGGCAGCTTATAAAGGTCATTCTTGCTGATGGCGGTTCTTTGCGCCAGGGAATCATCACTGCGCATCAAGAGACCCCACTGCTCCTTAATGGGGAGGACGACGTAGTTATACTTGGCCGCCTCGACGGGCTCAATCAGGCAGGCTAGGTCGAGCCGGCCCTCATCAATTTGGCGACGGAGGGCGTCACCGTCACCATCGAAAATATTAAAGCGAACCCCCGGATACTCCTTTTGAAAGTCGTTTACCATCTTCATCATGAAGGGGGAAACGAGGGAGACAACGCAACCCAGGTTAACGGACCCTACCAATTCCTTTTCCTGCTGGTGGAGGTCATCTTTGGTTTGGTCGACCAGCTGGAGGAGGGTGGTTGCCCGCTGTTGAAATAGGACGCCAGCCTTCGTTAACTGGAGCTGACGCTGGGTCCGGTCGAAGAGGGCGACGTCGAGTTCTTTTTCTAACTCCATGATTTGCCGTGAGAGGGTTGGCTGGGTGATGTGCAGCTGCTTGGCGGCTTTCGTGATATTATTAGTATCAGCAACGGTTAAAAAGTACTTTAAAACGCGGGTATCCATTTAGTGGGGCCTCCAATTCTTAATAAATTAATTATACAACAAGGGGCGATTTATGATGGCACAGCAAGCATTAATCCTTTACTATTCTCAATTTGGTAATACAGCCCGGTTAGCCAGTCAAATTCATGAAATGACGGGCGCTGATATCCTCCAGGTTAAGGTGGCGGACCAGACTTTCCCCCAGGACATGGAGGCGACGGATTCAATTTACAAGAAGCAGCGGCAGACCAACCGCCTTCCGGAAATCACCACCAAGCTTCCTGACCTGTCTTACTATGATGATATTCTGGTGGGTGGACCGGTCTGGGATGGGCAGATTGCCTCACCGGTGATGGCACTGTTGACCAAGCTGCAGGGCTACCAGGGGAAGGTGGCACCATTCTCAACGGGGTGGAGTGATACGGGTAACTACCAGCAGGACTTCATCGCCCATGACGGGAAGCTAACGGTCCTGGACGGCTACCATGTTCTGACCCATGCCAAACCAGCATATTCTCCCGCCAGCCTGATGTCATGGCTCCGTAAATTATAATACAATTTGAGCATTAGCCATTAATTAAAATAAGTATTTCACATTAATGCCGTGAGCGTCTAAAGTAAAGTTAACAACTTTAAGGAGGCCTTCACATGGCAAAGAATGAAGAAGCAGTGAAAAATGACATGTTTGGTTTTGGTGACAAGAACGTTGCCTATGCCAAGTATTTTATCGGGACTAGTTATTTAAATGGCTTAGTTTCACCAGACGATAACATCGATATTAACGTGTCGAATGTCAATTTCGAACCGGGTTGCCAGAACGACTGGCACATCCACCACGACGGCTTCCAGATTCTGCTGGTCACGGCGGGCGAAGGCTGGTACCAAGAAGAGGGTAAGCCCGCCCAACTGCTGAAGCCCGGTGATGTGGTCGCAATCCACGAAGGAGTCAAGCACTGGCACGGTGCTACTAAGGACTCCTGGTTCTCCCACATTGCAATCACAAAGGGGACCAGTGAATGGTGCGAAAAGGTTGACGATGATTACTACAACAAGTTGAGTAAGTAGGAGGAGATAACGATGGCTAAAAAACAAACAGCAGGTCGTGACCAACTGGGTGACTTTGCACCCAAGTTTGCGGAATTAAACGATGACGTTCTCTTCGGCCAAGTATGGTCCCGGGAAAAGGAATTAAAGCCGCGTGACCGGAGTATGATTACGGTCACGGCCCTGATTACTAAGGGGGCTTTTGCCCAGCTGCCATACCACATGCAGGCGGCTAAGGACAATGGCGTTACCAAGGAAGAGATTGTGGAGGTCATCACCCAACTGGCCTTCTACGTTGGCTGGCCGAATGCCTGGTCTGCCTTTAACATTGCCAAGAAGGTTTGGGGCGCTGAAAAGTAACCCACATCGATTAAAAAGCGTTAGGTAGACTTTATTTACCTAGCGCTTTTGTTGTTAACAGGCTGTAAAAAGAGTACATTAGTAGTGTTAGCCTAAAATAGGGAGTGAAGAATGGATGAGTTATCATATCCGGCATTGCTGGCTAATACTATTGGTGTTTGCACTGGGTATAACCCTGCCGTGGATAACAGCGGCCGCTAGTAATAATCACATGCGACAGCCGATTAGTTGGGTCAAGTCTTCCGAGACAGTTCCCTATCCCGAGCTGAATGGTCGACCCAACCTCTGGGTGAAGGTTAGCCTGAAGGGCAACCGCACCTACATCTATAGCGGAAAGAAGCTCTTGTACACGATGTACAGCTCGGCGGGGGCTTACCAAAAGGATCCCCAGACGCACAAGATGGTTAGTGCTACGCCAACGGGGACCTTTACCACTTCCAATATCCGGATGGACCGGGTTTATAATCCGAACTTGCGGCTAGGGGCCAACTATTGCCTGTCGTGGAACGGGAACTACATGTTCCATTCGGTTGTCACGACAGCGGACCAACACCACTACATCAAATGTCTGGCAAAGCAACAGGGGAAGCATCCTAGCTCACCCGGCTGTGTCTGCCTGTCAATTGATGATGCCAAGTGGATTGAACATGACCTGCCGACCGGGACTAAAGTCGTGGTGGCCGATAATTAGGATGAAATAAGCATCGGTGCGGAACCGGTGCCTTTTTTATGCGGAAAAGTATGACGAACAATGTTCTCTTTACAGCGATGAAAGTTCTCTATAAACTATAATAAACAATATAAAGAGGGTATTTCGATGGCAGAATTAACAATTCGCGGAACATACTTCACCGCAACTGATCCTAACAACGTTCAAGCAGTTAAGGACGCCCTGATTATGATTGACCAGGATGGGGCCATTCAACGAATCCTCCAGCCAAGTGATCAGGAGTACGCTGGCCAGCTGCAAAGCGCCCGGCAGGCTGGCCGGCTTCTGGAGCTGGGTAGCGACCAATACATCTTACCGGGCTTCATTGACCTCCACGTACACGCGCCCCAGTGGCCACAGGCAGGACTAGCCCTTGACCGTCCCCTGGCTGAGTGGCTTAACCACTATACTTTTCCCCTGGAAACTAAGTTCAGCGACCCCGCCTATGCCCAGCGGGTCTATCACGACTTTGTTCACACCCTGCTGGCCAACGGGACCACGGCCGCAATGATGTTTGGGACAATTCACTTCACCGCGAATATGACCCTCGCTAAAGAAGCCGTTAGTCAAGGATTACGCGGTTTTATTGGTCAGGTGGTAATGGATAATCCGGACCAGACGCCTGATTATTACCGCAATCCATCGGCTAAAGCCGCATTACAGTCAACGGAAAAGTTTATCCAAGCGGTTCTGAAGATGCAAAGGCAGACCAGGCAGACGATTACCCCAGTGATTACACCGCGTTTTGTGCCCAGCTGTACCGATGAAGCATTGGTTGGCCTGAGCCAGCTCGCCCACCAGTATGATCTACCGGTCCAATCCCACCTTAGTGAAAGCAACTGGGAGCACGGCTACGCAATCGAGCGCTTCGGTCAGCACGACACGACCGTGATGGACCACTTCGGTCTCCTTACTGACCGGGCCGTCATGGCTCACGGAACCCAGTTGACTCCCGGTGACTGGCAGGTCCTACGAGAAAGAAGGACGGCGATTGCCCACTGCCCAATTTCGAATATCTACTTTGGCAACGGAGTCCTTCCAGTTAAGCAGATGCTAAAGCTGGGCAATAAACTGGGCCTGGGCTCTGACATCTCCGGTGGGTACACCCCAAGTCTTTACCACAATGCCCGGCAAGCGGTAAAGTCGTCACAGCAGTTGACCGATGGGGTTGATAACCACCTGCCAGCTGAGCATCGGGGTGTCCCAGAATCCCGGATCACAATGGCCAACGCCTTCTACCTGGCGACCCGAGGTGGTGCCCAGGCCCTGCACTTAAAGGCGGGCGTAATTCAGGAAGGCTACGCCGCCGACCTGCAGGTTGTCCGGATGCACCGTGCACTGATGCCTCTTACGACAGCGGATATTTTCCAACGCTTGATGTACCAGACGGAACAAACAGACATCTGTCACGTCTTCGTGGGTGGCAGGGAAGTATACCAGGCGTGAAGCAATCACGACACCAAAAGCAGTAAAAAGCCCTCAGCAAGACCACAACCTTGCTGAGGACTTTCTTGTTTGTCACACTCGCCAAAATTATCTTAAACTCACTTCAACATCAATTTGGGCCCATCATTGCCAATTAGGGTCATGGCAGAGTCCTTGGCCATAAAGCAGGAGTCAAGGTCAATGAACTTGACGTTTTGGTGGCCCAGTGCGAAAGCCAGTCCAGCGGCGAGACCGACTTGAGATTCAATCATGCAGCCAACCATGCAGCCAATCCCCGCCGTGGCACAGAGGTCGTTGATCTTGGCTGCCTGAAAGAGGCCCCCACACTTCATCAGCTTAATGTTGACATAGTCGGCGGCGTCAGCACGGATCACCTTGAGCGCGTCGGCTGGTGAAAAGACGCTTTCGTCTAACATAATGGGGATCGTCGTCTGCATCCGCAAACGGGCCGTCTCCGCAATCCGGTCGGCGGCCAGTGGCTGTTCAACGAAGGCGATGTTGAGGTCCCGTTCTTCTAGCATGGCCAGGGCCCGCCGCGCTTGCTTGTAACTCCATCCTTGGTTAACATCCAGGCGGAGAGAAATTTTGGGCCCGACCGCTGCGGCAATTTCGGTCACGGTGGCGACGTCTTCGGTCACGGGACTGTTGCCGATTTTGATTTTTAGCGCTGTAAAGCCTTCAGCAACCAGTTCGCGGGCTGAAGCGATCATTTGCTTTTGACTACCGATACTAATCGTGTAATCAGTCTCCATCGCTTCCTTGGCACCACCGAGAAGGGCGGGGAGGGGCATTTTAGTGACCTGACTCAGGAGGTCATAAATGGCCATGTCGAAGGCCGCCTTGGCTGGTTCATTGTAGCGAATTACGCTTGCCAGGTCGTTCATCAACTCTTCCAAGTGGTTGAGCGATTTGCCGACCAGTTGGGGCCCGATTACGGAATCCATTGCCTCCTTCAAAGAACTCATCGTGTCACCAGTTACCTTTTCATTGGGGGTGGCGGCACCCGTTCCGGTTAGACCGTTGGCCAGGGTCAGCTTCACCTGGACCGCGTGGATCGCCGTTACCTTGTGCAGGTGGGTAACAAAGGGACGCTTTAGGGGTTCATCAATGACTGCGGTTTTAAAATTTTTGATTACTAGTTGGTCTGTCATTTTATCAAGTCGATTCTTTTTGGAATATCATAATCATATCATGCCTTAGGAGAAATGGTATACTTACTGATAGGAAAGAGGGATGTTAATTTGGAAAAGACAGTAAAACTAAACAATGGCGTTGAGATGCCGCAGATTGGAATGGGCGTTTGGAAAACCAACCCGGATGATACCGCCGCTTTGGTAAGGACCGCTGCCGCCAATGGTTATACCCTGTTTGATACTGCCAAACAGTATGGTAACGAAAGTGGCGTTGGTCAGGGATTGCAAGAGGCGATTAAGGAGACAGGAAAGAAGCGTGGTGACTTCTTCCTAACCACTAAGATCTTTAACGGTGACCAGGGTGACTATGACAAGCTGCGGTCGGCCTTCAACCAGCAGCTTCGGGACCTGCAGACCGATTACGTCGACTTGCTCCTTCTCCACTGGCCAGTTTTCGATAAGTACAACGAATCCTGGCGCGCCTTGGAAGGGATTCTAAAGGATGGTCAGGCAAGGGCGATCGGGGTTTGCAACTTTGATGTGGACCACCTGACTGACCTGATGGATCACGCCCAGGTAATGCCGGCGGTCAACCAGATCGAGTTTAACCCCTTTATTCACCAACCCGACACGGTGGCCTTCTGTCAGGGAAATAAAATCCAGCTCGAGGCCTGGTCACCACTGGGGAATGGTCGGGCCCTGGCTAACCCGGTAATAAACCGGATTGCTAAGGAAAAGGGTAAGAATCCGGCCCAGGTTATCTTGCGGTGGGAACTGCAACAGGGCTTCGTGATTATCCCTAAGTCCAGCCATGCGGAACGGATGCGGGCTAACCGTGACCTTGATGACTTCACCCTGACGGCGGACGAGATGGAAGCAATTGCGGAATTAGACGAAGAGAAGCACTCCATTTGGTATGACAAGTACAAGTGGTCAGGCAATCCAAACGGGGTTGACGACTACATTGCTAAACCGAACGAATTCTAAAGAAAATCGGCTAACGAAAGCACTATTTCGTTAGCCGATTTTCTTATTATTTATCCTGGCGAATTAGAAGTACCGAACCGATCGTACTAATGATTGCGAAGATGGCACCGATGTAACCAATCTCACCAATTGCCAGGGAGTTGACACTAACTGAAGCGGTGAATGACCCCACCGTCACCCCAACGTTTGTGCAGATCGGGTTAAGTGAGGAAGCCAGGTTCATCGCCTCTGGGTAGTCACGGTCGGCGACGTTCAAGAACATCACCTGGAGGACCGAACCGGGGATGCCGAGGACCAGGCAAATCACGCACAGGAGGATGATCCCGGTGAATGCGTTGGTAAAGGACAGTCCCATTAATAAGAGGAGCAGGAGGCAGGCACCACTAATCAGCGGCATCTTGCTTGTTCCGTAGCGGCCCGAGATAATGCCGGCGCAGGTGTTACCGATGATGAACATGACCCCAACCAGTCCCAGTAGCCAGTTTAGCTGGGTGGTGCTGTAATGGAGAACATCGGTGATGATGGGCCGAATGTAAGTGTAGAAGGTGTATTCGGCCGCCATCAAGGTGACCATAATTACGATGCCTAAAAAGATTCGGGGGTCCCGCAGCAACTGGAGCTGGTGCCTAATCGATCCCTTGGCCTGTTTCGTATTGCGGGGTACCAGGAAAAACAGGAGGACCGTAATAATCAAGGTGAGAACACTGATGAGGGCAAAACTAGCGTGCCAGGAAAAGGCGGTGCTAATCGTTGTCCCAATTGGTACCCCAATAATGGTAGCGGTGCTGAAGCCCGAAAAGACCGTCGCCACAAGCATCGATCGCTTCTGAATTGGGGCAATGATACTGACGTAGACCAGGATCAGTGAAATAATGGCTCCCGCCACTGCTGCGGTAATGATCCGGGAAGCAAAGAGACAAACCAGGTTGGGTGAGCAGGCCGTCAGCGTGTTACCACACAGGAAAATTACCATCAGGGTCATCAGGACCTTGAAGCGGTCATACTTGCTGGTGACCGTCGTTAAGATTGGCGTGCAGATAGCATAGGTCAAAGCAAACATGGTTACCAGCAGGCCGACCGTTGAGAGGGAGGCGTGATAACTCTTGGCGATGTTTGAGATGACCCCCACCACCATAAACTCGTTGCAACCGAGCAAAAAGGCAACGAGGACAAATACAATACTTTGTAAACGATACTTCATAAAGAACTAATCCAATCCCTTCTTCAAGCATATTAATGCAGTTAGTGTGCACGTTTTGTTTGGACGGGGACAAAATGGGGATATTGCTTTTAAAACCCCGGTATTAGTCAAGGTGAACTAAACCGTTGATATTATAACATAAACGGTTAGGTAAAACGTTATAAGTATTTTATGAACAAAGGGATGGAAGGTATTGAATTCTTTCCATCCCTTTATTTATATTGTTTAAATCAGTTTGGAATAAAAAATGATAATTGCATCGACAATAATAATAATTAAAAGAAAAAGCCAAAAATTAACTCGTTTTGATGGCTTCATATTAATCCTCCTCCTTTTACTAAATACGAACATCTTTATGAGATGGTTTTGGAATTATGGGGTCAACTTTAATATTGTTCAGGTATGTTTTGTTAAACGCATTTCTGTAGTGACTGGCGGTTGTTCCTGTAACCTGTTTGAAAACGCGATAAAAGTATTTTTCATTATCAAAATGGAGTTCAAGTGCAATTTGCTTAACAGCCATATCTGTTGTTAGCAGCAATTCTTGTGCTTGTTGAATCCTAACCTGATTGATATAACGAACAGTCGTTAGTTGATCATGAGTCTGAAAAAGATGAGCTAAATATGTTGGTGAAATATTGAAGTTATTGGCCACTTTAGTAACGGTCAAATTTTCCTTTGCATGAATTCTAATCCAGTTCTTGATTAACTCGTATCGGCTTGTATCCTTTGCTGATCGCTGTTTACGACATTCGTGTATGTATTGCGTACTGACCTCAGCTGCTATGCTGGAAACGAAGTAATCACTGTTTAATGGTAATGCCTCAGCTGAGTTTGCTGAATCAAGTAACTGACGCATTAGGAGAGTAATTCGTGTGAAATTATGTAAGTGACAAAAGCGAGGAATTATGATTTCATCGGCATGAATACGCTCAGGAAGATATTCAAAGCTAATGGATTCCTGCGGAAAAAAATGAAGCCAGTAATAAATGGTATTGTTTGGGGATTTCTTAAAGCCAACATGCCGAATACGAGGTGGAATTAGTAAGCAGTCATGGCGATGAAGAGTATACTTCGTTTGTCCAATTTTGATATATGCAGCTCCGTTTAACATGAGAAACAATTCGTAGTCATAATCATTAACAATATCCTTATGCTGCCACCCAGCATCAGCAATGTAGTGACCTGCTTTGAAAAACGAAAATGGCTTGCTGAGGTTGAATTTGTATACTTTTTCCATTAAATCGTGCACCTCACTTTATATTTGTATACCTTTTTGCTAATTTTATTAGTTTCAAGCAATTTTGTAAAGGCTTACACTAAAATTGCTCAAACGAAATAATAAGAATTGAGGGTGTCAAGATGCTTTTTGAAAAAGAACACTGTTTATGTTTACGTAATGGAAATGAGCTGTTACAGGTTGAACCATGGGGTAAAAATAGTTTTCGAGTGCGATCAACTAAGTATCCCCAATATACAGGTAACAACAATGCACTAACTGAGCCAGTTAACCATCAATATGGTTCAGTTACCATCAGTTCAGACCAGCAAAGCGGGGAAATTATTAATGGAAAATTAATCGCCAAAATTGACCAATTTAAAAATCTCAGCTTTTTTAATCAAAATAGGAAGGAACTTCTTCGTGGTTATCAGCGAAATAGAATAGCAGATATGTCAGCGGGTGTTGATAGTGAAAAAGTAAATCATTTTAATAGTGCCCTTAACATCGATTCACGGGAATTCATACCAAAAATTGGTGCAGATTATGAGTTGAAAATCCGCTTTGAAGCAAATCCTAAAGAAAAATTATTTGGGATGGGCCAGTACCAACAAGATTTTCTCAATCTAAAATCAGCCCATTTAGAGTTAGCACATCGTAACTCACAGGCAAGTGTCCCATTTGTTCTTTCGAGTCAGGGATATGGTTTTCTTTGGAATAATCCAGCTATTGGTGATGTTAGTTTCGCTAAAAATATGACACTCTGGCATGCACGTTCGACCAAGGAAATGGATTATTGGATTACCGCTGGCGACACACCACGAGAAATTGAGGAACAGTATGCCGATGTAACAGGTAAGGTGCCAATGATGCCTGATTACGGCATGGGGTACTGGCAGTGTAAACTTCGCTACCGAACGCAGGAAGAGTTATTGGCAGCGGCACGTGAGTTTAAACGTCGTGATTTACCAATTAGTGTAATTGTGATTGACTATTTCCACTGGCCAAAATCTGGGGAATATACCTTTGACAAAAAATATTGGCCTAACCCTTCTGGAATGATTAAGGAACTTCATCAAATGGGGATTAAGTTAATGGTTTCTGTATGGCCAACGGTTGATCAAACAAGCAGTCATTATGCTGAAATGAAAGAAAAAGGGTATTTGGTCCAGGTTGAACGTGGCGTGCCAATTACGATGGACTTTCTTGGAAATAATGGATTTGTTGACTTTACCAATCCAGCAGCACGCAAATACCTTTGGAAGTTATTAAAGAAAAATTACTCTGATCAGGGGGTAGATCTTTTTTGGTTGGATGAGGCTGAACCAGAGTATACCATTTACGATTTTGATAATTATCGCTATTACAGAGGTAGTGATTTACAAGTTGGTAATCTTTACCCAGTTAAATATTCACAAATGGTTTATGACGGTCAAAAGGCTGCTGGAAAAAGAAAAATCATTAATTTAGTTCGGTCAGCTTGGGCAGGTAGTCAGAAATTTGGAGCACTTGTTTGGTCTGGGGATATTGATTCAAGTTTTCGTTCGTTACGGAACCAGTTAGCGATTGGCCTGAATATGGGAATTGCGGGAATCCCATGGTGGACAACAGATATCGGTGGTTTTCATGGCGGAATTGACGATGACCCACACTTCCGTGAATTAGTAATTCGTTGGTTTGAATTTGCAACATTCTGTCCAGTTATGCGAATGCATGGCGATCGTGAGCCACATACAAAGCCCTTGAGTAATATTGGCGGTGGTAAGATGCCTTCTGGTGGTGATACCGAACCATGGGCGTATGGTGATAAAGCCCTGGCTATTATGCGGAAGTATATGACACTAAGGGCTAATTTAAAGCCATACATTACCGAACAAATGAAGGCTGCTCACGAAAAAGGGACACCCGTAATTCGTCCCCTATTTTATGACTTCCCTGAAGATAAAGTTGCATGGAATATAGAGGATGAGTACTTATTTGGCCCGAATATCCTGGTTGCGCCAGTTTTGTACTCGCAAGAAGAAAGAAAAACTCAACATATTTACCTCCCTGCTGGTACCGATTGGGTTAACCCTTACACTGGTGCTAAATTGGCTGGTGGTCAAACAATTTCGTTTACACCCAATTTATCTCAACTACCGTTATTTATTAGGAAATCTGAATATCAAAGCTTGCGTAGCGCTTTTAACATATTGAATTAGCTTTCAAAGGAGGAGTTTAAAAATGGACAAGCAAGTTAAGCAAAGTTATCCTTGGGGGTCAAGTAAAGATAAAGTTGGGGCTCTAGAAAAACTCTGTTATGCTAACTTTGACTTTTCGGGTCAACTTGTAGCAACTATTGTTAATAGTTATCTAATGTATTTTTTTACTGATGTTGCCGCTTTATCGGCTGCTGCAACCGGTATTATTCTTCTAGTCGCCCGGGTAGTCGATGCGGTAGGTGCACCGGTATGGGGGACGTTAATAGATATGACTCATTCTAGATATGGAAAGGCTCGGCCATTTTTCCTTTGGCTGACACTTCCCTATGCCGCTAGTGCTATTCTCTTATTTTGGGCACCGGACTTGAGTTCACAAGCAAAGGCAATTTATTGTGGAATAGTTTATATCATCTATGGAATCTTATTCCTAGGTATTAATTCTCCAATCACAACGATTCTGACGTTAATTACGTCTTCGCCAGTTGATCGAATTAAGCTTAATTCATGGCGGATGGTTGGTTCCCAGGCCGGAGTATTTATTGTCAACTCATTGACACTACCGTTAGTTGCACTATTTGGTCATGGTAACGATGTGCTTGGTTTCCGAATCTTTATTGTTGTGTTTGCAACCTTAAATGTTATTGGTACACTCTTTTCATTTGCTAATATTCGGGAACGTATTATTGTGCCTAACAGTCAGCGGGTCACACTTCGTCAAAGTGCTCACGCAATGAATAAAAATTGGCCTTGGTTTATTATTGTTACTGGTAACTTTCTTTTTTGGATTGCCCAACAGGGTCGCCAACAGTCGATGGTTTACTACTTTACTTATTATTTTCATAATAAGGGTTTAGTAACATTCTTTAATTCCATTGCAATCATCCAAGTATTAGGGATGATTTCCATTCCATTGATGAATAAGTATTTCTCAAAGAGTCATATCTGGGCATTAAGCTTAGCAACCGCCGTATTTGGTCAGTTCATTATTATGTTTGCGCACCTTAACATTACTGGGGCGATCATCGGCTGGGTAATTGCCAATATTGGCTCTGGAATCGCCTGTTCATTACCATTTGCATTATTAGGATCAGCAGTTGACTATGGTGAATGGAAGAATGGCGTTAATGCGGCCGGTTTACTAACCACAATTGGCTCTTCCTTCTGCATGTCGATGGGTATGGGGCTCGCTGGTGCATTGAATGGTGGAATAATGTCCGCGTTCGGTTATGTTGCTAACCATGCCCAAACTGCTCACGCTCTTGTTGGTATTGGAATTTCGTTTAACTGGGTAACAATTCTGATGTATGGGTTGGCTATTATTCCAGCACTTATGTATCAGAAATATGAAAACATGGAAGAAAATATTACAGCAGAATTAGCTAAAACGCGTGAATAAAAGATGATGATATAAAAACTTAAGCACCTCAAGATTGTTAGAACTACTTCTAACAATCTTGAGGTGCTTTATTCAACTGGCATGTTTCTATTGATTACTTGCTCTCCTAATCTTGTGGTACAGCTTCTGGCTCAGGAACAGTGATACCAGGAGAAAGAGCAGGCAGAAGGCAAAGCCACTCTGGATTCCCAGGTGGGATGACTGACAGTGAAGGATGTTATTAATGATCCCGACCACGGCGATGATTAAGGCCGTCCCAAACGAGGCCGCAATTTGTCGCATCGTGTTAAAAGTAGCGACGGCGTCCGGGACAATCTCGTTTGGCAAGAGGGAGAGGGCCTGCGTTTGCAGGGGAATCAGCATGGTCACTAATCCAAACTGCCGGACCGTCTGAAAAATGGTAATCATCAGGACAGTGCTCCGTGCCCCGATTGCTGCTTGGCAGGTCGTCCCGATAATGTCAATAATCAGGCCGGCACCGACGAGGACCTTGATTGGGTAGATATCGTAAAAGCGGCCACTGGTTGTTGACAGTAGCCCGGTGAGGATTGCCCCCGGCAGGACACTGATGGCCGAGACAACGGTACTCTTACCCAGGACGACTTGGACGAGGAGGGAAATCAGGATGGTGTTCCCGTACATGGTGGCCGTAATCAGCATGTTAATTACCGTTGCCAGGACGAATTGACGGTGGGCAAAGATACGGAAGTTGATCAACTGATGGTCACTGTGACGCTGGTTGACGTAGAAAAAGGCCAGGGCAACTAACCCAATCCCAATATAACCAACAACATTAAAGCTGGTTAGCTGGTAGTTGGAGACGTTGGAAAGCCCCATCAGCAGAGACCAGAGGCCGACCGTGATGGTGATCAGGCCAACCATGTTAAAGCGTGGTGATTCGTTGTGGGGGATGTACGGTAAGAAAATAAAGGACAAGATTACCGTGGCAATTGCAAAGGGCAAAATCAGGATAAAGAGGTAGCGCCAGGAAAAGTAATTCAACAGGAAGCCAGAGAAGGCAGGGCCCAGGATAGGGGCACAGTTGAAGGCTAAACCAATGATCCCCATGATTTGGCCCTTTTTCCCTGGCTTGGCATAGCGGATGGCGAGCACGTTAATGAGGGGCATCATCATCCCCGCTCCAATTGCCTGGACCATTCGGGCAATGACGATGAAGGTAAAGCTCATTGCCGCCGCGCCCATGATCGTTCCGAGGAGGAAAATTCCCGCAAACAGGATGAAGAGATGACGGAAGGAAAAGCGCTTGATGAGGTAGGAACTGACCGGGATCATCAGGGCATTGACTAGCATGTAGCCGTTAATTACCCACTGGACCCGTCCTTCCGAGATGTGGAAGACGTTCATGAAGGTCGGAATCGCGATGTTCATCAAAGTGGAACAAAAGAGGCCGAAGAAGGTCCCGAAGACCATGATGACAAGGGCTCGACTAATACGTTGATCTTTCATTTAATAATAAAATACTCCTTAAGCTAAAGATTAACAGTAGTTAAGTGTAACAAGACTCCGCTGAATGTCAATTGGCCATCGGTATACTTTCGAAAAGGATCAAAAGATGCTAAGATTAATATATCTACATATGTAAACAATAGGGAGTGAAGTGCATGGCAAAGGATTTACAAATTACACCGGCCGAGTGGCGGGTAATGCGGATCGTTTGGACCCTGGACGAGACGACCAGTCGGGAGGTTACGGAAATCCTCCAGCGAAAGGTGGACTGGAAGGCGGCGACAATTAAGACTCTCCTTCACCGGCTAGTCACTAAGGGTGCCCTGACGACGACACGGCGGGGCCGGGCCTTTATTTACCATCCGGCAGTTGCCGAGCAGGAGACAATGTGTCAGGCAGCGGACGACCTGTTTCAAAATATCTGCGAGCGCCGGGTTGGCCGGACGCTTAACCATGTCTTAAACCAGGTGGAGTTGAGCAAGACTGATATCAAAAACTTGCAAGCAACGTTGGATAAGAAGCTGGCAACCGCACCAGACCAGGTTCAGTGTAACTGTGTGCCGGGCCGACCGATGAACTGTTAGGGGGCGCAGGATGATAAAGGGTTTAGGCATTGACCTAACGGAGATATCACGGGTTGCTCACCTGGCGGCAGAGCATCCCCAGTACGTTCAAAGAATCTTAACCTCCAAAGAAATTGCCCAGTACCAGCACTTTACTGGGCAGCGAGCCAACGAGTACCTCGCCGGACGGTGGTCATTAAAGGAGTCGTTTTCCAAAGCCTGGGGAACCGGAATTGGAAAAGCGGTCGGTTTTCAAGATATCGAGATTCTGGATAACCAGCTCGGCGCGCCGGTAGTCACCAAGTCACCATTCAACGGGGCGGTCCACGCCTCGGTCAGCCATACCAGCGAGTTGGTAATGACGGAAATAATACTGGAAACAACTGAAAACGGTGGAACAGTTGCATGAGTCCTGCTACATAAAAAGGCCTTCAGTCGAGCTGGAGGCCTTTTATAGTTGGGTGCCGAAGTCAAAATCAATCCGGCAACGTCTGCGTCATTTTGCTATTCAAGCTTACTTTTCCTTTTTGTCGTCATCCTGGTCGTCGTCCTTATCCTTCTTCTTCGGTTTGATGTAGACGACCTTAAACTTCTTCACGTAGGAGTTCTGCAGGTCTAAAGGCGTGAATGAGAAGTTGTCAACCCGAATTGGTTGGCCGACTTTTAAGTCATACTGGCGTTCCAGGAAGAAACCAGTTAGGGTCGTGACTTCTGACTTTTCGAACTGGGCAATCTTGGTGTGGAAGTAACGTTCAAAGTCGTCGAGTGGCATCTTTCCCGATACTTCGTAGGTTGGGTTCCCCTTAGCGTCCGGGTCCTTCTTCTCGATCATGTCTGAGGTAGCGTGATCGATTTCTTCTCCCACGGTCCCAAAGAGCTCTTCGTAGATATCCTTATCGGTGATGATCCCAGAGGTACCACCGTATTCGTCCTGAACCACAACGATTGGGACCTGCTTCTTAACCATGGTTTGCAGGACACTGGTGATCGGTTCGTTCTCATAGACGATGGGGATCCGCCGCATGATTGTCCGAATTGACTGCTGGGAGTTGATTTGGTTTTGCCGCATCACATCGTAGGAGAAAATGTACCCTAAGATGTGGTCCTTATCGTTATTGGCAACAACGGGGACCCGGGTAAACTTCTTTTCAAAGTACAGCTTAGCGGCGTCCTCAATCGAGGCCTGGATATCAATGACCGCCAGTTGGGTCCGGTCAATCATAATGTCTTCGGCGACCTTGTCGTTCATTTCAAAGGCCCGCTGCATGAAGAGGACGTCTTCCTTGTCCATTTCACCGGCCTTTTCGGATTGCCGCGAAAGGGTGACGATTTCGTTTTGGGAGTAGGTATCTTCCTCTGGCTGGACGTTAAAGCCAAGCAGCTTAGTAATTCCCGCAGCGGCAACCGCGAACAACCATACAAATGGGTAAAAGATCGTGTGGAAGAACTGGACGGGGTGGACAATTGCCAGCAGGATGGGCACCGGCCGGTCAATCGCCATGTTCTTTGGTACCAGATCGGTAAAGACGGCGTGGAAGAAGGTGAAGATCAGGACACCGATAACCGGGGCCAGCGGCTTCAACACGTCTTCGGGAATCAAGTGAATCTTTAACAAGAGGTCAGTAATGAATTCGTCACCAATCCACCCTAAAATCAAGGAGGTCATGGTAACCCCAACCTGGGCGGTCGATAGGTACTCGTTCAGGTTGTTAACCATGTGGATGGCCCGCTTGACTTTTCGGGTCTGACGAAGTTCCGCCAACTCACTTGGCCGGACCTTAACAACTGAGTATTCCAGCAGCGTAAAGAGGGCGGCCAGAAGAAGAATCAAAATAATTACAACTAATCTAAACCAATAAGATGACCATAGTGCATCCATATTAAATACTTCACCTAGGCTTTCATTTCTAATTTCACATCTATTGTATCAATTTACTTTTTGGGTGACCAACTATTTGATAAAAAAGTGCGGTAAAATTGTAATAATTAATCTGTGGGGGCGAACCGAATGAGTAATGACCAGGGACAGACTGTTAAAAGAAGTGCCCGGCTAAAAGAAATTATGACCGTGATGCGTAAACACCATTTTCTTTCAAACTTCTACCGCCAGGAGGCACCTGAAGAAATTTGTGCGGCCTTGCAGGAGCTGGGCCCAACTTTTATCAAGTTGGGACAGATTCTTTCAACGCGGCCCGACCTTGTTTCACCGGCCTATATTAAAACCTTTCACCAACTGCAGGACCAGGTTAAGGCCGACCCGTTTGCCAGTGTTCAGCAAACGTTCGCAGCGGCGACCGGAAAACAGATTGGTGATGTCTTTGCGGAATTTGAGGAAAAGCCGTTTGCGTCAGCCTCGATTGGTCAGGTCCACCATGCCAAGCTGAAGGATGGGACGCCGGTGGTGGTGAAGGTTCAACACCCAGCGGTCACCCAATTAGTCAATACCGACCTGGCACTGCTCCGCCAAGCAATTAAGCTGTTTAAGTACGTCCCGACCGGCAAGATGGTGGTTGACCTCGATAAGACCCTTGATGAATTAAGTGCCTCCCTGTTAAGCGAGATCAACACGATGAATGAGGTTCAAAACGGGGAGGAGTTCTACCGTCTTAACAACGGGGACGGTATTATTATGGTTCCCAAGGTTTATCGCGACTACTGCGCACCTCAAGTGCTGGTCAACCAGGCGATGGTCGGGAAAAGCATTCGAACCCGTTTCGGCCACGATGATGATGAGAAAGTCGTTAAGGAAAATAAGTACCTGGCGAAATGTTTGGTGCGGAACTTTATGAAACAGGTCTTTGTTGACCGCTTCTTCCACGCTGACCCCCACCCCGGCAACATTCTTTTTGCCAAGGGGCAGGCTGGTGAGCGGCAAACGACCAAAGAGCTGGCTAAGCGGTGGGGTGCCGCTAGTGTGCGCTATCAGCGACAAGAGGAGTTACCGCCGTACCGCCTGGTTTACCTAGACTTTGGCATGATGGGGCGCTTGACCCCCGTCATGGCAGACGGCATTGCGGAGGTGATTTTGGCCCTGACCAGCAAAAATGGTCACCGGATTGCGGAGGCCATCCTGGGAATTTGTAACCAGGTCGGGGAAGTAAATGAGCAGCGTTTCACCAGGGAATTAGGTAGTTTTCTCCGTCCCTACATGGCCCAGGGGTTAGGACAGATTGATTTTGCAAACATGCTTTACCGGGTTATTCAGCTCTGTCAGGATAATAATCTGCAGATCAAGCCCGAAGTCACCCTCCTCGTCAAGGCCTTTGGAACGCTTGAGTCAACAGTAGCCAAGCTCGACCCTGATATTTCGATGATGGCAGTTGCCCGGCCGTTTGGGCTTGCCTACCTAAAGCGAAAGTTGCGTGCCCGTGACCTGGTTGATGACGGCCTTTTCAAGAGCCTGGTAACGCTGGAATCCGTCAGCCAGCTCCCCGAAAAGGTCGATACGGTCCTCGATACCATCAACAATGGTGATATTGAGTTCAAACTGCGTTATCAGGGGCAGGAACGGTTGGTTAAGCAGGTGGAGCGGATCACTAACCGCTTCTTGATTGTCATTATTTTAGCGGCCGTTATCCTGGGTTCCTCCTTACTGGTGGAAAATAGTACCCAACATCCCCACATCTACCACCTCGGGGTAATGGGGTACGCCATTTCGATTGCGGTCATTGTGATCCTGGTCCTGAGTGAACTGGTTCACCGCTTTCGTCACTGGCGGAACCAGAATAAGTAGGGGATGGTCATGATGGATACCAACATTGCGGCCTTATTAACGGCCATTCTGACGGCTTTAACCTGGGCCATCACAATCTACCTGATCCTGATCCGCCGCTTTAAGAACCGCGGGGCAATCTTGAAGTATAACTTCTGGACGGCCTTCTTAATGGGCGCCAACCTGCTTGGCTGTCTGCCAATATTATGGTTCTTCGGTCGGCAATCCCTGGGCGGCTTCGTCCGTCAGGCCTGGCTCCTGGCAGTGGTGACGGATAGTCTGACCACCGGGGCGCTGATTATCTTCATCCTGGTCACCTGGTCGATGAGATTTGTCCCAATTCCGGACCACTTTGACTTTCTGATTGTTTTGGGCGCGGCACTTAATAGGGGAAAGGTTCCACCGGTGCTGGCGGCGCGCTTAGACCGGGCCGCTGAACTGTGGAAGGCAAATCCGGATGCCCTGATCATTGTAACCGGTGGGGTGGCCCACGGTGACCAGGTGGCCGAAGCGGTCGCGATGGGCCGGTACTTACAAGGGGTAGGGGTGCCCACTAGTAAAATTCTCCTGGAAAAGCGGGCAATGAATACCTGGCAGAACCTCGAAAACTGCCTGACCCTGATTGAGCAGCGCTGGCAGGCGCACCGGGCCCCTAAAATCGTCGTGGTGACGAGCTCTTTCCATGTTTTGCGGGCGGCCAGCTACGGTCGCCGGCTCGGTTTAACTTTGAACTGGGTCAGTGCCCGGACACCGGGTCCCTACCTGCCGTTGACAGTTGTCCGCGACTTTCTTGGCAACATTCGGGACCACCGCAAGATGGCCATCCTTATTTTAGTAGTAGCCTTGATTCTTGTGGAAATAATTTGATAAAAAAAGAGCAGCGATCGTTGAAAGCAATCGCTGCTCTTTTACTTTATTTGTTCTTGTAAACACTAATCTCAATCAGGTTATTATCCGGGTCATGGACGTACAGTGAGGTCATTGCCCCCTCGGACCCGTGCTTTTCTACTGGCCCTTCGATGACGTCGACGTAGTAGCTCTTGAGGTGGTGGATGATGTCTTCCAACTTGTCGCCGGCGACCATGCAGAGGTCAGCGGTCCCCACGGTTGGCTTAGCCGCCTTTAGTTTGGTCGGTCGGTCCGCCTTCTGGAGACGAATCAGTTGGTGGCCGCACCGGAGGGTGATTAAGTGGTCATTACTCTGTTGGTCGATAACGGGCATGTCAAAGACTTCATGGTAGAAGCGCATTGATTCTTCCAGATCACTGACCGTGAGGACAATATGGTCGATTCTGCGCATTTTCATGGATTAAAGTACCTCTTTTCCAAATTTTTTGCCTATATTATAACAGGAATATCGGCTGAAATCCGCTTTTTACCGATGTTAGTCAACGGTTGCCCAGACATCCTGCAGTTTGCCTATTAAGGGCGTGAGTCGCTGACGATCAGTGGCCAAATAGTTGGCATAAAACTGCTTGTGGGCAACTGGGTCTGTGAAGGGAACCGTCACCCGGTTTTTGGGCAGGTCCGCCCCCCAAAGCTTATCGAGGACTGTCAGGTTGGTTGAGAAGAAGGGGAAGCTGGAGTGGGCGAGGAGCTCACTGTATTCTGCCGAGTCGTCTTGGTAAATGAAGCGTCCGTTTGGAATCTCATCTTCAAAGAGCTGGCCCCAAAAGCCAACGTTCTTACCGACGAGGAAGGTTGTTCCCTTCATATCGGTAAAGGAGAGCTGGTCCACTTTCGCAAAGGGCGAATCAGCTGGTACGTTGATGGCAAGACTTTCGGTCCCCAGGTAAGTTGACGAGAAATCTTCCCCAGATAAGCAGTGATTTAAGAGGAGGAGGGAGAACTGCCCACTTTTCAGGAGATCGGCAAACCGGTCTTTGATAAAGGCATCATGGATGAGGACGTTTGGGGCTTTGACTGCCCGGGCAATGATCAAGGGGCCGGGGGCGTCAGCCGCCAACTTGATTTTGGCGTGACTCTGGGCAAAGTTTTGGACCTTTATTCCGTAGGCCTGGTTTGTCCAAAGCAGCTTTTGTGCTTCAGCTGCCGCAAACTTTCCGGTTTCATTAAGGCTGATCCGGTTGGGCTGGCGGTTGAAGAGAGGGACGCCCAATTCATCTTCAATCTTTTTCATTGACCTGGTCAGGGCTGGCTGGGTGACTGATAACTGTGCCGCCGCTTTGGCGAGCGTGCCCGCCTTGGCGAAGGCAACCAGGCCCTCTAGTAAGTAATTATCAATCATAACGTACCCTCCTTAGTATAAGTTACGCTTATACTACCATGATAGAGAAGTAATTTTCAAACAGGAAAGAGCACCATATAATTAATCATGAAAATTAATTGATGAGGAGGAAGAATGATGGCAAAGATCGTAATTTTAACTGGTAGTCCTCACAACCCAGGAACTTCAAAGCAGCTGGCCGACGCCTTTGAAAAGGGCGCTAAGGTAGCTGGCAATGACATTTACCGTTTTGACGCTGGTCTCCAAGGTAATGGTGAGCCGCACTTCTTACAACTGAAGAAGGAAACCGGGGATGGAAGTGGGAATCACTGATCATGACCTGGTCGAAGAAGAGGTGATTCCCCACCTAATTAAGGCTGACGTTGTAGTACTGGTTTCATCCCTCTACTACTTTGGTATTAACGCCCAACTCAAGACGGTAATTGACCGTTTCTATAACTACAACCATGAACTCAAGGAAAAGCACTCGGTTGTCTTGGTCAGTGGCTATGGTACCCAGGATGACTTGGGCGCAATCAAACTCCACATGCAAAAGTTACAGAAGTACATGCGCTGGCCAAGCTTGGGTGACGTCTACGCGGACGATTCATGGAACCAAAGTAAACTCAGTCGGTTTGCCCAACAAGCATATGAAATTGGTAAGAAGATTAAGTGAGGAGGAACTCAAAATGACAGAATGGACGAAGGATGAAATCGCCACCCTTAACCGGGTGCAGACGCTACAGAACCGGCCTTTTAATGATGACCAACAGACATTTGAGGAGGACAACCCGGTATGGGAAGTCACGGTTGACGGCAAGCTCTACATTCGTGGTGCTAAGGGGACGACTAAGACGAAGTGGTACGTAGCTGGCGTTAAAAACGGTGGCCAGGTTGGCATTGACGGGCAAAATTATAGTGTCAAGTACGTCCCACTGAGCGATTCGGCCACGATTAAGAACGTTACTGCTGCATATCAGGCTAAGTATAACGGCCAGTACCCGATTGACCTGATGGTTTCTGACGATGTTGCTGCAGCGACCGTTGAACTGGTAAAGAACTAAAAAAGGAGGTTGTTGCCAATGATTAAAGGAAAAGTAATCGTAATTACAGGCGCCTCTTCTGGTATCGGGGCCGCTACGGTTAAACGGCTGGCAGCGGCGGGAGCTAAGCTGGTCCTCGGAGCGCGCCATGAGGATAAGCTACGTCAACTTGCAGCCGAAATTAAGGATAATGGTGGCCAGGCCACCTACCGGGTGACCGATGTTACTAGTCGGTCAAATAACCAGGACCTGGTGGAATACGCAGTGGAACAGTTTGGCCGAGTTGATGCTATTTTTCTTAACGCGGGGATCATGCCTAGTTCACGGTTAGCGGAACTAAAGGTTGATGATTGGGACCGGACGATTGATGTTAACCTAAAAGGGGTCCTTTACGGAATTGCGGCGGTCTTACCAGTCTTTAAGAAACAAGGCTATGGTCAAGTGATCGCAACATCATCGGTTGCTGGTCTGAAGACATATGCCGGTTACGCTCCCTACTGTGCAAGTAAGTGGGCGGTACGGGAAATCATGGCAACACTGCGCTTGGAAGCAGCCCAGGATAAGGCCAATATTAAGACAACCACGATTTACCCGGCGGCTGTCCATTCTAACCTGATTAGTGGAATCGCCGATGCAGATATCCAGAAGGGTGAAATGGCAGTACGTGCCCAAACGGAGTTACCGGCTGATGAAGTGGCAAAAGCTGTCGAATATGCGGTTGATGCACCTACAGGGACCGATATCCAAGATTTGACAATTGCTCCACTGAACCAGGAGTGGTAAAGATGGTTGAACGCGTTACGTAACAAATTCACAAAAACGGCTAATTGCCAAGAATAAACCCTTGATTCAGGAACTCAATACTGGCGTACATAGCGACGCCGAGATTCACCAATTGATGAGTGAAATCATGGGTGAACCGCTTGATCCGTCAACGGAAATTCGGTTGCCCTTCTTCACCGATAATGGCTTTAATACGCACCTGGGTAAGCGTATCTTTATTAACACAGGAGCGACCTTCTCAGACCTCGGTGGGGTCTACGTTGAAGATGATGTACTAATTGGCCCCGGCGCAAAGCTGATTAGTGCTAACCACCCGATTGATCCGCACTTCCGTCATGAAATGGAACTACAACCGGTGCGGGTAAGGAAAAATGCCTGGATTGGCGCCGATGCCAAAATTCTGCCCGGGGTCACGGTTGGTGAAAATGCCGTGGTCGGTGCCGGGGCGGTCGTCACTAAGGACGTTCCAGCTAACACGGTCGTAGTTGGCGTTCCCGCGAAGGTAATTCGAAAAATTAAAGAATAAGTGAAAATGCTCCAGCAACTGCAA
>CADFHB010000007.1 GCA_902834055.1 Lactobacillaceae bacterium | reverse complement strand
AGCAACGGACTCTTAATCCGTGGGTCCAGGGTTCGATCCCCTGACTGCCCATCAGTAAGCACTCGTTTCGGCGGGTGCTTTTTTTCGTATCTAAATAAAAGACGCTAGTCCGCGTCAAAGCCGAATACTAGCGTCATATCATTATCAATTATTTCTCATCCAACAAACGCTGCCGGGCGGTCTTCAGTTCAATCGCCTGCTGGTCAGTTAATTCGGGGTACGATAATGGCAGCTTCTCAATCCGCTTGGTAATGATGTCCGAAACAATCAGCCGGGAATACCACTTATCGTCCGCCGGGATAACATACCAGGGATTCTCCTTCGTGGCGGTGGCATCAATCGCCTTTTCATAGGCCGCCTGGTACTGATCCCAGTACTGACGTTCCCGAATATCTGCCGCCGAAAACTTCCAGTTCTTCTCCGGCCGGTCGATCCGGGCTAAGAACCGCCGCTTCTGTTCATCCTTAGAAACGTGCAAGAAGAACTTCAAGACGATATAACCATTACGGGTTAGGTACTTCTCATATTCCCGGATATCCTGGTAGCGGTTCTCAAAGAAGTGGTCATTCACGTCCTTAAGGGAGTGAATGCCTGGAAGATTACTATTCAAGATAATCTCGGGGTGGACTCGGGACACCAAAACATCCTCGTAGTAGGACCGGTTAAAAACCCCAATGTCACCACGCAGCGGCAACTCTCGGTTGATCCGCCAGAGGTAGTCGTGGCGCAGTTCCTGGGAAGTGGGCTGCTTAAAGTTAGCCACCTTAAAGCCGACCGGGTTAACGCCTGAAAAGATGTGAGCAATCATACTGTCCTTCCCTGCGGCATCCATGGCCTGAAAAACGACCAGGACGCTGTAGTGCCGCCGAGCATACATCTTCTTTTGGGCCTCCCGAATGTGTTTTAAGTTCTGCTTGACCCGCTTTTTGATGCTCTTCAGCTCGTCACTGGAGTCGGCAACAAAGGTTGGTGCCTGCTTGATTTTAAAATCTTTACCGGTATACCGATACTGTTTTGTATCCATTATTGTTCCTCCTTTTTCGTCTTACCTTAATCCTATACCAAAAGACCACTCCCGGATTAATTATCTTTTGTTGTTGACAAAAAGTAACCAAGCCGGTATAGTATAGCCAAGTTTAGAAACGAAGGGAGTAATCATTATGACTAACGCAATTTTTGCCAAGGCTGCTACTTGTTGTGCATGTTGTGCGAATGCCAACATGCTATTTGCGTTACCCTATGATTACTCAGCGGGAAGACGGCAAAGTTAACAACAAGTAGCTTTTCCGTTACAAATATTTTCCAAGTAAGAGTTCTCAGAGTGCGCGCACTGGGGACTCTTTTTTGTTGCTAAACGAATTATGGAATTATGTAAATTAAAGAAAGAGAGCATTAAAATGCAAGCACTAATCATTATCATCATTGCCGCCGCCATCATGGCCGGCATGATTTACCTTCACCGTCGCCACTGGGGCTTTAACAAGCTGGTCTTTTTGTCCCTGGTCTTGGGCATTATCGGTGGCGCCGTCATTCAGCTCACCTATGGGCCCACCAGCAAAACCGCCACAACGGCCATTGATTGGATCAACATTGTCGGCAACGGCTACATCGCCCTCCTGCAGATGCTGGTGATCCCCCTGGTCTTCGTTTCCCTGGTGGGCGCCTTCACCCGCCTAAAGAAACGGACTAACCTGAAGAAGATGACTACCAACGTCTTGGGCGTCCTTCTTTCGACTACCGCCGTCGCTTCCTTTATCGGTATCATGAGTGTTTTAGCTTTTAACCTCCAAGGGGCGAGCTTTATCAAGGGGATGGCGGCCAACTCAACGGCCATTGACGCCATTAAGACCCACCAGGCCACGTTAAAGGGCCTGACCCTGCCCCAGCAGATTACCAACCTTTTACCCACCAACATCTTCGCTGACTTCGCCGGCACCCGGTCTTCCAGCACCATTGCCGTCGTAATCTTCTCCCTAATGGTCGGAGTGGCCTTCCTGTGGCTCCGTGACCACCAGCCAGAAGAGGCCCGGATTTTTGCCAAGGGAATCGCGGCCTTACAAGCAATTGTCAGCCGCTTAGTAAAGATGGTTCTTGAGCTGACCCCGTACGGTATTTTCGCCCTGATGGTCAAGGCCACCGCCACCAGCAGTTTTACCTCCATTGCTAAATTAGGAACCTTTATCGTTGCCGCCTACGTAGCGATTGCCGCTATGTTTATCGTCCACACCCTCATCTTGGCCGCCAACCGCATTAACCCGGTCACTTACTACAAGAAGGCATGGCCAGCACTAATCTTCGCCTTCACTTCGCGGACGAGTGCCGGAACATTGCCATTAAACGTTAAAATCCAACGCGACTCGCTGGGGATTAGTTCCTCCGTCGCTAACTTTGCTGCCAGCTTTGGGTTAACAATTGGGCAAAACGGCTGTGCCGGAATCTACCCATCAATGGTTGCCACCATTATTGCACCAACTGTCGGCATCAACGTTTTCTCTTGGCAGTTCATCTTAACCCTAATTGCCATCGACGTCATTGCCTCCTTTGGGGTCGCTGGCGTTGGTGGTGGGGCTACCTTTACGGCCCTGATGGTCCTCGGGACGTTGAACCTGCCGGTCGCCATCATGGGGGTCCTAATTGCCATTGACCCAATCATCGACATGGCTCGGACGGCCCTAAACGTCAATGATTCCATCCTCGCCGGGGTGGTAACCGCCAAAAATATGAGTGAGCTGGACCACGATAAGCTCGGTGACCGCTCCAAGATCGTTGCTAACGAGCTGTAATTTCCCGGGAAATCTTTCCAAACATTATACCTAAAGAAAGGGGGCACGGCCTAATGTCGTGCCCCCTTTTTTAGGAGATACTTAGTATATAAAAGGAGAAGTGTTAGATGTCTTCAGGGTGCCGTTGGATGTAAACAACCTTCGTGTCAGTGCATTCAAGGATACCGTGCATACCGTCAGAACCACCGATACCAGATTCCTTAACACCAGCGTGGTAACCTTGCATAGCTTCGAAGTAGTTCCGGTTGACGTAGGTTTCACCGGCTTGAATTTCGTTAACAGCGTAGGCTGCCCGGTCAAGGCTCTTGGTAAAGATACCAGAGGTCAGGCCCATCGTGCTGTCGTTGCACATGTCAACGGCTTCTTCAAGGGTCTTGAAGGTCATAACTGGCAGAACTGGACCGAAGATTTCGTCTTGGATAGCAGAACCATCCTGCTTGACATTGGTCAAGATTGTTGGTTCGTAGAAGAAGCCCTTGCCGTCAACTGGCTTACCACCGGTAACAACCTTGGCACCTTCCTTAACAGCTTGCTTTACTTGGCTGTCAACCTTCTCAAGGGCGGCCTTGTTGATCAGTGGACCCATGCCAATCTTAGGGTTCTTAACCGTGTCGCCAACAGTGATCTTCTTAACAGCAGCAGTCAGCTTTTCCATGAATTCGTCAGCAACGTTTTCTTGGACGTATACCCGTTGAACGTTGTTGCAAAGTTCACCGTTGTTGTCGAACCGTGAGTTGATGATGTCGTTAACGGCTTCGTCTAAATCAGCATCGTCACAAACAACAGCTGGAGCGTTCCCACCTAATTCAAGGGAAACTTCACCAACGTGGTCAGCTGCGGCAGCCATGATCCGCTTACCAGCGCCAACAGAACCAGTCAAGCTGGCCATGCCGATCTTAGGGTTCTTGGAAAGTTCGTTCCCAACAACCGAGCCTGGTCCAGTAACAAAGTTTACAACCCCGGCTGGGATACCAACCTTGTCACAGAGCTTAGCAAATTCAAGGGCACCAATTGGGGTGTCAGAACTTGGCTTCAATACGATTGTGTTACCAGTTACCAAAGCTGGGGCCATCTTCCGGGCAATCAGGAAGAATGGGAAGTTCCACGGCAGGATACCAGCGATGACACCAATTGGCATCCGCTTCAACAGAATCGTCTCATCCTTGTTATCGGATTGAATAACCTCACCCTTGTAAGTCCGACCAGCTGCTGCCATGTAGTCAAAGTAGTCAGCGGTGAAGTTTACTTCAGTCTCAGCCAGTGAACGAATCTTACCTTGCTCAACTTGCAAATTCTTGATCCACGGTTCAGGATCCTTGCGAATTTCTTCCGCCAGCTTGTGAAGGTACATCCCCCGGGTTGGTGCAGGTACCCGGTGCCAAGTCTTTTCGGCTTCAGTGGCCGCGTCGATTGCTTGCCGCGTTTCTTCCACCGTCGCACTTGGCACGGTCCCTAAGACAGCTTCATCATTTGGACTAATGACGGTAATCTTTTCACCTGAATCTGTATCAACAAATTTACCATTAATGTACATCTTGTAGTGTGGTGTAGCCATTTTATTGCTTCCTTTCAAGCGTACTATCTAATGCCTTAAACCAACTTTACTGGGCAAATTATTCGCCGGGCTTGTAGTCCTTGTCGATGATCAGAACTGGCTTGATGGTCTTGCCAGATACAGAGTCAGCGTTGGCTTCGTTGATTTGGTCGAAGTCGTAGAACTTTTCGGTCTTGTCGAAGTCGAACATGCCGAGCTTGTAGAATTCAATCAGACGTGGAATGTCAACTTGTGGAATTGAGTCACCCATGTTAACACCAACGATTGTCCGGTCAGCTGGGCAAAGGTCGTTCCAAGTGTTAACGTCGATGTGTTGAGCAGTAACGGCAATGGCAGCCAGAACACCACCTTGTGCTAAGGCTTGGATAGCGTCTTGCATAACCTTAGTAACACCAGTGGTATCAACGATGTAGTCAACACCCTTGCCATCGGTCAGCTTTTGGATAGCCTTAACCATGTCTTCGTCGTTAGTGTTGATAGCGTCAGTAGCACCCAATTCCTTGGCGAGGTTCAGCCGTTCTGGAACACGGTCAATTGCGATAACCTTCGTGCAGCCAGAAATCTTACCAGCCATCATAGCAGCCAAGCCAACGGCCCCAGTACCAGTTACGGCAATGGTGGAACCTGGTTCAGGCTTCAAGGTGTTGAAGACGGTCCCAGAACCAGTTACGTAACCACAGCCCAGCGGTCCAAGCTTCCGCAAGTCAAGGTCCTTAGGTACCTTAACCGCATTCCGTTCACGAACAACGGTGGTCGTCGTGAATGATGATTGGTCAAACATGTCATCAACTTGGTGGCCATCTTCAGTGAAGTGGGCACTGCCGTCAGGACGAACACCTGACAAGTTGTTAGCAGCGTAGTTCAAGCACTTCGTTGGTTTACCCTTCAAGCAGTTGATACAGTTACCACAACCATAGAATGACAGGATTACGTGGTCACCAGGCTTGAAGTCCTTAACTTCAGGACCAACCTTTTCAACAATCCCGGAACCTTCGTGTCCTAAGATAATTGGGTAACCAATTTCGGCATCACCCTTACGAAGGGCTTCATCGGAGTGGCAAATACCAGTTGCGACCATGTGAACTTGGAGGTCGTCAGCTTGCATGTCAGCTAATTCAACGTCGTCACGAATATCAAACTTTGCACCTTTCTTATCTACAACAGCAGCTTTGATTTTCATAACAATACATCTCCTTAAATAATTGCAATCGCTTTACGATGTTTAAACTATCACAAAGTTTGCCGAATGTTAGCTTTTATGGTACCGGTTGGTTTTATAGCAATTGTTACACATGTACTTAGAGTATGTCTGATTGCTACTAATTCTTGTGAAACTTTAAACTTAACGTATGATGAATTGATCATCTATTTGTTCAAAAAGTTATTTTAAAAAACAAAAAAAGCAGTTAGCGCTTAGCAAGTCCTTAACTGCTTAATTTTATTTAACAAGCTGTATAGCAGCCCTAATATGTCTTTGTTTGCGGCCGCTTCAATAAGACCACCAGTAAGATCATTGCTTCAACTGCAAAAATTGCAACTGCGCAAACAATGAATAAGAAGTGATAGGATGCAGCACCAATCACCAGTCCACCAAACAAGGGACCAATTGCCTTTCCTAACGACGAGTAAGCATTCAGGATCCCCTGATACTTACCCTTTACCGCGACCGGAGACAGACTATTGACGATTGCTGGCATCGTCGGGATCACCGTTGCCTCCCCAATCGTTAGTACCACCATTGCCAGGATATACCAACCATATGACTTGGCTGCCAAGAGGAGGACAAACGATAAGCCAATCGTCAGCGTCCCGATATAAACCAACATGTAAGGATTGTTGTACCAGCGACTTAACCATGATAAGACTAGCTGGGAAACCACCACGAGGACCCCATTAATCGTCCACAGGAGACTATACTTGGTCATTGAAATTCCCTGTTCGGTCATAAAGACGGATAGGTTGCTCGACCACTGCTCATACATGGTCCAAATCACGCATAGGCTGATAAAAAAGGTCCAACAAATCCAAAGGTTAGCCTGGGGGATCGCCAGTGCTGTGCCCGTCTGCTGCTGGTGTTGCTTAGTAGTTGTTGGTTGCGCTACGTCACCAAAGCACGAAAAGGCAATCGCCGCCAAGACAAGGTAAAAGGCCGCCGTAATTGAAAACAGTGGTGCAACACTACCGCCGGCATATTGGTAAAGGGGCCCAACAATCGTCGTTCCAATCACCATCCCCAGGTTACTGGCAAAGTATAGCATACTAAACACGTAACGGCCGTCCTGACTAATCTTAGTCGCGTAGGAATTGATCAAAGTAATGATCCAGCCATTAAAGAAGCCAATGGCGGTCAACAGGATCGCATAAATTGGCCAGCCGTTAAAAAAGATCAAAATAGCAATTACCACTGTCGCCACCACGGTACCGCCGAAAAGGAGCCAGTGGGGGTTGTGGCGGTCAAAGAGGAGGCCGCTGATGTAACTGCCGACCACGTTTGCCCCTGAATAAAAGAGGAGCACAATTCCTGACATCGTCAACGATTCATGGAGTTGGTCGTGCATGTAAATCGTCGTCAATGGCCACACAAAACTGTTACCAATACTACTGATAAACATGCTGACCAGCAACCACTTAAGCTTAATACCACCCGTCTGTTGCACGCTTGCCACCTCCTAATTGCTGAAAATAAGGCTGGAAATTCATCTTCCCCAGCCCTATTTTTGACTTTATTGGTGGTCCTCCGGGACATAGGCAACGGAAGCAAACTTATTGTATGACTTGGCAAACAACAGCTTGACCGTTCCCCGCGGACCACTCCGGTTCTTTTCAATAATTACTTCAACTTCACTAACGTTGGCAGCGTCATCATCATCTTCCTGCTGGGCGCCACCCCCGCCTTGTTCATCATCATCGTCCCCTTCGTGCTCGTAATAGTCATCACGGTAGAGAAAGCTGACGATATCAGCATCCTGTTCGATTGACCCAGATTCACGGATATCGGACAGTACCGGCCGCTTATCTTGCCGCTGCTCGACCCCCCGGGAAAGCTGGGATAACGCGATTACCGGCACCTCTAGCTCCTTGGCCAGCTTCTTCAACTGCCGGGAGATCTCCGAGACTTCTTGCTGCCGGTTATCCGGATTATTCCCTTCAATCAGCTGGAGGTAATCAATGACGATTAATCCTAGATTCCCCTTTTCCTTAGCGAGGCGCCGACAGCGGGCCCGGATTTCTGAAACCTTAATTCCCGGCGTATCGTCAATGTAGATCTGCGCATTGGAAAGGGTCCCCATTGCCATATACATGCTCTCCCACTCTTCCGGGGTCAACTGCCCCGTCCGCAGGTGGTTCGCGTTAATATTTCCTTCCGCACAAAGCATCCGGTTAACTAGGGACTCGGCCCCCATTTCTAGGCTAAAGATCGCCACCGTCGTCCGCTGACCATCTTCATCAGTCCGGGTCGCCACGTTCTGGGCGATGTTAAGCGCAAAAGCCGTTTTCCCCACTGCGGGACGGGCCGCCAGGATCACCAGCTCGTCCTTATGCAGCCCTGTCGTCATCTCGTCGAGTTGCTTATACCCAGTTTTAAGGCCAGTAACATCGGTCTTCTTCTGAGATAATTCGTCAATGTGGGCCAACGATTCGTCCAGTACTGATGAAATCTTTTTAAAGTCGGTCTGGCTGCTTCCCTCGGAAACCTGCATAATTCCTCGCTCGGCTGAATCCAGCAGGTCATCGATTCCCTGGTCGTCAGCATAACCCTCATTAATGATCTTGGTCGCCGTCTCAATCAGCCGGCGCCGGGTCGCCTTGTCATGGACAATCTTGGCGTAGTAGCCAACGTCACGGGCAGAAGGCACCGAAGACGCCAGTTCGGCAATGTAGGTCGCCCCACCGACATTTTCCATCTGGTTGTCCTTTTGCAGAGCGCTATTCATCGTGATGGGGTCGATCGGTTGGTCGTCTTCATACAGGTCGACCATCTTTTCAAAAATAATTTGGTGAGCCCGCCGGTAAAAGTCACGGGGCTCTAAATATTCCATTGCATCGCCCAACGCGTTCTTACTTAAAAAAGCAGCTCCGAGAACTGCTTTTTCAGCTTCAAGATCGCGTGGTTCTTCTTGTACCGGTGCATTATCCATGACGATACCGCTCCTTTGAATTACTAATTAACCTACTTTTCTGCGATGTGGACACGGATTTCGGCGGTTACTTCTGGGTGCAGCTTGATTGGCACGTTAACGTAACCCAAGGCCTTGATTGGCGCTGCCAGTTCAATCTTGCGCTTGTCAATCTTAACCTTGTATTGCTTAGCCAGGGCCGTGGCAATTTGCTTGGTTGAAATGGAACCAAACATCCGGCCATCAGTACCGGCCTTCCCACTCAATTCAACGACGGTCTTGTCATCTTCTAGGACCTGCTTAACCCGTTTGGCTTCTTCAAGCTCTTCTTCCGCGTGCTTTTCTTCAGCCCGCTTTTGACCGGCTAACTGGCTCATTGCGGCCTTGGTAGCTTGCTTAGCGAGTCCCCGCTTAATCAGGTAGTTTTGTGCGTAGCCGTCAGGAACTTCCTTTACCTGACCCCGCTTACCGCGTCCACGAACATCTTGTGTAAAAATAACCTTCATTGTTGTCACTCCTCTGTTTGTTCTTCATCCTTAGCTGTGTCCTTGTGGTTGAGGATGTCAAGCAGGGTTTGCTTAACCTCTTCAATCGTTTGGCCACTAATCTGGGTTGCGGCATTGGCCAAGTGACCCCCGCCTCCCATCTTCTCCATAATTACTTGGACGTTAAAGTCCCCCATCGACCGTGCCGAGATACCGACATCGCCAGTGACCCGCTTGGTAATTACGAAGGAAGCATCGACGTTTGAAATCTGTAAGAGCATATCTGCTGCCTGGGCGGCCGTCACGGAATCATAGTACCGGTCCTCTTCACCAGTACAAATGGCAATGTGGTTGGTGATCTCTGCCCGCGCCAACAAGTGGTTCCGCTGCATAAAGCTATGCGAGTCTTCCTTCATGAAGGATTGGATCATCATCCCGTCCGCACCGGCCGAACGCAGGTAACTAGCAGCGTCAAAGGTCCGGGTCCCCGCACTCTTAGTAAAGGACTTGGTATCAATCTGAATCCCCGTCAGCATTGTCGTGGCTTCAAGTTTATTAAGTCCCTTGCCTTCCCGTGGCTGGTACTCAAACATCTCCGTAATCAGCTCACAGGTCGATGATGCGTACGGCTCAATGTATACCAACAGTGGGTTTTCAGGGAATTCTTCCCCCCGCCGGTGGTGGTCAATGATTACTAACCGGTTTTGTAGCTTCTCATAGAGGGCCGGTGAAATGGTGATGCTTTCCTTAGCGTGGTCTACCATTACCAGCAGGCTATTATCGGTAGCCTTTTCCAGTGCCGCACTTGGTGAAATAATGTGGTCCTTGATACTTTGGTAGTTATCAATTTCTTGCATGAGCCGCTGGATATCAGAGTGCTGGTGCTCATCATCAACCACAATCCAGCATTCCTTATCATTCATCTCTGCAATACGGCGAATCCCTAGACAGGCACCAAGGGAGTCCATATCGGGCTTCTTGTGACCCATAACAAAGAGCTGGTCAGCCTGGTCAATCAATTCCTTTAGGGCCTGGCTAATCATCCGTGCCCGTACCCGGGTCCGTTTTTCCATCGGGTTGGTCTTACCGCCATAGAAGCGGGCGGGTTGGTCCTTTGACCGGACGACAACCTGGTCACCACCCCGGCCTAGTGCCAGGTCGAGGTTATCTTGAGCGGTATCCGCCAACTTAACCAGGTCATTTTCACCATAGGCGATCCCCACGCTCAGGGTAACCGGTGAATTCTGCTGGGACGTATTTTCACGGATAACATCGAGAATCTTAAACTTCTTCTTTTCCAAGACCGCCAGTGACTGCTGGTGGCCAATAATCAGGTAGTTATCGTCATCGATTATCTTCATCAGCAAGTGGTTCGCCGTTGCCCACTTGTTAATCTCAGAAGTTACGTAGTTGTGGAGGTTTGAAACATCCGAATCACTCATCCCCTGGATCAATTCATCGTAGTTATCAAGATAAATATTTCCCAGGAAAATTTGTTCCTGTTTAAACCGTTTGCTAATTTGTTCGTACTTCGTGACGTCCATCAGGTAGATCACCCGATTTTGCTTTTGAACCAAGCACTCGAATTGGCGCTGCCGCCATGATACTACCTGGGCCTTTTTAGCATCCGCGTGTTGCTCTATAACCTGGGCCAGCTCAGCATCTACTTCAGCCAGGGGCTTGCCAACGACCCGCTCCAGACTGAAGTAACGTGCCATGTAGGGGTTAATCCACTCGACTTCGTCACGCTTATTAAGCATGATCATCCCCACTGGCATCTCCAAGAGGGCTTCTTGTTGCCCCTGCTTAATCTGATACATTAGGTGGTTAAGGTACTCATTGGCATCAATGACGAGCCGGCGTAGTTGTTTGACGCTGGCTACCCCGCCAACTAGTGCCACCACGAGCACAATAATGCCCGTCAACCAGTTAAACATAAAGGCAAACCATAAACCAATAATTGTTAATAATAGCAAATAGCAGATGTTCCAGCGGACGGCTGGGTGCTTAAAGTAAAACACCCAGTTTTCACGACTGAAAAACTTTTGCATAGTAATCCTCCCAAGTGGGCCGTTTCGACCCCATTTTCCCTGGATAGATCTATCATATCACATCGGCCGGGAATCGTGGTCCGAAAACTAAAACGCCCACTCTCTCTCCATAACCTAGTATATTACTAATTCGGGGTAAAATAAGTAAGAGATGCTCACAATAACTTTAGGGAGAAACCATGACTAAAAAAACTTACCAGTTATCAATTTCATATCTCCCGAACCAAAATAAGTATTCCCTGGTGGCTGTATGTTGTCGGTACGCTCGGCATGATTATCTCGCTGTGGTCGCTCCCGCTACTTCTTCTTAGTGTTTTCCTTATTCCTATACTAATCTACTTCTTTGTCACCCACCAGGTTCTCTCCTTTACATTCATTACTAGCAGTTATCTTTTGAGTTTTACGACCCTGTTCATTGTCATGGCCGTGATCGGTCCCATTGTCATGGGAATTTATGGTTACTTTTCGCCCCACACAGCGGTTTACTTTAGTAACTGGGGCGGTAATTTCATCTTAATTATTGAAGGATACCTGACCTACTTAATCCTAAAGTGGGCCCGGCCAATCTACCAAAAATATCCCCAAGTAGTTGTACGTCAGCAACTTGTTATTGCCTGGATAATTAACGTTTTTTATGTTAGCTTCTTCCTTGTCCGTTTCAGCTACCCTGTCCAGCTACTCAAGGTCGCAATGCCCATTTATTTTTTAAGTGCCATTGCCTACATCCCCATTACACTAGGCGCAATGAAGATTAGCACAAAATACTTTGCCTACCGTGATTTAGCAACTAGTCAAGCGATTGAATTGCAGAATCTCCAAACTTACACCAGCCATATCGAAACCATGTACGATGACCTTCGGCGTTTCCGGCATGACTATAAAAACATCCTCCTCAGTCTGGAGGACGTGATTAAAACGGGCACAATTGAGCAAGTTTAACAACTCTTTAACCAGATTATTTTGCCAACCAATGATAACCTAGAACTGCGCACCGCGGTCTTAGGGCACCTTAAAAACATTGAAAACCTGGAGATTAAGAGCCTGGTCTATAGCAAGGTCATTACCGCTATTAACCAGCAAATTAACGTTACCGTTGAAATAGCAGACCCCATTAAGCTCAGCCCAGCGGTGGAACTAGTTGACGTCTTAAGAATGATTTCAATTCTTTTTGATAACGCAATCAATGCTGCGCAACAGACTACGGACAAGCGGGTTAATTTCAGCTTTTTTGCCAAGGCAGGCGCACAGTACATTGTAGTTGGCAATTCCACCCAAGCCGAACACATTGACCCCCAAAAGCTTACGGGTAACTTTAAAGGCCTCGCGGGTGGTCGCCACGGGCTCGGTTTGCGTACCCTTCGCATTTTGCTTGCTAAGTACCCTTTTATCCAGCACAATACTTCTTCCAAGAATCATTGGGTCGAACAAATACTAATTATTCATCACAATGGTAAGTAACTTTAACGTAGTTGACCCTTGATTAATAAAATGAGGCCGCGCGTTCAGTCATTAGCAACTGAAGGCGCGGCTATTTTATTACCGTTATCCCATCGTGGAGATAATCACTCGCATTTTTATATAACACACTGCCGGACGATCGTTAACTCGCACCGGAAAGTACCCTTCACTTGGTAAAAAAAGCTCTAAATTATTGCCAAAGACTTTCCGCCTCGTTGCCGAAATGTCAACCTTCTCCGGACAAGTCAGTACCGTCTGGTACTTTTTCATAACCAGCTGGCCGCGCTGCCTGCTCCGTTCGTAGGCCTTCCGCATTACCGAAATACTAATCCCCTTGACCTGCTTCTTGCCAACTGCTCCCCGCCCCAGGTAGGCAATGGGGAGGTGGTAAGCATCCGGGCGCTTGCTAGTCTGGTTAATAATATAGTAATCGGTATAAAGGGGCCGGTGGTGATGATCAAAATAAGACATTTCAATCTTATAGTACCCCGTAATCCGCTCTAACGGTTGTACTTGCCGGGTCGCAACGAGGTAATAACCCGTCAAAATCATGGACAGGGTAACAAATGCAATGGCCACCACCGTGATTAACCGGCGATGCTGTGGCTTATCATGGCGGGTTATACTGACAACCTGCTGTTGGACCTGCTTTAACGGTGTATGGCAGACCGGGCACTCCTTGGTACCAATTGGCGAAACCTTTCCACAGGTTGGGCAAACCAGTGCTAGCATCCCCGGTGACTTTGCACCGCAGTTTCAGCAAAACTGTGCCTGGTCATCGTTTAGTGTATTACACTTTTCGCACTTCTTCATTTTGACCATTCCTACATTTTAAATCAAAAAGGAGTGAAGCTCGTGCCGTCAGTGGCCTTCACTTCACTCCTTTTCTCACGAATTAGTCTTCAGCAACGAATGGCAAAAGACCCATGATCCGTGCACGCTTGATTGCGATGGTTAACTTACGTTGGTTCTTGGCACTGGTACCAGTGACCCGACGTGGTAAAATCTTACCCCGTTCAGAAATGAACCGACGTAATAAGTCAGTATCTTTGTAATCGATGTATTCGATGTGGTTAGCGGCGATGAAGTCGACCTTACGACGACGACGTCCGCCCCGACGTTGTTGTGCCATGAAATTACCCTCCTATCCGGTAAAAGAATTTATTTAGAATGGTAATTCATCATCAGAAACGTCAATCTTCTTTTCACCGTCATTGTTATCAGTGCCGGTTGAGAATGGCGCGTTATTAGCTGGGGTGCTACCACCAAAGCTATTGTTGGATGATGGATTCCCTTGAGGAGCATTATTAGTCTGCGGTTGACTGCCACCGAATTGTTGGGGTTGACCACCAAACGGTTGATTGCTGCCATTATTAAATGGTTGTTGCTGGCCGCCCTGGTTCATCCCGCCATTTTGTTGCCGGGGTTCAAGCAATGCGAAGTTGTCAACTACCACTTCCGTCACGTACACCCGGTTTCCCTGCTGGTTTTCGTAGTTCCGGGTTTGAATCCGGCCCTCGATCCCAACTAGTGAACCCTTGTGGGTGAAGTTACTGAAGTTTTCTGCGGACTTACGCCAAATGACGCAGTTGATAAAGTCAGCGTCCCGGTCCCCGTTTTGGTTTCGGAATTGCCGATCAACAGCCAGGGTAAAAGATACCACCGCTGTCCCGCTCGTAGTGTACCGCAACTCAGGATCGCGCGTTAAACGCCCAGTTAAGACTGCACGATTAATCATCGATCGTTCTCCTCTCTATAAAATTGACAATCTAATTAAGCATCAAGCTTAACGATCATGTGACGCAGGATATCGTCACTGAACTTTGAAAGACGGTCAAATTCGTTCAATGCTTCGTCAGAATCAGTAGTCAAAGTAACTACGTGGTAAGTACCTTCAGTGTACTTGTTGATTGGGTAAGCGAAGCGACGCGTTGACCAGTCCTTTGATTCAGCGATGTTTGCACCATTGTCCGTCAGCACCTTGTCGAACCGGTCAACCAGTTCGCTCTTAGCTGATTCTTCGATATCAGGACGAATGATGTAAGTAATTTCATATTTACGTGTTTCCATGAATGTTACACCTCCTTATGGACTCTGGTTCTTCTCAACAGCGAGAAGAACAAGGAGAGCAGACGTCTGTACGTATACTCACAGATATAAAATATAGCATAGATATGGGTTTAAAACAAGGTTCGAATAACGATAAATCCTGAGTTTTGCGGCTACTTAATAAATACGCAAAGCTCAGGATTTAGTCTTTTTTATTCTGGATTTTCTTCAGCTTCGCTCTCTGGCGTGGTTGCAGAAGACTGGTCACTGTTCTCGTCACCATTAGACGAATCGTCGCTGTCGTCTTCTTTTTCCACCTTCGCCATGGTAGCAACCTTAGCCCCATCATCCATCTTGATGAGGTGGACACCAACCGCGGAACGACCGGTTTGCGAAACACTCTCGATGCCGAAGCGGATGATAACTCCCTGGTCAGTTACCAGCATGATATCCTCATTCCCAGCCACGGTTGTCATACCAACCAATGGCCCGTTCTTCTTCGTCACGTTGACGGTCTTAACACCAAGACCACCCCGGCCCTTGATTGGGTATTCCCGAGCGGGCGTCTGCTTACCAAAACCATTTTCACTGATTACTAAGACATTATCGTCCGCGTTCAGTGGAGCGGCACCGATTACGTAGTCATCATCACGCAACCGAATTCCCCGCACACCGGCCGCACCCCGGCCCATTGACCGGACAACGGCCGAATTAAAGGTTAATGCATAGCCATGGTGGGTCCCGATAATCATCGTTTGTTGGTCATCAATCACGTCGACATCCATCAGTTCATCATCCTCGTGGAGGTTAATGGCCTTAAGCCCATTACTTCGGATGTTCTTGAATTCTGGCACTGGCGTCCGCTTAACGGTCCCCTGCTTAGTCGTAAAGAAGAGGAACTTATCGTCATCATTTGTTTCATGTGAAACATTGATCACGGCACTAATCTTTTCCTTGCTATCAATGTTTAGCAAGTTGATGATCGGAATCCCCTGGGCTGCCCGGCCGTACTCTGGAATTTCATACCCTTTCATGGAGTAAACCTTACCAGAGTTGGTGAAGAAGAGGAGCAGGTCATGGGTCGAACTGGAAATCAGTTGCTCGATGAAGTCGTCGTTGTGGACACCCATCCCCTTAACACCACGACCACCACGGTGCTGGGACTTAAACTCATCAACCGGCAGCCGTTTGATGTAGCCATTGTGAGTCAGCGTCACGATAATGTCTTGTTCTTCGATCAGGTCCTCATCTTCAATGTTGGTAATGTCACCAACCTGAAGCTCCGTCCGCCGCTTGTCGCCAAACTTGCGTTGGATTTCCATTAACTCATCATAGATGATCTGGTTAATCCGTTCCCGGTGGGCCAAAATGTCCTTGTAATCGGCAATGGCATCGGTCAGTTTCTTGTATTCGGCTTCGATTTTTTCCCGTTCCAGACCGGTTAACCGTACTAGCCGCATGTCCAAGATGGCCTGGGCCTGGCGGTCAGACAAGCCATAGTTATTCATCAGCTGACTCTTGGCTACTTCACTGGTCTGGGACTGACGGATAATATTGATGATCTCATCAATATGGTCCAGGGCGATCCGCAGCCCTTCAACGATGTGGAGACGGCTCTGGGCCTTCTTTAAGTCAAACTGGGTCCGCCGGCGAACAACGTCTTCTTGGTGTTCCAAGTAGTACTGCAGGATTTCCTTAAGGCTAAGGATCTTGGGTGCGCCGTTGACAATCGCCAACATGTTGAAGTTAAACGTCGTCTGCATCAGCGTCATCTTGTAAAGATTGTTGAGGATCACTTCCGCGCTGGCATCCCGCCGCACGTCAATTACAATCCGCATCCCGTCCCGGTCAGTTTCATCATTGACGTCCGTAATTCCGTCAATTTCCTTGTTCCGAGCCAGGTCCGCAATCCGGCTGATCAGGTTGGCTTTGTTTACCATATACGGAATCTCGTGGACGATAATCCGCTGCTTACCATTCTTTTGTTCTTCGATATCAACCTTTGCCCGGACAATGATGCTGCCCCGGCCAGTTTCGTAGGCCTTGCGAATGCCAGCCTTGCCCATTACAACCCCACCAGTTGGGAAGTCTGGGCCTGGTAAGACCTTCATCAATTCTGGGATCGTGACGTCGGGGTTGTCCATCAGCATGTGGATGGCGCTAATTACTTCGCCCAGGTTATGGGTCGGAATGTTAGTCGCCATCCCGACGGCAATCCCGGAGGCCCCATTGACCAGCAGGTTCGGGAACCGGGCCGGTAACACTGCTGGTTCCTTTTCCGTCCCATCGTAGTTTGGCGTAAAGTCAACGGTATCCTTGTTGATGTCACGAAGCATCTCCACCGCAATCTTACTCATCCGCGCTTCGGTATAACGCATGGCGGCGGCGCTATCACCATCGACCGACCCGAAGTTACCGTGGCCATCAACTAGCATGTAACGGTAACTAAAGTCCTGGGCCATCCGAACAAGCCCTTCATAAATTGAGGAGTCCCCATGGGGGTGGAACTTCCCCATGACGTCCCCCACGATCCGGGCGGACTTCTTGTACGGCTTTTCTGGGGTAACCCCCAGTTCATTCATCCCGTATAAGATCCGCCGCTGAACGGGTTTTAAACCATCACGAACATCTGGCAACGCCCGTGACACAATTACACTCATGGCATAATCCAAGAATGAATTCTTCATCTGGCTCGTCAGCTTGACGTCCGTGATTCGATTTGACATATCTTCAGCCAAAGTCGTTCCTCCTTATTTCGTTTCCCTTAAATTACAGGTCAAGGTTTTCAACAAACTTCGCATTCTGCTCGATAAAGTCTCGCCGTGGGCCCACCTTGGTGCCCATCAGCATTGGGAAAATTTCGTTTGCCTGTTCAGCGTCATCAAGTTGAACCCGGAGCAGGTGCCGGTTTTCAGGATCCATCGTGGTTTCCCATAATTGTTCGGCATCCATTTCACCAAGCCCCTTGTATCGTTGAATAACCGGCTTAGGGCTCGGTTGCAGCGAACTAACTACCTGGTCTAATTCCTCGTCCGTTTCAATGTATTTGACAAACTTACCCTGCCGAACCTGGTATAGCGGTGGTTGGGCGATGTAAACATAACCGTGCGTGATCATTGGCCGCATGAAGCGGTAAATCAAAGTCAATAGCAGGGTCCGGATGTGGGCCCCGTCGACATCGGCATCGGTCATAATGATCAACTTGTGGTAGTTGGCCTTGGTAATATCAAACTCATCACCGAAGCCCGTTCCCAGGGCCGTAAAGAGGGAGCGAATTTCATCATTTGCCAAGACCCGGTCCAAGGTGGCCTTTTCAACGTTTAAGATCTTCCCCCGGATTGGCAAGATCGCCTGGGTCAGCCGGGAACGTCCCTGCTTAGCAGACCCACCGGCGGAGTCCCCCTCGACGATAAATAGTTCGGAAATGTTCGGGTCCTTACTGGTGTTATCCGCCAGCTTGCCGGGGAGGTTCGAAATTTCAAGTCCGCTCTTCTTGCGGGTAACTTCCCGGGCCCGCTTGGCGGCAACCCGGGCCTTTGATGCCAGCTGCCCTTTTTCAATAATTTGCTTAGCCTCATCCGGGTGCTCCAGCAAGAAGCGGTTAAAGGTTGCGGCAAAGACATGGTCAGTTGCCGTCCGGGCATCGGAGTTTCCTAGCTTCGTCTTCGTTTGCCCTTCAAACTGCGGATCGGGGTGCTTAATGGAAACAACCGCCGTCATCCCTTCACGAACATCATCCCCGGAAAGGGTTTCGTTGCTCTTTAACAGGCCCGCCTTGTGGCCGTAATCGTTAATTACCCGGGTCAACGCCATCTTGAACCCGGTTTCGTGGGTCCCCCCCTCATAGGTGTGGATGTTGTTAGTAAAGGTCAACAGTTCACTGCGGTAAGAATCGGTGTATTGTAACGAAACTTCCACCGTAATGCCGTTTTCCTTCCCCTCCACGTAAATTGGGGGTTCAAAGAGGGTCGTCTTATCCTCGTTCAAGAAGTCAACGTAGTGCCGAATTCCACCTTCGTAGTGGAAGGCCTGGCGCTCGGGCTGTTCATCACGCTTGTCTTCAATTGTGATCTTCAAGCCCTTGTTTAAAAAGGCCAGTTCCCGCAGACGGTTGGTCAGCGTCTTGATGTTATACGTGGTTGTTTCCCGGAAAATTACCGGATCCGGCTTAAAGTGCACGGTTGTCCCGTGTTCACTTTCCGGGACGTTTTCGTCGATGACCTTCATGGCCGTCTTAACGTGCCCATGGTCAAAGTCCATGTAGTAGCGTTTGCCTTGCCGGGCAACCTTAACGTCCAGCTCGGTTGACAAGGCGTTAACGACGGATGCCCCCACCCCGTGGAGACCACCGGAAACCTTGTATCCGCCACCGCCGAACTTCCCACCAGCGTGGAGGACGGTAAAGACGGTTTCCAAGGCTGGCTTACCGGTTTGTTCTTGGATATCGACCGGAATCCCCCGTCCGTTATCGCGAACCGTAATACTGTTGTCGGGGTTAACTTCGACGTTGATCTCGTCACAAAAGCCGGCCAACGCTTCATCGATCCCGTTATCGACAATTTCCCATACCAGGTGGTGTAGTCCCTGTGCCGAAGTTGAACCAATGTACATCCCCGGACGCTTACGAACAGCATCCAGACCCTTTAAAACCTGGATTTGGCTAGCGTCATACTCGCTCGCCCGTTGCGCCTTTGTTTCTTTTTGTTCGTCGCTCACTTTGTTTCCTCCTTAATCAAAGTCCCATTCTTGATATTAAAAATCGTCGGTTCGTTAATCAGCTGCCGGGCAACATCACTGAGACTGGTCGTCGTTAAAAAGGTTTGCACCTTATTTTGGATCGCCGTCAACAAGTGCGTCTGCCGGATCGTGTCGAGTTCTGATAACACATCGTCGAGCAAGAGGAGTGGGTACTCACCCGTTTGCTCTTTCATCAGGTCAATCTCGGCCAGCTTTACGGCGAGGGCGGTGGTCCGCTGCTGTCCCTGTGAACCAAAGGAATGAACGTTCTTGCCGTTCACCATAAAGCGCAAGTCATCACGTTGGGGGCCAAACATCGTGCTCCCCTGGTCGATTTCGCGACGCTTATTCTCCTGGTAAATTGTCAGCAGTTGCTGGTAGGCATCATCCACCGTCGTTTCTGCCGTCACGTGCAGCTGAGTTGCGTACACCAAGCGCAGTTTTTCAGCATTTAGCGAAATTTGGTAGTGAAGGTCGGCGGCCCACTTTTCGAGCTGTTGTAAAAAGCGGCAACGGGCCACCACAATCTCCGCCCCATACGCCGCCAGTTGGTCAGACAAGACGTCCAAAAGTACCTGATCATGCTGCTGCCCATACTTGAGCTGCTTTAAATACTTATTCCGTTGCTGGAGTAAGGACCGGTACTGGCTGGCGTCGTAGAGGTATTTGCTGCTCATCTGACTAAATTCCATGTCCATAAACCGCCGGCGGACTGCGGGTGCGCCCTTAACCAACGACAAGTCCTCTGGGGCAAATAAAATGGCATTCAGCTGGCCAACGTAAGAGGACAGGCGCGCCTGCTCCAGGTGGTTAACCTTTGCGCGCTTCCCCTCCTTAGTGAATTGCAGTTCCAACGGCACCTTCCCGGTTGCCTTTTGAACTACCCCACTAATGGTGGCTGACTGCTGCTGCCAATTAATCAGTTCGCGATCATTATTTGTCCGGTGGCTACGAGTCAACGATAGTGCATAAATTGCTTCCAGCATATTGGTCTTGCCCTGGGCATTGTGGCCAATTAAAACGTTCACTCCAGGTGCAAAGTGAACGGTCTGCTCTTCATAATTGCGAAAATGGTGTAAGTGTAGCTCCGTCAGAATCATTACTGGTCTACTTGCTTTCGATAACTAGTTTCTGGGAATCGGGCAGGGTCACTTCATCACCGGGATAAAGCTTACGGCCACGCCGGTTGTCCGGTTCGCCATTAACCAAAACAGTGTTTTCCTTTAGGTACCACTTAGCGGCCCCGCCGGTTGGGATAATAGCTTCTTCCTTCAATAATTGACCAAGGGTGATCAATGGCCGGTCAATCATTACTTTTTTGATATCCACTTCTAATTCACCTACTTTACTCATTCTATTATATCACAATCACAAGCCAAATTCCGTTATTAGGCCATCTCAGCCCTTCTAACTTTTTCGAGGCATTTTTCCCAAAATGAATAGAAAATGGCTGACTAGCCAAATCAGCTAATTTCATCCTGGTTTAGCAATAAAAAAGCTCCCGACCACGAAAAGTGGCAGGAGCTCTTTTCACAAATTCACTGATTGCGGAACCTAGAACGTCCGAACTGGCGTAATCAGGTGAACAAAGTTTTCCTTATCTTCAGTCGGTACCAGCGTAAATGGCCGTAGCGGTGAAGTGAAGGAAATTTTAATCGTTGCCTGGCCAAATGAACGCAATGCATCCTTCATGTAGTTCGGGTTAAAGGAGATTTCTAGGTCCTGACCGTCAAGTGCCGTCGTTGCCACTTCTTCTTGGACCGTCCCGATGTCCGGTGAGTCGCTACTAATTTGGACCCGGTTAGAAGCGGGCTGTAAGGTGAGCTTAACTACATCGTTACGGCTTTCGTGTGACAGAAGAGAAGCACGTTCGATTGAAGCCAAGAAAGTCCCCGCCTCTAACTCCATCGTCGTATCCGCGGTGGTTGGGATCAGCTGGCTTGTTTCTGGATAATTCCCTTCCAAAAGACGAGAGTAGAAGTGGGTATTACCAAAGATAAAGAGAACCTGGTTTTCACTAACCTGGACCTTGACCTCCTCGTCGGCATCGCTAATCATTCCGGAAAGTTCATCCAGGCTCTTGCCAGGAATAATAATGTCAAAGTTAATTCCAGAATCCACGTTTTCGAGGGCCACTTTCCGTTGGCCAAGGCGGTGACTATCCGTTGCCACGGCTGTCAGGAGGCCATCTTGCAGGGTAAAGTGCACCCCAGCAAGGATTGGCCGACTTTCCTGCTTTGAAACCGCAATGACGGTTTGCCGAATAACCTCTTTTAAGACGTCGTTAGCTAAGGTAATGGTGTTTTCCGTTTCAATTTCTGGCAGGTGGGGGAAGTTGCCGGCATCCTGGCCGTTAATTTGGAACTTGGCCGTCCCAGACGTGATCTCTGCCTGAAAGCCGTTTGTAACTTCAATGGTTACTTGTTGATCTGGTAACTTCTTAACAATTTCACTGAAGAACCGGGCAGGTAACACAATGGCACCTGGTTCCTTTACTACCAATCCGTAATCTTCGTTGCTAGCGTCAATAACACTTTCAATTGTAATGTCGGAGTTACTACCAGTCAGCGTGATTTTATCCTGGTCAACAACCATTTTTAACCCCGTTAAGATGGGAATGGTGGTCTTTGATGAAATGGCTCGTAACACATTGTTAAGTTGACTAATGAATGCTGGACGGTTGATTGTGAAATTCATGGAATTACACTCCTTTTTCGCTGTTATATATAAATATATTTTATAGTTTAAAAATAGTAGTCGTAGTAGGGGCTGTTAATCTTGTGGAAAACTAACTTAACCTAATGGTACCACGCTTTTTTGCCTGTTGATAACTTGTTGATAAGTCTGGGAATAAAGTTCCTACTTATCCACAGCTAATCGTTAAGCTGGTCTTTGAGCTTGTGAATTTCCTGGCGCAGCTTGGCGTCGTCCTTTAGTGATGCCTCGATCTTATCAATAGCGTGTAAAACGGTAGTGTGGTCCTTGCCGCCGAATTCTTTACCGATTTTGGGGAGGGAGAAGTCTGTCAGCTCACGGGTTAAGTACATCGCAATCTGCCGTGGCATAACGATTTGCTTGACCCGTTTCTTCCCGATGATGTCCGCTTGGGTAATGTTGTAGAAGGAGGCGACTTGCTTTTGAATGTCAGCGACCGTGATTTGCCGTTTCGTAGAATGGCGGAAGTCCTTTAATGCTCGTGAGGCAAGGTGGGGGGTGATTATCTCATTGCTTAGGTCGGCATAGGCCTGGACCTTGGTCAGCGCCCCCTCAAGTTCCCGTACGTTCGTATCAATCTGGCCGGCAATGTAGTTTAAGGTGTCATTACCGATGTCAATGTGGTCTTCTTCGACCTTGCTACGCAGAATTGCAATCCGGGTTTCAAGGTCCGGCGGCGTGATTTCAACCGGCATCCCCCACATAAAGCGGGAAACCAGGCGGTCCTGTAATTCTGGGATTTCGCGGGGCATCCGGTCACTGGTCATCACGATCTGCTTTTGTTGGTCGTAAAGGGTGTTGAAAGTATTGAAAAACTCAATCTGGGTCCCTTCCTTGTCGGCCAGGAATTGAATATCATCGATTAACAGCAGGTCGAGGTTCCGGTACTCTTCACGGAACTGCTCCGTGGTGCGTTTTTGAATCGAATTGATAAAGTCGTTAGTAAATTCCTCGCTGGTAACGTACTTAACCCGGGCATTCTTGTTAATCTTTAGCATGTAATTACCAATTGCTTCCATTAAGTGCGTTTTTCCTAGACCAACGCCACCATAAATGAAGAGGGGATTCATGTAACCCGGGCGTTCGGCAGCGTTAAGGGCCGCCGCATGGGCGATTTTGTTACCATCACCAACCACGAAAGTTTCGAAGTTATAATACGGGTTTAATGGAATATTAGCAGCCGGAGTGGCAGAAACGGTTGGGGTTGGCGATTGGTTTTCTCCCGCGAGAACATAAATAGGCTCAACCGAGCGGCCCACTTCTCGTTGGACGTACTCTTTGAGCTTTTCCGTAAGATTTTTATTCCAGAAATCGCGGTGCATTGGTGTTGGCAGTTCGATTTCAAGACGTGTTTGCGAGAGAGAAATCGGTTTTGCCGGAGCAATAAAATTGTCAAAGGTCACCTTGCCGGTGTATTGACGAAAAGAATTTTGGATCGCTTCCCACAGAGAATCGAGCTCAGTCAAAATAATTCCTCCTAGATAGATATATATAAGTCCAACCGGTATTTTATCATTGTCTTAAAGAGTTTTCCACAGGCTAGTGGATAAAGCAAAAAAATTACACAACACTGTGTGTAAATCGATTAACAATTTGGGGAAATGGTGGATAAGGTGGTCTAAATAAAGATAATTAACAGGCCCCTGTGGATAAGTAAAGACCGTTAAAGCAACGCTTTACGGAGTTTTGCACAAGATAATCCCAGCCTGTGGATAACTTTAATAACAGGATGTGCATATGGGGATAGCGAGGGAAAATGCCTGTGAATAAGGTGGGGGTAGTGGGGCAATTTACACACCGCTGTGGATTGTTTTGCACTTTCTGTGGATAACTAAAAACTTTAAATATTTTTTTGCCGTTTAATAATTGCGAAAAGTATGTTATACTTCCAAAGTATGTTTGAAGAAAGAAAAGAAACAAACCATCGATAAATTAGGAGGTGCAAACGCATGAAGCGCACGTTTCAACCAAAGAAGCGTCACCGTGCACGTGTCCATGGCTTCCGTAAGCGTATGAGCACCAGTAACGGCCGTAAGGTATTAGCACGTCGGCGTCAAAAGGGCAGAAAAGTATTATCTGCATAACCACGGCCACTGTTACAGTGGCTTTTTTTATTGTATAGGGCGGGCAAGCAATTCAGCGAACAACGATCGTTGGCGTTGTTGTTTGCCGACCCTTTTTTCATATCTTAATGAATAAGGCTGGAGATTAGACATCATGAGAAAGTCATACCGAGTAAAAAAGGAAAGTGAATTTCAACGGGTTTTTGAAACCCATAATTCCGTCGCTAACCATAAGTTCATTGTTTACCAAATGGAAAAGCCCGGTCAGAAACACTTCCGGGTGGGAATTTCCGTTGGCAAAAAAATTGGTAACGCGGTCCACCGTAACTGGGTTAAGCGGCGAATCAGACAGACGCTTCTGGAAGTTAAGCCCCAGTTACGGTCGGATGTTGATTTTCTGGTGATTGCCCGCCCGGCTGCGGATGGCCTTGAGATGGCAGAAACTAAAAAGAACTTGGTTCATGCTTTGAAGCTGGCCAAGTTAATTAAGTAAAAAGTGAGGAACAATAGCGTGAAAAAGAAGAAAAAAGCCCTTAGCTTAGCGGCGATCGCCAGCTTGACGATGCTGCTGGCCGCTTGTTCTAATAAGCCGGTAACCAGCCATAGTACCGGTTTTTGGGACCACTACATTGTTTATAACTTCTCGCAGTTCATTATTTGGCTCTCTAATCATACCGGTGGTTATGGGATGGGGATCATTATCTTTACCATCATCATCCGGGTACTACTGTTGCCATTGATGTTCTACCAGACTAAGTCAATGATGCGGATGCAAGAAGTGGCACCGCAATTGAAGGCAATCCAAAAGAAGTATTCATCACGGGACCGGGATTCCATGATGAAGATGCAAGAGGAGACCCAGAAGATCTATAAGGAAGCTGGCGTCCACCCGATGTCTTCAATGCTGCCAATGATCATCCAACTGCCAATCATGTGGGCCCTCTACCAGGCTATCTGGCGGACCCCTGAGTTGCGCCACGGGAGCTTCTTGTGGTTGCAACTTGGGCAAACCGACCCATACTACATCTTGCCGATTTTGGCGGCCGTCTTCACTTTCGTTAGTTCATGGTTATCGATGGCCTCAATGCCGGAGAAAAACAGCATGACGACGATGATGACTTGGTTCATGCCGATCATGGTCTTCTTCATGGCTCTGGGCTTCTCGTCCGCAATTACCCTTTACTGGGTAGTTTCTAACGCCTTCCAAGTTGTGCAAACACTCCTTATCCAGAATCCATTTAAGATTCGTCGGGAGCGGGAAGAAAAGCAACGGATCGAAAAGGCCCGGAAGCGGAAGCTCGAAAAGGCTAAACGGCGTGCTTACCAAAGCCGGCGAAAGTAAGTTTATAACTTAATAAAGCAATGTTAAGATCGCGACCTAGTAAAAAAAACTGGTTGTGATCTTTTTTTAGTAAAGTTTTGCCGGGTTGACTTGTCAACGGCCCGTCTATAGGGTAATTTATTAGAGAAATATTAGAATTATTTAATGATGAGGAGGCGGTGGCAATGTTTAGTCGGATTGGCCAAGCAATTTATGATAGTGAGGCGGTTGCCAAAACATCAGATTTTACGGTGGGGTTAGAAATTGAGATGCAGCGGATTGATGAGGCGGGTAACCTTAGCCAGGAGCCGTACCCGGCCGGAATCGGGGATGAACAGACTAACCCGTGGATCACCAACGACTTTTTAGAAACCATGTCGGAGACGGTGACCCCGTCTGCGAAGCATTCACTTGCCGCCATGCATTACCTGTACCGGATTAATAACTGCCTACGTTCGGCATTGGCACCGGGGGAAATGTTGTGGCCGCTGTCGATGCCACCCCGCCTTCCCAAGGACAAGAGCAAGCTGGTCCTCGCTAAGATGGGGCCGAAAAAGGAAGCCTACTTAAAGGAGTGGGCGAAGCGGCACGGTTATTCCCAGGGAACTCCCTGTGGTGCTCACATTAGTTTAAGCATCGACCAACACGTGATCGACCTGGTGTTAAAGCAGTTTGCAGACCAGTTTAGCGATGAACGAGCGGTCCGCAACCACCTGTACACCGTGGTGGCCCAGGGCTTTGTTCGTTATCGTTGGTTGCTCACCTACCTGTTTGGGGCGAGTCCAGTAGCGGAGACTGGTTACTTTTCCCCCGGCCAAGAGTTGCCCCACCCCATCCGCAGTATCCGCCAGAGTCGGTATGGTTTTGGGACTAAGTTTACCGGGGACTACACTAATCTTGCGGCGTACATTGACCGGATTGAAGCGGGGGTTAAGCAGGGGATCTTGACTTCTGATTACGAGTTTCACGGGCCGGTGCGGTTTAAGGGAAATCCAGACCTTAAGAAACTCCCGGAAAAGGGAATTGAGTACCTCGAGTTGCGGATGCTTGACCTTGACCCGAGCAGCTCAGTTGGTATTCGGACCGGGACCGTCCGCTTTATTCGCCTCTTAGCCAGTTACTTCATCATGCACCCCGCACTGAAGGCGACGGAGGTAAATCCGCTACTTGGCAAGGCGGACCAGATGAATCAGACAATTGCCGAAGAGTTGCCAACGGCGCCCAGCAGGTACCAGGCGACGGCACTGGCCGTTATCCGCCACCTTGAGCGTTATGCTAACCAAATCCAGTTAGGGCCTGAGTATGCTGAGATCTTGGAAGATTTGGAAGACCGGGTCGTTAATCCTGCGACGACGCCAAGTGCCCGGCTGCTTAACTACCTTAAGGAGGGGTCACTTGAAGAATATGCCCTGCGGCGGGCCCGGCGTTACCAACGGGCCGCATTAGAGCAGTTGCACTCCTTCCGTGGGTTTGAAGATGGCCGGATCTACACCGCTGAAGAATTACGGCAAGCCCTGGCCTGGTAGGCGAGATAGAAATCATAAAAGAACGAAGCGACCTTCAAGGTTCGGTTTTCCGAATGCTGAAGGCTGCTTTTGATATTGTGCTATTAATGTCACTGCGCTGTTTTTAACCTAAAATCATTGGCGTGCGGCAGCCCGTTTGATTAAGTCGGCAAACAACGCTTGGGAATATTGGTAGTGTTTAAACATGTTTTCGGGGTGCCATTGGACGGCTAAGACCTGGTCGGTAGTGGTAGACTCGACGGCCTCCGGGACTTGGTCGTCCGCCACTGCTGTAACCCGCAAGTGGGGCGCAATTTGGTGAAGGGCTTGGTGGTGGCGGGAATTAACATAGGGGCGCTGACCAACGAGGCGAAAAAGACGGCTGTCCGCCTGGACGGTAACGTGGTGTGACGGCAGGTTGCCCGGCGCATCCTGGGCATGTTTTAGCGTTTGCCGGGGGTCCTCTGAAAGGTCCTGGTAGACGGACCCACCAAGGGCAATGTTGATTAGCTGCATTCCCCGGCAGATCCCCATGATGGCCTTGTTGGCCGGGAGGGCCTGCTTGAGAAGGGCGATTTCAAACCGGTCTCGTTTTAAGTAGGTCGTCCCGAGGTGTTGGTGGGGCTCTTCATTAAAGAAGGTGGGGTCCACGTCAGCACCACCGGCAAAGATAACCCCGTCAAAGAGGTCGAGGTAATCGACAGCCAGTTCGGGAGCCACGCTTGGTAAGATCACGGGTAAACCACCCGATTTAACGACTGCCTCAATCAGGGGCCGCGGTGCAAAAGCGGCGTTACGCTCGTTGATGATGTTGGTAGCTTCGGTCAGGGTGTCGGCGGGGATGGCAATTCGTGGTCGCATAGGCGTCCTCCTTGTTCTAATCAAATTTTAATGATCATTATAAATGAAAATCAGGGTCCTGCAAAGCAAAATATTTCCTGGGGAATTTTTAGAAAACAGCTGGGGACATTCGAACCGTTTTGTTAGAAAGGGTGGTATCCTGGTAAAAGAAACTAGTTCAGGGAGGAAATATTAAATGGTAGTTTATACTGGTAAGACCGTCAAAGAGGCAATTCAGCTGGCTAGCCGGTCCCTTCACCACCCGGAAGATGAATTGAAGGTGGCGGTGATTGACCAGCCACGGCGGGGATTCTTAGGAATTGGCCGGCGCCCGGCTAAGATTGAGGCCACCGTCAAACCACCAATTGTGTCCCCGGCACCAACCCCGACAACAAAGACAGTGACGGCGCAGTCGACCAAGCCAAGTACACCGGAGACGCAGGCCCCGGTTGGCAAAGCGGTCGAAGTACCGACCAACGACGGCCAACACGGTGATGACCAGGACCCCGCAGTAATCGCGGCCCGGTATGAAGCGAATGTTCGCCACACCCGGAATGCCGGCCAGCAGTTAACCGCCTACCTAAAGAAGGTTTTCCACGAGTTGGGTGTTAAGACCAGCCCCGAAATAACTAAGGTTGAGGCCCACGCACTGATGATCGACATTAAAAGCCCCATGTCAGGCCGGGTAATTGGCCACCATGGTCAGCGAATCAATGCACTAGAACAAATTAGTGCAGCCTTTATGAATTACCATGGGGCGCCGAAGACTAGTGTGATTTTGGATACTTCTAACTACCGTGACCGTCGTCGGCAGGCCCTCCATGAGATTGCGGAACGGTCCGTTACCGAGGTGGTAGCCAGTGGGCAGGCCGTGTTCTTGGACCCGATGCCGGCCCGGGAGCGCAAGCAGCTTCATAAGGAATTGGAAAACAATGACCACGTCCGGACCTACTCGCACGGCCGTGAACCATACCGGAGCGTGGTAATCGCCCCACGGGATTAGTTAATGATTGACATTTGCTAACAAAGAATTTAGAATATGGGCGATTATAAAAATTGAGTTGGTAAAGTAGTGAAAGTGCTTTGACCATGTTTGCAGATGCTGACGTGGACTAGCACTTTTTTTATTGAAAGGAGCATCGAAAAGTGGCAAATAGTGAAAATGATACCATTGCGGCGATCTCGACCCCGGTTGGTGAAGGGGGAATTTCGATTATCCGGATCAGTGGTGAAGATGCGCTCCCGGTCGCGGAAAAGATTTATAAGGGTAAGGACCTGGCGAAAGTGGCCAGTCACACCATCAATTACGGTCACATCATTGATCCCGACAGTCATGAAGAGGTTGATGAAGTGATGGTCTCCGTAATGCGGGCCCCCCACACCTATACCTGCGAGGACGTGGTAGAAATTAACTGTCACGGGGGGCTGCTGGCAACGAACCGGATTTTACAACTGGTCTTAAGCTACGGGGCCCGGATGGCAGAACCCGGTGAATTCACTAAGCGCGCCTTTTTAAACGGCCGGATTGACCTTTCACAGTCTGAAGCTGTAATGGACCTAATCCGGGCAAAAACTGATAAGTCGATGAAGGTGGCCCTAAACCAGCTGGACGGGGACCTGTCACGGCTAATTCGCCACCTTCGCAAAGATATCTTAGACGTTTTGGCCCAGGTCGAAGTTAATATTGACTACCCGGAATATGATGCGGTAGAAGAAATGACAACGAAGATGCTTAAGGAGAAGGCGACGGACATCCAGCGACGGATCCAGGACCTCTTAAAGACTGCCAAGCAGGGAAAGGTCCTTAGAGAAGGGCTTGCGACGGCAATTATTGGTCGGCCAAACGTCGGTAAGTCAAGCCTATTAAACTCCCTATTGCACGAGGATAAGGCAATCGTAACCGACGTGGCGGGGACCACCCGGGACGTAATTGAAGAATACGTCAACGTCAACGGGGTCCCGTTAAAACTAATCGACACCGCCGGTATTCGGGATACCGATGATACGGTTGAGAAGATTGGGGTGGAACGCAGTAAGAAGGCCCTGGATGCCGCTGACCTGATCCTCTTGCTAATCGATAGTTCAGCCCTGTTAACTGCGGAGGACCGGGAACTGCTGGCGGCCACTACGGATAAACAGCGGATCGTAATTTTAAACAAGACCGACTTACCAACTAAGGTGGACTTGCCAGAACTTAAGGAGCTTGTCGGGACCGATGCCGTGATTGAAACCTCAATTATCAACCATGAGGGGATGGACCAGCTTGGTGAGCGGATCAGCACGATGTTTTTTGATGAAGGAATCGAAAGCAGTCAGAACAATGTGATGGTTACTAACGCCCGGCACATTGGCCTGCTCCACCAGGCAAATGATGCCCTATCAGACGTATTGAAGGGGATCAACGATGGAATGCCGGTGGACTTGGTGCAAATCGATATGACCCGCTGCTGGGACCTCTTGGGCGAGATTACTGGTGACTCATACCAAGATGAACTCCTCGACCAGCTCTTTAGTCAATTCTGTTTAGGAAAGTAGGGAAAAACGTGAAGTCAAGTGAATCATTAAAAACTTCAGATGCAGTTGCTTACGAGGGCGGTACCTACGACGTGATCGTGGTGGGCGCTGGTCACGCCGGCAGTGAAGCGGCGCTGGCAGCGGCCCGGATGGGCAATAAGACCCTCCTGGTTACCATTAGTCTGGAGATGGTGGCGTTCATGCCATGTAACCCGTCCGTTGGGGGGCCTGCCAAGGGGATCGTCGTCCGTGAAATCGACGCCCTGGGGGGTGAAATGGGTCATAACATTGATAAGACCTATATCCAGATGCGAATGCTAAACACCGGTAAGGGACCGGCAGTCCGGGCATTACGGGCCCAGGCTGATAAACATGCTTACCACCGGCAAATGAAGCTAACGATGGAAAGGGAACCAAACCTGACCCTGCGGCAGGCAACGGTTGACCAACTGATCGTTGAAGATGGGGTCTGCAAGGGGGTAGTTACGAACACCGGGGCCCGCTACCATGCTAAGGCAGTGGTCTTGACCGTGGGGACCGCGGCCCGGGGCAAGATCATCATTGGTGAATTGCAGTACCAATCGGGCCCTAATAACTCCAAGTCGGCGGTAAAGCTGTCTGAGAATCTTGAAGACCTCGGTTTTGACCTGGAGCGGTTTAAGACCGGGACACCCCCGCGGGTCAACGGGAACACGATTAACTTTGCGGAGACCGAAGAACAACCTGGCGATGCAGAGCCGCACCACTTCAGCTTTGATACCCCCGACAGTAAGTACATTGCGGTGACTGACCAGCTGGCCTGCTGGCTGACGTATACGAACCAGAATACTCACGGGATCATCCGGGCTAACCTGGACCGGGCACCGATGTTTTCTGGCGTAATCAAGGGGGTTGGTCCCCGTTACTGCCCATCGATTGAAGATAAGATTGTGAGGTTTGCTGATAAGCCCCGCCACCAGGTCTTCTTGGAACCAGAAGGACGCGACACCGATGAATACTACCTCGATGGGGTCTCAACTTCGATGCCAGAAGAGGTACAGCAAAAGATTGTCCATTCCATTAAGGGGCTGGAGAATGCGTCACTGATGCGGCCCGGCTACGCCATCGAATACGACGTGGTGGCCCCTTACCAACTCCATCCTACCTTGGAGACCAAGATCGTGAAGAACTTGTACACGGCCGGCCAGACGAATGGCAGTTCTGGCTATGAAGAGGCAGCTGGACAAGGACTGGTTGCCGGGATTAACGCCGGCCTGCGGGCCCAGGGGAAGAAGCCGTTTGTACTGGGCCGGTCTGATGCTTACATTGGTGTCATGATTGATGACTTGGTTACGAAGGGAACCAAAGAACCTTACCGGTTGTTGACGAGTCGGGCTGAATACCGGCTAATCCTCCGGCACGATAATGCCGACTTCCGGTTGATGGAAAAGGGCCACGCGGTTGGCCTGGTAAGTGACGAACGGTTGGCGAAGATGGAAAAGAAGAAGCACCAGGTTGAAGCTGAGATTGACCGCTTACAGTCAATTAAGTTTAAGCCCAGCGATGAAGCCGTCAACGACTTTATCGAAGAACATGGTGATAACCGTCTGAAGGACGCGATCACGGCGGCCGACTTTATCAAGCGGCCCTATGTCAACTACCAGACCTTAACTCAGTTTATTCCCGCCCCGGCCGTAGAACTTGACCGGCACGTAATTGAACAGGTTGAAATCCACCTCAAGTACGCTGGCTACATCAAGAAGGAAGAACAAAAGGTTGACCGGATGAAGCGGATGGAAGCCAAACGAATTCCGGATGACATTGACTATGATGACATTGATGGTCTGGCAACGGAGGGCCGGCAGAAGCTTGAAAAGATTCGGCCTGAAACCTTGGCCCAGGCTTCCCGGATTTCCGGAGTTAACCCGGCGGACCTGGCGATCTTAAGTGTTTACATCCGGCAAGGGAAGTTTTCTAAGAAGGACCACGAAAAATAATTTCCTGGGAAATAAGTGGGGTTAAGCTGCGATAAACGCTCACCAACCGCACGAAAATACGAACATTCAAATGACCTCCAGTGGTTTGCTCTCATTGAGCCACTGGAGGTTATTTATCGTTCTTGGACCGGGCAATTTTTTTAAGGTCTGGTTAAGGCCGGGGGTGTTGTTTAGTGAAAATTGTCCGGGTATGTTATAATTTAGGTTCAAGTTTTATTATCGGTTAAAAATTAGGGAAAGACGAGGTACTTTGTAATGTGTGGAATTGTTGCGTTTGTTGATAACGAAAAACCACAACTAAAAGATACTTTAATCAAAAAGATGAAGGAGCGCATCATCCACCGGGGCCCTGATGATGAGGGTCAGTACGTGGATGACGACGTGGCCCTCGGCTTCCGGCGGCTCAGTTTTATCGACGTGAAGTCTGGTAACCAGCCAATCTTTAACGAAGATAACACGAAGATCATCGAATTTAACGGTGAGATCTACAACTTTGAAGAACTTCGGGCTGAATTGATTGAAAAGGGGCACACCTTTACGACCCACGCTGACACGGAAGTTATCCTGCATGGTTATGAAGAATGGGGTAAGGAAGTTCTGCAAAAGCTACGGGGGATGTTTGCCTTTATCATCTGGGATACCAAGAAGAAGGAAATGTTTGGGGCCCGGGACCACTTCGGTATCAAGCCGCTCTACTACGCCCAGATGAACGGGACCTTCTTTGTGGGATCGGAAATCAAGGCCTTCCTTGACCACCCGAACTTCACGATGGAATTAAACAAGCGAGCACTGAAGTCTTACATGACCTTCCAGTACAACGTGACCCAAGAGACCTTCTTTAAGGGGGTTTACCGCCTGCCAGAAGCCCACTACTTCACTTATAAGGACGGCAAGTTCGATATGGAACAGTACTGGGACGAGGACTTCGAACCTGAAAAGGAGACCTTCGACCAGGCCGTTGACAAGATCGATGATGTGGTGAAGAGTTCTGTTAAGGCCCATAAGTTCGCTGATAAGGGGATCAAGGTGGGGTCCTTCTTGTCCGCCGGGGTTGACTCTAGCTTAGTGACCGCCCTCTTGCGGCCTGACAACACCTTCTCAATTGGGTTCGACAGTGGTTATGATGAAACCAAGCAAGCGCGTGAACTGGCGGCTAAGTTAAAACTTAAGAATACTGATAAGTTATTGACCGATGAGGAAGCCTTCAAGACCTTCCCACTGATCCAGTACTACCTGGATGAACCGGACTCTAACCCATCAGTTGTGCCGCTCTACTTCTTAAACAAGCTGGCTAAGGACAACGGCTACAAGGCCCTCTTGTCCGGTGAAGGGGCCGACGAACTGTTTGCGGGGTACACGGCATACGGCTTTAACACTAAGGTCAAGTTTATTCGTTGGGTCACCGACCAACTTAAGAAGTTACCAAAGGAGAAGCGCTACCAGCTTGGTAAGTGGCTAGAAGGCAAGCATTTCCACGGTTCCGAACACCTGTACCGGAACCTGGCACCGGCCCGCGATACCTTTATCGGCCAGGCTTACATCTTTAGCCCAACCGAGGCAAACGAATACCTGAAGCCGGAGTACCAAGATGGGCCATCCATCGTCGACCTTTTAAAGCCCCTGTATGACAAGTGTGATGAAAAGAAGGACATGAACGAGGTGGCCAAGAAGCAATACGTTGACTTACACCGCTTCATGCCGGGTGATATTTGTCTGAAGGCGGATAAGATGAGTATGGCAAATTCGGTGGAAATCCGGGTGCCACTCCTTGATAAGAAGGTCATGGAGGTTGCTGAAACGACACCGACGGACTACCTCTTTAATTACAAGGGTACGAAGTGGGCGTTCCGGATGGCGGCTAACCGTCACCTGCCAGAGGAATGGGCAACGCGGCCAAAGCTTGGCTTCCCAACTCCAGTGCGGGAATGGCTTCATGAAAAGAAGTACTATGAAGTCGTTCGCAAGATGTTTGAGCAAGACTTCGTTAAGGAATTCTTTGACCAAGACAAGCTGTTGCAACTAGTCGACGACAACTTTGCACAAAAGATTGACGGTCGGCGGAAGATTTGGACGGTTTACACCTTCCTGGTCTGGTACAAGTTATACTTCATTGATAACTTCAAGCTTGATGAATCAGGAATTGATAAGGTCCGCGCAACGGTAAGTGAAGCTTAATAAAATATCAGGAAGGCCCCAGCGCCCGATGGGCGGCGCTGGGGCTTTCTTAGTATTTTGATCACGGATATTCACATTTGTACTAAAAAATGAAATAATAGAGTTTTAAGAGAGAAAATCAAGAGGGGTCAATAACATATGGAATTGCATGTTACGCCTGCACTAACGTTATTGCGCGAGCATCATTTATTGGATCATACCAAGAACTTAACCGATTTTACCGCCACCAGCGTGTCTTATGATTCACGGAAGGTGACGCAGGGAACGTTATTCTTCTGTAAGGGCAATTTCCGTCCTGAGTACCTTGCCATGGCCAAGGACCAAGGAGCAATTGCCTACGTTGCTGAACAGGAATACCCAGCGGGGGGCGACCTTCCCGCAATTATTGTTAATAACGAACAGAAGGCAATGGCCCTCCTTGGCGCGGCCTTTTATGGCTTTCCACAAAACAAATTACAGATTATTGCCATTACAGGAACGAAGGGGAAGACGACCACAGCCTACTTTGCTGACCACATCCTGAGTCAGACCACCGCTAAGCACGTGGCCCTCTTTTCTACCCTCGACCGGGTCTTGGGTAATGGACCAGCTGACCGCTTTAAGTCAGACTTAACGACGCCAGAATCCCTAGACCTTTTTCATGACATGTGGGTCGCTGTCAACAATGGAATGACCCACCTGGTAATGGAAGTGTCTTCGCAGGCCTACAAGAAGTTTCGGACATTTGGACTCCACTTTAACGTCGGCGCCTTTCTAAACATCACGCCCGACCATATCGGCCGTAATGAGCATCCGACCTTTGCAGACTACCTGCACTGCAAGGAGCAGCTGCTGGTTAATTCTCAGACCTGTGTCATTAACGCCGAGACGGACCACTTTACCGATGTTTACTATACGGCTAAGGCAACAACCCAACCCGAAGACATCTACCTCTTTGCCCGCCACGGCGCCGACTGCACCCTTCCAGATGGCTTGACTTTGGACTTTGAGTATCGCAACGACTTAGAAGACCTCCACGAGAGTGAATTTGAGTTGACGGCTTGCTCAGCTAAGGCCAAGCAGCTACAGCTTGACCACCGCTACATTACCAGTGTTCCTGGTGACTATAATGAGGGGAACGCCGTAGCCGCAATCATTTCCGCTGGGTTAGTTGGGGCCAGTGCGGCCGACGCGCTGGCTACCCTCGGCCACGTTCACATCAAGGGCCGGATGGAGATGCAGCGGACGAAGCATCACGGGACGGTTTACATTGACTACGCGCACAACTACGCGAGTCTCAAGCGGCTCTTGGCCTTCTTGAAGCGCCAGACCGATGCTGGTAAAGTAACGGTAGTGCTGGGAGCAACTGGCGATAAGGGAATTTCCCGCCGCCAGGGCTTTGGTAAGGCACTGTCAGAAGAGCACCCGGACCGGGTCATTTTGACGACGGATGATCCTGGGTATGAGGATCCGATGGATATTGCCCGGGAAATAAATTCCCATATTGACCATAACCAAGTCGGAAAAATTGAATACATCATGGATCGGCCCGCTGCAATTAAGGCCGCAATTGATGCAAATCAAAACGGCGATATCGTTGTCCTGGCGGGAAAAGGTGAGGATCCTTACCAAAAGATTAAGGGTGTTGATACCCCCTACGCGACGGATAGCAAGATTGCAGCGGACTATATCCAAGAAATTGAAGATTAAGTGAGGCACAGTTATGAAAGCATTTCGGGAGACAATGAGTTGGATTGTTCCAATTGTCATTGGTTTGTTAATTGCGCTGCTGATTAAGCAGTTTGTATTTCAAATTGTCCGGGTGGATGGGCCCTCAATGGAACCAAACCTGGTAAATAACGAACGCGTCTTTTGTCTAAAGACGGCTAAGATTCACCACGGGAGCGTAATTGTCTTTAATGCCAACGGGGTTGACCCTCAGGTGGCCCAGAAGACTAACTACGTTAAGCGGGTAATTGGGATGCCTGGTGACACGGTTAAGTCCCAAAACGGTAACATCTACGTTAATGGCAAGAAGATTAACCAGAATTACATCAGTATGGACCAACGGAAAGCCGGAACTGGAGACTGGTCGTTGAAGAGCGTATCCGTCCAAAATAGCTGGTTAAAGCACAGCGGAACATCACGGGTACCGAAGGGTGAGTACTTCGTCTTAGGGGACCACCGAAGTGTTTCTAATGATGGCCGTTACTGGGGATTTGTTCCCAAGAGTAAGATCGATGGGGTAGTTAAGGTTCCATCGTGGGCTGGCAATAAGACGACCCGTCAAAATGTTAATAAGGAATGGCAACATTTCTATGATAAGTAAATAAAAAAACTGGGAGAATATTCTTCCAGTTTTTTATTTATTAGCGGTAAAAGTCGTTATAATGAAAAAGAAAAAAGGGGATGGAAAAATGACTAGGACTGACCACTTAATTGACAAATTAGTTAGCTTTCGCCAATTGTCATTCATTCAAATTGTGCAGCGGACGATGCTGACCCTGTTTCCGATTGTCTTGATCGGGAGCATTGCCGGAATCTTGAGTGCCGTTTTTCTGTCCCCAACGGGTTTTCTGGGTAGTACCTTCCACATCAAGCACTGGCTGACTGGCTATCGGTTTTGGCGTAACATCTTTGGTGACATTAATGTCGTGACGGTTGGCTTTGTTGCACCATATGCGGCTTACGTTAGTGCCCAGTTGACGGCTCGGCAGTCGAAAGGTGAGATCCCGGCGGTGGGAATTAGTGCGATGGCTTGCTACGTTCTTATCTTCTATCATAGTGTCCAGCAAAATGGCAACATCATTGACATGCGTTACTATACTGCTAACTGGTTTATCATTGGGGTCCTGGTGGGCTACCTGGTGGGTCGCTTCTTTGTCCGCTTTGGTAGAAGGACCGTGTTAAATGATGTTCAGTTAAAGAACAATGATATCCTTCAAAGCACCTTTGCGAACTTTATGCCAATTTTGGTGACGTTGACCGTTGCCTTTTTCTTACACCTTGGTTACGCCATTGTTCGCCAGTTGGGGATTGATGATGCCTTTAACCAGTGTGTCCTAGAAATACTTAATAACCACAGTAACTACGCAATGACGATGTTGATCTCATTCCTTGCGACCGTGTTAACCTGGCTGGGATTTGCCGAGTCGATCAATATTTCAAACGAAATGTTCCGGTCAGAAATCTTTGCCAACCTTAATTATGCCCTGACCCACAAGACAAACGTGAACGTACCCTATCCCTTTACGCCAGCAGCCCTGTATAACGGGTTTGGATTGTTCGGGGGTGTCGGGATCGGTTTGGCACTGTTGATTGCGATTATCTGGGTTAGCCACCACCATAATCAACGGGCCGTGGCCCAGGCGAGCTTACTGCCGGTCTTCTTCAACACAAATTTACCGTTGACGATGGGGGCGGTAGTGATGCTCAACCCGATTTACCTCCTGCCCTTCGTCTTTTTGCCGCTGTTTAATATGCTGGTGGCGAGTGGCCTGATCATGCTCCACGTATTGCCGCCACTTGTCTATCCGTCACCCGTGGGGACGCCCGGCATCCTCGTGTCGCTGATTGGCACGGGCGGGGACTGGCTGGCGCTGTTTTGGTCAGTCTTGCTGTTGATCGTCGATGTGCTAGTTTATATCCCCTTCGTAAAACTAGCGGACCGGGTAGAAGATCGGCTGATTGATGAAAGGACGGGTGAACAGCATGCAAAAGATTAAATTGCAGCGCCGTTGGCTGGTACTGGTGTTATTGCTGGTAACTGGTTGTTTAGCGATCTTGGCGGCCCACTGGGCAAACCAGAACATCGAATTAATGGAAAACCGGCAGCGGTCAGTGATGTCACCAGTGATAATGATCCCGGGATCAAGTGCGACGGTTAACCGTTTTGATTCACTGGTCCGAAAATTAAACCGGGTCGACCACCGCAACCACAGCCTGCTTAAGGTCAAGGTTTACAATAACGGCCAAATTACTTACAGTGGTAAGATCCAGCCACGGGATCGGGAACCCTTTATTGTGGTGGGCTTTCAAAATAACCATGATGGCTACCAAAATATCAAGTTGCAGGCCCGGATGTTTAATAAGGCCTTTAAGCAACTAAAGAGTCGGTACGCCTTTAACAACTTTAAGGGGATCGGGCACTCGAACGGGGGGTTAGTCTATACCTACTTTCTCGAACACTACTTTAATGAGCGCCAGATCCGGATTACTCGTCTATTAACGATTGCGAGCCCGTATAACTTTGCCGAGCCACTTAACCGGAAAACGGAAATGCTCAGTGATTTTGAAGACGCCCGGGACCAACTGCCGAAAAACCTCAGTGTCTATGCGGTTGTTGGCTCAGAAAACTACATTGAGGATGGCCTGGTCCCGGTTAGCAGCGCCGAAGCCGGTAAGTATATCTACCAAGGGGTGGTCAAGCACTACACCCAAATTACGGTGACCGGGAAGCTGGCGCAGCACTCGGCATTGCCACAAAACAAGCAGGTAATCGACATCATCCAGCAGTATATCCTTAACCGCCCGCACCACCGCCAAGTCCGGCCCAACCTATCGACCAATAATTACAGCGATGAATAAGTACGAAGGGGGCAAGCCCTGCCAGGAACCCCCGTCGACGCGCAGCTAACCTTTAGGAAGCACAAAGAGGGCTCTAGCGTTCAGAAAATCCGGACGCTAGAGCCCCTTCGTATATTGCAGCATTTTTAATTTAGCGTTACTTCGCCGGCGACATCGGTGTTGAAAAATTTGCTGATGGCGGCAATGCCCATCCCCTGGCCTAGTCCCCACATTAACTTAGTGATGGCGGCTTCAGATGTCATATCGTGGGCACTGATGGCCCCCTCAAGTAAGGCTTGTTGCCCAACCTCATACTTGGTGAGGTCGCTGCGCTCGTATAAGCATTGACTAGCAGCGATGACTGGGATCCCGTTGCGGATTAGTTTTCCAACGGCCGCTACCAGGTTACGCCGGATGAAGGTCATCCCCCCAAGCCCGTACGCCTCAATTACGATCCCCTGACAGCCGTTGTTGGCCATGGCGTGGAGCAAACTCGGGTCAAAGCCTGGAAAGAGTTTAACTAGGGAAACGTTCGTATTGATCTGGGTATTGAGGTGGCACTGCCCCGTTACGGCCGGCTGGGAATGGAGCACCTGAAAACCGTCGGAAGTGACCTTGGCGATCGGGGGGAAGTTGACGCTCTCGAAGGCGTCAAAGGAGGTTGTCCGGACCTTGACACACCGACACCCCCGCATTACTTGCCGGTTAAAGGCGAGGTAAATCCCCGGCTGGCAGTTAGCGGCGGCGGTAAAGGCTAGTTTCATGTTGTCTGGGGCGTCGGAAAGGGGAACGTTCATCGGTACCTGGCTCCCCGTCAGAACGACCGGGATGTTGATGTTTTGTAGCATAAAGGTCAACATCGAAGCGGTATAGGCCATGGTATCCGTCCCGTGTGAAACTACGATCCCATCAAAGTCATTGCGGTACTTATCAATCTTTTTAGCGATGTATTCCCACTCTTCCGGCTGAATATTTGAAGAATCCATTTCCAGGATATCCTTAACCGTGACGTCAAAGGGGAAGGCCCCCAGCATTTTCAATAGGCTTTCCCCGGACTCCCCCGGCTTAAGACCGTCGTTGGAAGCCACGGAGGCAATGGTCCCACCAGTTGATAACAGTAGCAATTTTTTCTTCATCATGTCACCTGCTTTCCAATCTAGCCTTATTTTAGTCACCGTGCTTGTTAAAGACAAGAAAGAGTATACTAGAAACTAAATATACTTCGCTAAATTAAAGAAGGGGTTATTCATGCTTTACTTTATTACCAACCGACAAGACGTCTTGACGTCCGCAATTGAGCTTGCCCAGGTTAAAGCGGCTGCGGATTTTTGACCAGCTAAAGCAGCCAGCCAAGATCCTCACGATGGAATATAACCATGCCCACCAGGCTGTGGAGGCAAAGCTCGGCGTTGCGGGACGGGTCATTAACCTTTTCCAATATTTTCAGCAGCTTCCTTACCAGGCGACGGGTGACGACCAAGAATTAATCGCGCTTGCTTGACCAGCCCGGGCTGACGGTTAACGGCCAGGTGGCGTCTCGTGACGGTAAGCCGCGGATTAGGGTTAACCTTAGTGGTGGCCGGCTGTACTACGTGGACTATTTGGACCAGTTTGGCTTTGCCGACCGACGGGACTTCTATGACTTAGGGTGCCGGACCTATACGGAATTCTTTGAGGACCGGGCCCGGGTGGTTGCCCGTCAGTATTATGATGGCCAGGGCCAAGTAAAGATCACCTACCACTACCGGGGTGGTGAAAATAACGTCCCCGTCTTAACCTTGATTCAACTGCGAGACGGGGGAAACGAGTACCAGTTTGACAACGAGATGGAGCTGCGGGCCTACTTCCTTGACCAGTTAGTGCAAGGGGATAGTCGGGCGGTCTTGATTTCGGACCGGTCGGACGTTATTTTAACTGCGTTCAAGTTAATGAAGCGGTCCGTGCCGACTTACCAGGTCTTCCACTCGGCCTTTACCACGGATGGGCAACCAGATGGGAAGCTCTTTGCGGTCTATAAGACGCTGACGGCGATGCTCAAGGCGGGTCAGTTAAATGGGCTGATCTCCGCAACCCACCGGGAGGCTCAAGATGCGGCCCAGCGGTTTGCAACCACCGCTAGTTACGGCATCCCCGTCACCTACTTGAGTGATGTCGAGTTAAACAAGCGGGTTCCGTTCGAACAGCGTCATCCTGGGCAGTTGATCGCGGTAGCCCGGTTAACGAACGTCAAGCGGCTGGACCAGTTGATTAATACGGTGATTCTTTTACATGCCAAGCACCCACAAGTGGACTTAAAGATCTATGGTTAAGGATAGCTGGAACAACTACGCGACGGCCAACTCCTTAAAGCGCTTGGTCAAGGACCGCCATGCCGGTGATTACGTTCACTTTTGTGGTTACCAACATGACCTAACAAATGTGTATGAAACGGCTCAACTAGAAGTGTTGACGAGTTCATACAAGGGCTTTGCGATGGACCTTTTGGAAGCACAGGGACACGGTTGTCCGGCGGTCAGTTACGACATTAATTATGGCCCAGCGGAGATTATCGACGACCGGGTCAGTGGCTGCTTAGTGCCAGCGGGCGACACCCACGCGCTTTACGTAACGATTGAGGAACTGTTGAATAATCCCGCAAAGCTAAAGGAGTATGCCGACCATGCTCAGACCGCAGCGGCAAAGTTCTCCTTCGCAAATGTTACCAAGAAGTGGGCGGCCTTTTTGAACCGCGAAGGATTAACGAAATAATAAGGGGTTATGACATAAGCCCTACAACCCATCTAAGGCACGAACAGCGCAGTACACAAATGGCCTCCAGTGCCCGGCAAAGCCGAACACTGGAGGCCTATTTGTGCTTCCTAAAGGCTAGCTGCGCGTCGACAGGGTTCCCAACCGGCTTGCTTCGCTTCGAAAGCCGAACTATGTTGTAATTTTATTCAAAAAGCTTCACTAGCTGGTGTAAAACTGCCTGGTCATCATTAGTGCCAATCACTTGGGTGGCTGCGGCTTGGACGTTGGCCGGTGCATTGCCCATGGCGTAACTGGTCCCCGCAAGCTCAAACATTTCGAGATCATTTTCACCGTCACCAAAGACCGCAAGCTCGTCGGGGGTAATGTGCCAGCGGGTGAGGAGTCGCCGTAACCCGTAGGATTTATCCATCCCCGGAATGATCAGGTCAACGGCACCGTAACCACTGGCGGTGGCGCGGATGATCCCCGCGAACCGGGTGTTGATATCGTGGGCAATGGCTGCTTGACGGTCATGAGGAACGTTCAACGCAAATTTAAAGATGAAGTCATCATCAACGTTGTTCACGTCGTCAACGGTCTTGACCCGGGTATAGAAGTTGGGGATGATCCGTTTAAACGTCGCGCTAGAGTTAGTCGGCACGTAGGCATATTGACGGCCACTAGCACAATAGTTGGTTCCAGGAAGGGTGTTTAGGTAGGCCGTGACCTGGCGGACATCTTCTGCCGCTAACCGGTCACAGGCAATCTCGTCATTGTGGTCAACCGTCAGCACGCCGTTTTCGGCAACGTAAGCGAGCTGGTCGGCTTGGTCGGGGAAGAGGGAGCGAAGAAAGTAGTACTGGTCACCACTGGCAATAATGAAGCGGACGCCCTGGCGGTGCATGGCTGCATACACCTGTGCAAATAGTTGCCGGTCATAGGTCCGGTCTGACCGGAGAAAGGTACCATCGATATCGGTTGCGACTGCACGAATCATAATGATTCCTCCTTGAACAGTTTTATTATTAACATCATAACTGATTGGGCAATGAAACTTAAGCAAAGTGACTATTTTGGCCAGTCGTTACCAAGGGCCTGAACAAGAGGCCGTAAGAAGGTGCGTTGGTCTTTAAGGTAGGTAGCGTAAAACGTCATCGTCGCGGCCGGGTCCGTTATCGGTAGGGAGACCCGGTCGACCATGCGGTAGTCCTCGGAATTATGTTGGGCGGTGATGTTAGTGGTGAAAAAGGGAAAGTTGGTGTACTTAGTCAGCTCCTTAAGAGCGTCACAATCAGTTTGGTAGAGGAACTTCGCGTCCGGTATCTGTTCTTGAACAATTGCCTTCCACGGACCGATGTCGTTAAGGACGACAAAACTAATCCCCCGCAGTTCCTTGAAGGTAACGGACTGTTGGTTGGCCAGGTACATAAACTGATCGAGGTTCACGTTCAGGTGTTCTTGCCCGATAAAGACCGATTCGACCTGGTCAGTCTGAAATTCGTGGTTACTAATGATGAGGGCCAACTGCCGGTTCAATAAACGGTTGCGTAGCTGCTGGGGCGCAATCAGCTGAGGTGTTAACCGTAGGGGAATGGGGAAATGGCCTGCTAGTCGGTTGACCACGATCCGGGGTCCCGGTGCCGAACAAGCAACTTTGATCACTCGGTTGGCCTGGTCATAATTACGGACGGTGGTAACTAATTCCCGGTTAGCTTGGAGTAACCGGGCTGCTTGCTGAGCCGCAAGTTGCCCGGCCGCGGTCAAGGTGATTCGGTTGGGGTGCCGGTCAAAAAGGGCGATCCCGAATTCGGCTTCTAGTCGTTGCATTCCCCGGGTAACCGTTGGCTGAGTAACGTTAAGATGGGTCGCTGTTTTGGCGAGGGTTCCAGTTTGCGCGAAGGTCACTAGGTATTCTAGTAAATAGTTGTCAATCATTGTGTCCCTCCTAGTATACGTTATTAGTATACTAGCATTGATTTTTGGTAATTTTAAAATCATTAGGCACCGGTTAGGATAGAGTCAACAACTTGATCGAAAGGAAGGACGCTAATGACAGACGTAAATGTACCAACAGTAAAGCTGAACGACGGGGTTGAAATGCCAACATTGGGTTTTGGGGTGTTTCAAGTTCCTGACCACCGCCAAGCAGAACAGGCAGTTATCGACGCACTAAACACCGGCTACCGGCTGATTGACACCGCAGCTGCCTACCAAAACGAGGAGGCGGTAGGTGCGGCAATCGCCAAGAGTAGCGTCAAGCGGGAGGATATCTTCGTCACATCAAAGCTTTGGGTGGCGGACTTTAACTACGAACGTGCTAAGGCGGGGATTGATACTTCACTGCAAAAACTTGGCTTAGACTACTTAGACCTCTATCTTCTCCACCAACCGTATGGTGACACAGTGGGAGCTTGGCAAGCGCTAGAAGAGGCCCAACAGGCTGGTAAGATTCGCTCA
>CADFHB010000006.1 GCA_902834055.1 Lactobacillaceae bacterium | reverse complement strand
ATTTTAATTTTCAATTACAACCTTCGTTCCGGTCGGCACATTGTGCATGAACCAGTAGGCATCAGGCACGGATAGCCGAATGCACCCGTGCGACCCCTGGTTAATTCCTAGTTGGGAAGCCTCGTAAGGTTTATAATTACCATTAGCATCAGTTGGCACCGTGTGGAAGAGGTAAACACCATGTTCCAAAAACGACGTCCAATAGTTGGCCCCTTCGCCTAGTGAGCCATTGTAGAAACTGTTGCCCCGTTCAGCTTGGACATAGTAAGTCCCGGTTGGGGTCGTGCTAATACCATGATCATAGTAACCGGCCGAACAATACATTGTGTAAACAACATTATTACCGTTCATTAAGTAAACCCTGTTCTGGCGGATCCGGACATTGATCCAGAAATTATTTAATTGACGAACATTCGGGTACGGCGCGTATTCAGATGGCTGGCGGTAGTCAATTGGCATCCGCATTACCCCGAGTGAAACCAAACCAGACTGATAGTCAGCAAAGTGTCCATTACCGGCTGGATCATCGGTAAAGCGGTGAATTACATAAACCGCTTGTTGCCGCAAACTAGCCGGCATCGTAAAGCCAAGTTGGTAGCCAGATTGCCCACTGTTATAAGTTGCCGGATAAACTTTGGCCACATCAGCCCGGGTCCGGTTAATGTCTAGTACCCGTTGCCGATATAGTTCCTGACCATTCTGGTTTAAGAAGATCAGGTATTCATATGGTTTACCGACCGCCTGGTTACTTGCGTGCCAGCCAGCTACATATAGTTGGTTGCCATTGACCTGGATCTGGTCAAAGTTACCAGCGTTAGCGGCATAGCGGGGTGAATATTGGTCGGTAAACTGACTGTTACCACTTGAATCACCAGTAAATCGTAAGATTACTTGCATCGTACCAGTGACTGCGGCCGGGTCAAATGGAATAAGGGTTGAAAAGCCGCTGTGCGCACTATTAAAAGTACTGCTGTAAGCCTTAGCAACATCTGGACGTTCCGTTAATTTAACAGCGGCCCTATCGACCTCTTGGCCATTATTTAAAACAATCAGGTAGGCATATGGCCAGCCCATTGACTGGTCGCTAATCATCCAACCAGAAACCTTAAGACCATCCTTGGTCATTTGGATACTATCGAAGTTATACCCCTGGTGGTCTAATGCTACTGGCGTGGTGCTGGTGTAATCACTGTAATCTTCTGCGGTGCTATCACTGCCGGTTGAGTAACGACTAATAATCGTGTAGCGATGACCCGGATATAAATGGAGTTTTGATAAGTCAAAGCGGCCGACAAAACCACTTTGGTCAGCACCAGGAATAGTAGGGAACGCTTTGGCAACGTCATCCCGCTTAACGGTTGTCGTTGGTACCGTCGCTACTTGATAGCGGTCAGTATCGTCATACAAAATAGCAACCCGGTGCTTTTCAAAGGATGATAAGTTGGTGGCGTGCCAACCAGTCACGACCAGGTACTGACCATCGCTAATGTCAAAGGCATCTAAGTTACCCCGGTTAACTACATCGCCATTCGTAATTGGGCTAAACCAGTAGTCAACATAGTTGCTATTACCATCAGCAGCTCCCGAGTAGCGACTGATGATTTGCAATTCATGGTTAAACTTGATATTAGTAAGCGGAATCTTAACTTCAAAGCCAGACTGACTGGCATCCGCAACGCCCGGGAACACTTTAGCAACGTCCGGACGGGCAACATCAGTGACCGCTTCTCGGGCGACTTCTTTGCCGGCGGTCCGGTCGTAAACGATGATGAACCGATGGGACTTATTAACGGCTAGATTGGTGGCGTGCCAGCCGGTTACAACTAGGTGGTTATCAGCAACTGTCGCGCGGTCTAAGTTAGCATGGTTCTGCCGGGCAATTGTGATTGGCGCAAACCAATAATCAACCGCATTCCCGTTTCCTTGAGCATCGTCAGTGTAACGACTAATGATCTGAACCTGGTTTAAATTGGTCCACCGCTTACCCAGGTTAAAACTAGTCTTAAAGCCCGACTGACTGGCACCATAAACGGGGTGGACCTTAGCAACATCCGGACGGGCAACTTCTTGGTCGGTAACATTTTGCCGGGCTAATTCGGTCTTGTCCGTCCCGTTTAAAGCAATGATGTAGTGGTAGGGACGGTTTTGTGCGGCACTGGTGGCGTGCCAACCGCTAACCGTTAAGCAACCGTGATCATCAATTTGGGCTTGATCAAGGTAGGCGTAGTTGCCATGGTCGTTAGGAGCGGCTTGCGACCCCCCATTTTGCAGCGAAACACTATTCGTTACCTGACCAGCACTTTGTTGAACAACTGGTGCTGGTTGTTGGGCATCCGCCTGAACGCTGTTTTGATTTACCCACAGCAAGAATGCACAACTTGTTAACGCCGCACACCCCGCCGCAACTTTCTTGGCGTGATTAAAATCAATTATCAATGTAATCGCCTCCAAATATATCGAATCATCATTTAATGCAATGACAAGTTCATGATAGCACCATCTAGTAGACAGGCAAGCAGAAAAATGGCATCCCCCGATCATTAATCCCAGGTCGTGAGATGCCATTTTATTGAGCTAGTTTATCAATATTTAGAATTCGCGTTTCTTTGCTGCCAGTCCTAAACCAAGCATCGTAGTTAATGCGCCTAATACCATTACTGCAGCAGAGTCTTGCGTACCAGTTTGTGGCAACTTAGTAGCATTAGCAACTGACCGCTGAGCAGTAGCGGTCGACAACTTTGTTACGGAAGCAGCTGACAAGCGGACTGGTGCAGCCGGCAATACCTGACTAGCTGCCGCAGTAGCGGTTGTTGGACCAGTAACAGCATCAGTACCGGTAGCAACCGTCCCCTGATCGCCAGCATTCTGACCGTCATGGTGGTCCACCGTCCCAGTCTGCCCCGTCAAACTCTGTTGTAGCTGGGCCAACTTAGCTTGTGCCTGAGTCAACTCACCCTTGGCCGTCGTTAATTGGCTGTTAGTTTGGGCAATGTCTTTTTTATCATTGTTAACTGCGGCTTGCTTTTGGGCAGCAGTTTGCTTACTATCACTAGCTGCCTTTTGCAACTGTTGTAAGTGCGCTTGGTCTTGCTTCAGTTGCTTTTGCTGCTGATTCAAGTCAGCTTGGGCCTTCGCAATAACATCTTCTTGCTTAGCAACCGCTGCGTAAGCATCCTGAGCAGTTTGAAGCTTAGCAAGGGCCGCCTTAGCATGTTCATAGTCTGCAACGTCACCAGTCTTTGAAATGCCATTTTGGCTCAGATAATCGTTTAGGTCACTTATAAAGTTAGCACCCTCACACGTCCCGGGCTGGTCGGTGAAGACATATTCGCGAGTACCAATCATTCCACCAAAGCCCATTGCCTTAATGAATGGGTCTACGGTATGCAATGCGTATTGATACTGTGATTCCGAATACCCTGACTGTGCAGGACTAATGGTAACCTCCGCTACCTTCCCCGTTAAATGAATTTTCAATCGTCGCTTTCTTAATACTATCTTCACTCTGCAAAATGTCACTAAGCGACCGACGACCATCATTATCCTTATTAAGGCTTAACGCATCCAACATGCTCTCAATGGTAAAGTCTGTATTATCACCCTTTAAGTTCACTGCGGCCATAAAGGCATTACCGTAGTAACTACTCGTGTCATTATGGTGAACACTCGTATTTTGGCTATCCAGCATGGCAGCCGCCATCGCACTTAGTGAAAGTTTCGACTGGTTAACCGCCGTAATACCCTTCGGCTGGTCCTTAGCATACTTCTTCAAAAACTTACTGCGTTGACTTTGCCAACTAAGCGGATCGCCCTGGTAAAGATCTACGTAGTTTTCCAAAATCCTTTCAAAGTTAGTTGCCGCAAACTTATCTGGATTATATACGTCACCAATAGAGAACAACTTACCCTTAATGCTTTTGTCATACCATGGTGCCTTAACCAGTTGGTGGCCGTTAATCGTCACCGTCTTCCCTTCTAACATTTGAATGGCGGTATTACCGTCTTGAACTAGCTGGACATTACCGGCATACTTAGTCTTTAAGTAGTTAAAGAAGCCGATCACGTTATACTTATTATATTCGTTTTCGGCATTTGTCAGGTTATCCTTCAACTGCGTTGCATTCGCTGGCAGCTGTCCTTGTGCCTGATGAAGTGTTTGTTGAGAATTCTTAACGGCATCCTGGTCTTGGTTAACCTTATCCCTAGCATTTTGAAGTGCCGCGGCCTGGTCTTGACCACCTGCCATTGCCTGGGCATCCTGCAGCGTTTGCTGGTCCTTTGATAAATTGTCTTGACTTATTTGAAGCTTTTGCTGAAGCTGGTCAACCTGGGTCTGCTTTTGATTGACGGCTTCCTGGGCTGACTGAACTTGTTGGGCATTCGTAGCGGTCGTCGCCAATGACTGCGGCGTAGCGTCAACTACCGTACTATCAGCAGCAACTCCCGTTTGCATGCTAAAAATACCCAGTGCAGCAACCGCTAGCGAAGCGACTACCCAACTCTTCCCAGACTTGTACATCTTCTTATGTTCCTTAAGCATGAATAGTTCCTCCCTAAAATTTTATGACTATTTTAGTATAAGAAAGCTAATAACATTCTTTAAGGTATTCCTTCCCCTTTTCCCGTTTTTAACCCATTTCCCTGAAAAAGGCGCCTCATTTTTTCAGGCTCGAGTCACAAACTGAATTTAATATTCAACGGTGTTCCTAAAATATAGTATATTCATAACTAATTAGGGGGAGACAAAATGTTAAAAGTATTCATCATGGAGGATAATCTACGCTTACTGAGCTACTATAAAGGGATCGTCAATCTGATTAGCAACAAACTGCACCTCACTGGTACCCAAGTAACCCTCTGTAGTTCAACTAGTCAGCTGTGCGCGGCCCTCCCCGTAGCCAGTCCGAATAATATTTTTATCCTCGATATTGAAATCAATGGTAATAGTCGCGCGGGCCTGCAAATGAGCCTGCAAATTCGTCGGCACGACCACCAAGCTAAGATCATCTTCATCACAACTCATGACGAACTTCTTTATACAACCTGCAAGTACCGGGTTAGCGCGCTCGACTTCATTGCCAAGGACCAGGGGAACGTTCTCCAAGAACTAAGCACCGATTTTAAAGCGATTATTAAAGAAAGTTCAAAGGCATCATCGACGCCACTATTTACCTATAAGTCTTACAACCACGTCTCAACCATTCCGATTAACCGCATCTGTTACTTCACCTCTAACCAAACGAATAGTCACGCCAGCACAATGGTAACGGCTGACCACCAAACGATTCAGATTCACCAGAACCTCCATGAAATTGAGCAAGCTAATCCCTACTTTTTCCGTGCGCACCGCAGATTCCTCGTCAATCCCTGCCAAGTCTGCAAGGTTGATTTTTATTACCACCGGGCGGAATTTTACACTGGCCTCTCCTGTCCCCTGTCACGCCGCCATGCCCACAAATTATTAGCCCTCACCAAGGTGTACGCCTAACAATTCGTATTTATTACATAAGGGGCTGTGACATAAGCTCTACAGCCTAGCTAAAGTACGAACAGCGCAGTACACAAATGGCCTCCAGTGCCCGGCAAAGCCGAACACTGGAGGCCTATTTGTGCTTGCGGGGGGTTCGAAGACGAACTAGCAAGCTAGTTCTGTCTCACTCCCTTTATAGATATTTTAATTTAGAATAAACCGGTAATCTTCCCATCCTTATCAATAGTCATGTTAACGGCCGCTGGTACCTTGGAGAGGCCCGGCATGGTCATCATGTTACCAGATAAAGCGACGATGAACCCGGCACCTAACTTCGGCACTAGTCCCCGGATATGGAAGACAAAGTCCGTTGGTGCCCCCAGCTGGGTCTGGTCATCGGTAAAGGAGTACTGGGTCTTGGCAATGCAGACCGGCAGCTTATCCCAGCCCAATTCGTGGAACTGCTTTAACTGCCGTTGCGCTGCCCGACTAAATTCAACCGCCTTGGCCCCGTAAATTTTGGTAGCCACGGTCCGAATCTTCTCTTCCGGCGTTGCGTCCAGGCCGTATAACTCGTGGAAGTCGCTCTCCTGGTTAGCCAACTTAACGACTTCCTTTGCCAGGTCATGGGTACCGGCACCGCCCTGGGACCAAGCATCAGCCGTTACCACGTTGACCCCGAGCTGCTGGCAATTATCTTCGATCAGCTTGATTTCCGCTGCGGTATCGGTTGCGAAATGGTTAATGGCCACGACCAACGGGACCCCGTACCGCTGCATATTCTTAATGTGGCGGTTAAGGTTGGCCATCCCCTTCTTCAATTCGGCCAGGTGTTCGTCCTTGAGGTCCGCCAGATCGGCACCCCCGTTGTATTCCAACGCCCGGACCGTGGCAACGATTACCACCGCGTCAGGGTTCTTGCCGAGGACCCGGCGCTTAATGTCCATGAACTTTTCGGCCCCCAGGTCGGCACCAAAGCCGGATTCGGTTACCGTGTAATCCGCTAACTGGAGGGCTGTCCGAGTTGCCAGCACACTATTACAGCCGTGGGCGATGTTGGCAAACGGTCCCCCGTGGATAATGGTTGGAGTGTGGTCCAGCGTTTGGACCAGGTTCGGCTTGATGGCATCCTTTAATAGAATCGTGATTGCGTCCGCAAAGCCTAATTCGGCCACGGTCACTGGCTTCTTATCGTAAGAGTAACCCACCACGATCTGGCCAACCCGCTTCTTTAGGTCCATCAGGTCAGTGGATAAGCACAAGATTGCCATCAATTCTGATGCGGCGGTAATGTCAAAGCCAGTCTGCCGGGGAACCCCCTGCATCAAGCCGCCCAAGCCCGTTACCACGTTCCGTAGTGCCCGGTCATTGACGTCTTCAACCCGTTTCCAAATGATCCGCCGGGGGTCTAAGCCCAGCTCGTTGCCCCGCATGACGTAATTATCAACCAGGGCGGCCAAGGTATTGTTAGCGCTGGTCAAGGCATGCAGGTCACCCGTAAAGTGGAGGTTAATGTCTTCCATCGGCACTACCTGACTATAACCACCACCAGTGGCACCACCCTTAATTCCAAAGACTGGCCCCATCGATGGTTCCCGCATGGCAATAATAGTCTGGTGGCCCAGCTGGTTCATCGCATCACCAAGGCCCACGAGGACGGTCGACTTCCCTTCACCGGCCGGCGTCGGGTTAATCGACGTGACCAAGACCAGCTTATGCTTCTTGTCCGGATGTGCTTGGACCGGTAGCGTGATCTTCGCCTTGTACTTACCGTACTGCTCAATATCATCCTCACCTAAACCAATTTGCTCGGCAATCTCTTTAATTGGCTTCATTTCCGCTTGGTCAGCAATTTCGATATCTGTCATCATCGCAACCGTCCCCTTTCAGTATTCACGAACATTATTGTTAAATCAAAAATTATTGTTTGCTTATGTAAACAAGATACTGTATTTTCTGCAGTAAGTAAACCTCTTTTCACGAATTATTAGCTAATTTCATGCAATTAGCTGACTATTTAAGCTTACCTGTTATTGGAGATGCTGTCAAAAAAGGGGCTGTGACATAAGCTCTACAGCCTAGCTAAAGGATGAACAGCGCAGTACACAAATAGCCCCAATGCCCGGCAAAAGCCGAACACTGGAGGCCTCTTCGTGCTTTCTAAAGGCTAGCTACGCGTCGACGGGGGTTCCCGACTGGCTTGCTACGCTTACTAGCAAGCTAGTCCTATCCCCCTATTAAAAACAATTACTGGTGGTTCCCCTCGGATTGGGCAATACTGTCACGCAGCGTTGCCAGGTCAACTTCGCCCTGTCGGAAGGCTTGGTCCGCCACTGGAAAGTGTTGTTCCAGGGTATCAAAGATTTCTAAGTCACCAGTCAGGTGGGCGGCGTTGAATTCAAGCAGGTGGCCGGCAAATTGGCGGTCATCACTCAAAAAGTGTAAATGCCAGCCCGCGGCAGTGACACTACCGAAAATATCAGGGGCGTAGTAACCAATAATGGTCCCCGCTACCCCATCACGGGTAAAGGTTGGTTGGCCCTTGGCGACTTCTAACAGGCTCGGGTATGGTTTTTCCTGCTTAGGGGCAATCCGGACCTTCACGTGGTCAAAAGTCCCTGTCAAGTGGAGGGCTGCAAAGACGTTGCCCAGTTCATGCTGGTGAACAAAGTCACCGTTTAAGCTGGTGAAGTCGACTGTCGATAGGTCTAGTTTTGTCAAATCAGCTGGTTGGTGGACGGAGGCAAAGGGCATTTTAGCCGCCATGTCAGTGACGTGGTTGACGTGGCCACTGGAAACTGCCTGGTAAACCTCACCATCCAAGATAATCACTTCACCATCAAGGCCGTCGAAGGTGCCGATCCCGGTGGAACCATGTTTCAAAAGGTCACCCACGGTAATCGTCCCGGCCATGTTACCAGCCATCAAGGACGCTAACGTTCCGTGTTCATACAAAGTATTGATATGATCATTTCCTTTCATTATCCTAATTGCGAATCAATCAGGTGGGCCGCTAATTCCTTGTTGTTACTGTAGTCCACCGGAACATCAACCACAACGGGCCCGTCCGTGTTAAAGGCTTGTTGCATCACCTTGCCCAAGTCATCCGGTTGGTCAACCCGTAAACCCGTGGCACCGAAGCTTTCTGCATACTTAACCAAGTCACAGTCACCGAACTTAACCCCGGCTGCTTGGGGATATTTCATCTCTTCTTGGAACTTAACCATGTCGTAGTAGCCACCGTCATTCCAAACCACTACAACCAGGTTGAGGTGGTGTTGGACGGCAGTCGCTAGTTCGGCCCCTGAGAAGAGGAAGCCCCCGTCACCACAAACGGCAACGGCCTTGTGTTCGGGGTGGAGCATTGCGGCAACCATCGCCCACGGCAGGCCAACACCAAGCGTCTGCATCCCGTTACTGATCAGCAGGTGACGTGGTTGGTAACAACGGAAGTGGCGGGCCATCCAAATGTAGTGGGAGCCCACATCTAAGGAAACAATCATGTCATCGGTCACGTTTTCCTGAATGGCCTGGACAACGGCCAGCGGGTGGCTCTTACCATGGCTTTGGGGTGCCTGCATCTGCTTGTCCTTGTCCAGCCGCTGCTTGTACTCGGCCAGCTGGTCCTTAGCCGCGGTCGGGTAAGTAAAGCCCTTCAGCAGTTGGTCAAGCTGGTCCAAACTAGTGGCAAGGTCACCAACGAGCTGCATCACCGGCGTGTACTGGTTGTCAACCTGGGCCGGTTTAGTATCAAGGTTGACGATGCGCAGGTGGCCTTCCTTATTCCAGTTCCGGGGCTCATATTCAATGGCGTCATAACCAACCGCGATTACCAGGTCACTTTGCTGGAGCAACTGGTCCCCAACCTGGTTGCGGAATAAGCCGACCCGGCCGAAGTAGGACTGGTCTTCCAGGTCCCGGGAAACCACCCCGGCAGCCTGGAAGGTTTCTACAACTGGGAAGGAATAGTCACGGAGCAGTTGGTGCAGTGCCGCAGTCACCTGCTCATCTCCGCCCCGCTGGCCAACTAGGATCACTGGCAGCTGGCTGTGCTTAATCATGTCTACTAACTTGGCCAGCTCAGCGGGGTCTGCCGGTCCCATCTTTGGTGCTTCGTAAATCGGCAGTGGTGCCTCATCGACGACTGCATCATCGACGTCTTGTGGGAGACTCACGAAGGCTGCGCCCTTTTCGGCCCCCTGGCTGGCTTCAAAAGCGTTCGCCATGGTTTCTGAAATGTTATTGGGGTCTTGAATTTCAGCACTGTACCGGGTGATTGGTGCCATAATTTCTGCAGAGGGCGTGCTCTGGTGGGTCAGCCGGTGCAAGTCCTTTCGCTGGACCTGTCCACCGATCGCCAGGATCGGGTCCCCTTCCGCATTGGCGGTCATGATCCCGGTAGTGAGGTTCCCCACACCAGGGCCGGAAGTACTGATGGCCACCCCGGTCTTACCGGTTAGGCGGGCATAAGCCTGGGCCATGAAGACCGCATTTTGCTCGTGCCGGGTAACGATTAGTTGTGGTGCATCGTCACTGTTTTCCCCGTCGAGTCCCTCAAACAGCCGGTCAATCTTGGCACCCGGGATCCCGAATACCAGGTTGACCCCGTGTTTACGGAGACTGTCGATTACTACATCTGCACCATGCAATTTATTCGTCATAGAAACCACCTCATCTATCCTTTAAAGTTCGTTATTGATTAGCATTTTAGGCGTCACAAGCATTATTCACAAGATTGTCGTTTCTTCACATAAGGCCATGGGCGCCACGGCGGTAAAAAATATTTTTCATCTGGCAACCACGCTGGGGAATTCACAAAGTCAGTCACTTTCTGCACGCAGCCGGCGTTTATTCTTGTGAATTGATTTAACACCCAGGATATCCAGCAGGAAGGTAAAGATCGGCACCCCGACAATTAGCCCCCAGGTCCCCCAGAAGTGTTCGCCAACCAGCAGGACAATGAAGGTGTAAAAGATCGGCAGGTCCGTCTGGCTTGACATAAACTTTGGGTTCAGCACGTAGGCCTCAATCGTGTGGATAACGATGACCATCACGATGATGTAGATCACATCACGAATGCCCCCGACTGAATAGGCCACTAGTCCCAGGGGGATCGTCGAGATGATTACCCCAGCTACCGGTACCAGGCTAAAGATAAAGACCACTAGTGATAGTGCAAAAATCTGCGGCATCTTCATAAAGGCCAAGCAGATAGTCGTGATCACGGTATTGCAGATGGCGATGAAGAACTGCGCTTCCAAAACCACCCCGAATGTGTTAGTAAACTTCTTGCCAAAGTAGGCAATGTCTTGGAAGAACCAGCTAAAGCGACTCGTCAAAAAGAGGCGGGAAAAACTTTCTGTTTGGTTGAGTTCCAACGTGTAAAAGAAGCTCAGGATTAGTGACAAGAAAAAGGTGACCGCAACGGCCCCCACACTGGTGATGGTACTGACTGCCAATGTCAATCCATGCTTAACCTGGTTCATGATAGCCGCGGTGCTAATATAGTGGTTAACATAGCGGTAGAGGGCCGTGGCATCATTGGAACTATAAAATTGCAAAACGGAGTTAACCATCTTCACAATCTGGCGCACCAAGATCGGCAGATACTGGGTGACCCCTAAGTACAGGCCCCAGATCAACAGCGCGTAAGTAATAATCACGACCAGACCCGGTGACAGCTTGGGTAGCCACCGTTGAACCAGGTGAACCCAGTTGACCACGATGTAAGTCAGGATAAACGTGAACAAGATCAAGTTCATCATTGACCGCACCACCCACAGCACCAGAATAATCAGCGCCAGGACCACAAACCGGCGCAGTTCAACATTGTTTACAAAGCGATGCCATGCATCATTCATATCATCATCCCTTTAACTAAATGCTAACCTTAGTTTACCCTAATTAAGGCCCGATTATTATTAATTTGATGGAATTAGGTTTCTTTTCCTTAAAGTAATTGACGGGGTGTTATAATAATCCTATTCGATTGAGAAAGAAGGAAACGTTGTAATGTTAGAAAAGACGTTCTACAAGTCACTACTAAGCCACTCCTTTACCATCCCGGTTAAGGTAGTGTACTGGGACGGCAAGAGTGCCGTTTATGGTAATGGTGAGCCCCAAGTAACCATCACCTTCAAAGAAAAGATTCCAATTCGTGATGTTACCAAGAACGCCTCAATTGCCCTTGGTGAAGCCTACATGGATGGCAAGATCATGATCGACGGCAGTATTCAAAAGCTGATCGAGTCTGCCTACGAGAGCGCTAACAGTTTCATGCGTAGCTCCAAGTTCCGGAAGTTCTTGCCCAAGCAGGGGCACTCTGAAAAGGAAAGCCAATCTGATGTCCAAAGCCACTATGACGTTGGTAATGACTTCTACAAGCTATGGTTGGACGACACCATAACTTATTCATGTGCCTACTTCACGGACGGCAACCGTGATAACCTGACCAAGGCCCAAGAAGACAAGGTCCACCATATCTTAAAGAAGCTCGACCCAAAGCCGGGTAAGACCCTGCTCGACATTGGTTGCGGCTGGGGGACCCTGATGCTGACGGCGGCCAAGGAGTACGGTTTAAAGGTCACGGGTGTTACCCTGAGTGAGGAACAGTACCGGTTTGTGATGAACCGAATTGAAGACGAGGGCCTGCAAGATGTTGCTACCGTAAAGCTGGTCGACTACCGGGAATTAGGCGACCAGACCTGGGATTACATCACCTCCGTCGGAATGTTTGAACACGTTGGTAAGGAAAACCTCGGCCTGTACTTCAAAGACGTCAACCGCTACCTTAAGAATAACGGGGTTGCTTTGATTCACGGAATCACCCGGCAACAGGGCGGGGCCTACAATGGCTGGATCAATAAGTACATCTTCCCTGGTGGCTACATCCCCGGCCTTGAAGAAATGGTTGGTCACATTGAAGAAAACCGGATGCAGATTGCCGACATGGAAATGCTGCGCCGGCACTACCAACGGACGCTGGAAATCTGGGATGCCAACTTCAACGCCAATCGGAACCAGATCCAAGACATGATGGGCGAACGCTTTACCCGGATGTGGGACCTCTACCTGCAGGCTTGTGCCGCTTCGTTTGAATCTGGCAACATTGACGTAATCCAGTTCCTAATTACCAAGGGGGCCTCTGGTAAGAACCTGCCAATGACCCGGGATTACATGTACCAAGATTAATAAATAATTATTAAAAAAAGGGAGTGAACCTAACGTCAACAATGACGCCGGGTTCACTCCCGTTTGCTGTTATCAAGGAGGTTAACGTTCATTAATTTTCTAGCTTTTGAACGGTTTCATCAAAACGCGTCTTAATGTAGTTAGCGGACTTAGCCAGCAGTTTTTCCTCATCAGCCGTAAGGTTTAGCTGAAGGGTTTTAACGACTCCCTGCTTACCAAGGACGGCTGGGTAGCCACAGTAAGTACCATATTCTTCGCGGAAGTTGGAACACGGCAGTTCCACGTTTGCATCATTTAGGATTGCCGTTACGAGGCGGAGGGCGGCTGCCGCGATCCCAAAGTTAGTGTAGAGCTTGCCGTGGAAAACGGTGTAGCCCCCCGCCTTGGTTGCCTCGGCCAGGGCGTCTAAGTCGAGCTGGTCACTAACCGCTGCTAAATCAGTGATGTTTTGGCCTAGTACCCGGACTTGCGACCAGGCCGCGAATTGGGAATTACCGTGCTCACCCAGGGCGTAGCCGGAAACGGACCGCGGGTCAACGTCGAGGGCCTGGCCAACGACCTTTCGGAGGCGGGCGGTATCAAGCAGGGTCCCGGTCCCCACGACCTGATTCTTCGGCAGGCCAGTGTACTTCTGAAAGAGGGCCGCGATAACGTCGCACGGGTTACTGATGGAAACAAGGACCCCGTTAAAGCCAACCTCCTTTAGCTTGGTCCCCACTTCCTTAGCAGCGACACTGTTAACCTTTAGCTCAACAAAGCGGTCGTGCTTGGCGTCATCGTTTTGCACCCCGATGTTACCAACCGCAATTACTACAACGTCCGCGTCGGCCAGTGCCTGGTAGTCATTACGGACAACCTTGGTATGGGTGGGCAAGTTAGCGGCCATATCCTCAAAATCGGTGGCATTCGCGTTTAACTTCTTTTCGTTGGTATCGACCAGGACTAACTCATCGACGGTTCCCGTCACCAAAAGATTATTCGCCAGTGTTTCGCCGACGTGACCTTGGCCTACTACTCCTACTTTGCGTGTCATCATCAATCACTTCTCTCTAATATTCTCTTTGATTTTTCATCTTATTTTAATGATACTTTAATAGTATTGAGCACCAATGTCAACCCGTTTTCAGAAAATAATAAAACAGGGAGATAGAACTAGCTTGCTAGTTCGTTTTTCGAAGCGTAGCTAGCCTTTAGGAAGCACAAAGAGGGCTCTAGCGTCCGGTTTCCCGAACGCTAGAGTCCTCTTTGTATACTGCGCTGTAACATTTTTCTCTATGGGGCCTATATCACAGCCCCTTACTTGAATTAGTTAGTCGCGTGGGCCGCACTCCACGCCGCCGGGTCCTGCCGCCACTTATTTAAGGAAGCCAGGTGGGCTGCACTAATCAAGCCCTTTTCCTTGGCAACGTTTACCAGGGTCGGGTAATCCGTCACCGCGTAATAATCCAGTCCCTGGGCCGCAAAGTTGCGATCGGCAGCTGGCAGGCGGTAGGTAAAGACTGCCACCACGCCGACAACCTTGGCACCGGCCCTGTTAACTGCCGCAACAGCATTTAAGACGCTCCCGCCGGTCGAAATTAGGTCGTCAATCACTACGACCGCTTGTCCGGGCTGAAGGACACCTTCAATTTGCTTACCCTGGCCATGATCCTTGGGCTTAGACCGCACGTAAACAAGGGGCTGGCCCATTTTTTCAGCCACCCAGGCTGCATGAGGGATCCCGGCCGTGGCCGTTCCCGCAATTGCCGTGGCCGTTGGGAAATGAGTCTTAATTAATTCCACCATCCCCTGGTAAATCGCCTGTCGGACGTCAGGATAAGAAATCGTTAACCGATTATCCGTATAGATTGGGGAATGCAGCCCACTGGCCCAGGTATAGGGTTGATCGGGGCTCAAGGTCACCGCGTGAATTTCCAGTAGGTCCTTAGCAACTGTCTCTGCGTAACTCATGTTAGTCCTCCTCTGCTAAAAATTCCTGTTCAATCGTCTGATAGGCCGCCACCGGGTCCGCCTGCTGGGTAATTGGTCGCCCAACCACGATGGCGTTACTACCTAGTTCATGGGCCTGGCGCGGGGTGACGACGCGTTTTTGGTCGCCCTTTGCAAACCCGGCGGGACGAATCCCAGGGGTCACGCACAAAAAGTCCGGGCCGGTAACTTGCCGGATGGCCTGGACCTCTTGGGCCGAGCAAACGACTCCCGCCGCTCTCGCACGTTCAGCCAGTCGGGCATAGCTTTGTACTGACTCCACCAGTGAAAGGTTAACGTGTTGTTCCTCATGGAGGACCCGTTCGTCGATCGAGGTTAGCTGGGTAATTGCCAGTAGTTGTGGGGTTGGCAAGCCAGCGGCTGCAGCGCCAGCTCGTAACCCAGCCGCCCCGGCCGCTACCATTTCACTACCACCAGCGGCATGGATGGTTGTAAAGTCAACTCCTAACTGGCCAAGGACATACATCGCCCGCTTGACGGTATTCGGGATGTCATGAAGCTTAAGGTCCAAGAAAACTTTGAAGCCCCGACGTTGGGCCGCCTTTACGATTGCCGGACCAAGGTGGTAGTACAACTCCATCCCAATTTTTAAAATTGGTCGGGGCGCCACGGTGAGCCGGTCAAATAGGGTTAGGGCCTCGTCTTCGGTTGCGACGTCAATTGCGACCATTGGTGAATAACGTTTCAAAATCTTACCTCCCATAAGTCAGTCAACCGCTTGATACCATAGCGGTCCATTACTAGTGGCAAGTCGGCTACAATCCGGGGGCACGCCAGCGGGTCATGGAAACTAGCCGCCCCCACTTCAACCGCGTTCGCCCCGGCCATCATAAATTCAAGCACGTCTTCAGCCGTTTCAATGCCCCCCACCCCAATGATTGGCAGGCGTGACACCGCCCGAACCTGGTGAATCATCCGCAGGGCCAGCGGCTTAAGTGCTGGGCCGGACAGACCGCCAGTAATGTTGGCCAAGACCGGCCGCCGGGTCCGCAGGTCAATGCTTAACCCGGTCAAAGTGTTAACCATCGTTAAACCGTTAGCACCACCCCGTTCGGCCGCCTGGGCCAGTGGAACGATATCGGTCACGTTAGGCGTTAACTTCACGTAGATTGGTTTCCCACTAGCCTGGGCCACAACCTTTTCCGTCAGGTCTTCTAGTACAACCGGGTCCGTCCCCATCGCCAGCCCGCCATGCTTGACGTTCGGACAGGAAACGTTCAGCTCAATCGCGTTGACCTCGGGTGCCGCGGCCAGGCGGTGAACAACCGTCTCGTATTCAGCAGTTGAAAAGCCGGCCGCACTCGCGATGATCGGTAGGCTGGGATAGTGGCGCCGCAGCCAGGGTAGTTTCTCATTAACGACCGCGTCAACACCAACGTTTTGCAGGCCATTGGCGTTGAGCCAGCCCGCACTGGTTTCACAAACCCGCGGGTTCGGGTTCCCGGACCGGGGATGGCGGGTGGTCGACTTTAACACCAGCGAGCCGAGGCGGTTCAAGTCATAGTTCTTAGCGATTTGCTGGCCATAGCCACAGGTGCCACTGGCCGGGATTACCGGATTCTTCAATGCCAGCCCGGGCAGGTTGACCGCCAACCGTTGTGCAGTTTCCATCATTACGTGCTCCCTTCGTTTGCAACAAAAAACAGCGACCACTTAACCCATTCCTGATTAAGCGATCGCTGTGCTTTTTCTCTTCTCTTTAATGCCAAACACCGTACCGTTTTGCCCTCACAGGAGTCAATTAAATGGTTCTCGTATCTAACAAAATACCCTTGATCACATTGATGGTTCCGCACGCGGATCTTAAGTCCACCGCCGATGGCTGGAGAAATTCTGTAAAATAAAAGCCTTCTTAGGTGGACTAAGAAGGCCGTCTTTGGTAACGCACAATAAAAATCCTTCTTAGCCTCACTGGACTATTTTAAAGGTAAATTTGTTACTAATGATAATAATCACTCTGCCAGAAAAAGTCAACACCTATTAATCAATCTCCCGGGTTGACTTACTGCCGACAAAGTCTCGTTGGATCAATACTGACACCAGCATCGCCACGACGTCAATGATGACAAAGGCGACCAAGGTTACGTAGTAGTTGTGCAGGACTTGGTGCGTGTAGGATAACAGGACCGGGCCCACCATCCCCGCGGCAGCCCAGGCCGTCAGGATGTAACCGTGAATGGCGCCCAACTGCTTCGTGCCAAAAACGTCACCCAAGTAGGCTGGGATAACGGAGAAGCCGGCCCCGTAGCAGGAAAGCAGGAGGCACAGAGCCAGCGCAAAAATAAAGGGGGTCTTAAAGAACAGGAGGACAAAGAGCATCGCGATGTCTAAAATAAAGATCAGGCTGTAGGTCAAAGGCCGCCCAATGTAATCGGATAAGGTCGCCCAAGCCAGCCGCCCAAAGCCATTAAAGAGGCCCAGGATACCGACCATCACGGCCGCCGCACTGGCCGTCATCGTCGTCATGTTTTGCGCCATCGGTGAAGCGGCCGATACTAGCCCAATCCCGGTTGTAATATTGATAAAGAACATGAACCACAAGAAAGCAAAGGTCCGGGTCCGCAGTGCCTGATTGGCCGTCAGTTCCTGGCCGGTCAGGCTAAGCCGTTGAGCATTTTGGGCAATTGCCTGGGGAAGCTCATGGGGCCGGGGCTTTTTAATAAACTGGGCCGCCACAATCATTACCAGAAAGTAAAAGGCCCCCAGGATGTAAAAAGTGTTGGCAACCCCGACCGTGGCCATTAGCTTCTGGGCAACTGGCCCGGTCAACAAGGCCGCAAAGCCAAAGCCCATGATGGCAAGTCCCGTTGCCAACCCCCGCTTATCCGGGAACCACCGGATGATCGTGGATACCGGGGTTACGTACCCGGAACCCAGGCCCAAGCCACCGATTACCCCATAAGCAAGGTAAAGCAACCATAATTGGTGGCTCTGGACAGCTAGTCCGGTCAGGGCAATCCCAGAACCGTAACAAATACTGGCAATCGTCCCCGTAACGGTTGGTCCGAACTTTTCCACGAGACGACCCATAAAGGCTGCCGACATTCCTAAAAAGAAAATTGCCAAACTAAAGGCGAACGAGACCGCCGTTTCCCGCCAGCCGGTTTGCTGTGAAATTGGTTTTGTGAAAACACTCCAGGCATACACACCACCAATCATCAGGTGGAGAACCACGCCTGCCATTGCAACGCCATATCGATTCCGTGTCTTGGTCATCAGATACCCTTCCTCTCATAAAAAACGAACAATAATATTAAATTTACCGATTAAATTCGGTGTTTAAACATTACCACGGCATATAAGAGTAATCAATACCTAATTTCTGGTTTGTACTGCCCCGCCACTGGTCTTTTCTGCTACCAAGGCAAATTAAAAAAGGCTGGAAAAAGCACGAGAAGCGCTTTTTCCAGCCCCAAAAATTAAATAACCATACTTAGCAACCAGACCGCAACCAGGCCACCGATCACTGACATCGCCATCGACCGGGTAAAGTAGGCCACAATCATTACAACCACCGCCGCCAAGATCTGTTCGACGTGGCCAAACGGCACGAATCGGTAGCCAGCGGTAGTAATAAAGACATTTTTAACGACCAGCGCCGTAAACAGGCTTACTGGCACATATTTCATCCATTCGTTAAACCACTCCGGAATCTTCCGGGTTGAGAAAAAGAGTACCGGGAAGTACCGGGGGATAAAGGCGGCCACCGCCGCTATCACAATTACAATGAGGTGATATAAAATTTTATTCTGTCCGGCATGCGCAATTAACACCGGCATATTAGTAAATAGTTGTTCCATTTGCTGTCCCCACTATTTATCCTGCTGCTTATCGCCAGCTTGGAGTTGTTTCTTAGCTGCCGCAAGCTCTTTTCGCTCTTCTTGGTCTTCCACCGTCGTCCGGGTAATCTTCGGCCGGAAGATCTTGGTTAAGAACCAGTTATTCTCCGGTTTCTCACTGCGCTTCCGTACGGTATTTTCAATCAAGAATCCAACGAAAGAAGCAACTAGTGTGGCGATTATGACCCCAATGATGCTCTTCGTCAGGACCATAAAGAAAACCGCCAAAATTGCTGCTAAGATACTAATCACTAACGTCAAGTGGTTTTGGACTTGCATCACGATCATGTATAAGAACAGGGCCGTCAAGGCAAAGTCCACAATTTCCAAGTTGATTGAAATAGCACTACCGATTAGTCCCCCGACCATGTTGGCGACCGACCAGGAAATCAATGAATAGTGTTCCACCAGCAGGGCATCCTTCGGGGTCCACTTCTTATCGGTCGCAAACTTTAGGTAGTTAATAGCATAGTTTTCATCGTTCATTGAAACCGCAAAGAGCCAGATAAAGTGTTGCGATTCATTTTTGATGTACTTGGACAGACTAGAGCCCAGTAACGCATACCGCAATTCCAAGAAGAATAAGGTTGCGAAAATCGATGATAGGGGTGCGTTAATTGTCAGTAAGGAAGCCAGAATAAACTGGGCCCCTCCGGAAAAGACAACTACCGACACAATCAGGGTCATAATAAAATTAAAACCCGCCGCATGTAATAAAATCCCGCAAGCTAAACCAATTGGAATATAGCTTAGGCATAGTGGCATTGAAACCCCCAGGACTTCAAGCCACCGTGCTTTTTCTGGATTTATTTGTGCTTTAGCCACAGAATTTCCTCCAATGTTTGTCAACTCATTAATTATCAAGGCACACAATGCCTCTTAAGTCTAACATAGAATATTTTGCTTGAATATAAAAGAGCGGAAAATTTCCCAGGAAATTTTCCGCCCTATTCACTTCTGTGCCTGTATTTTCTCCGCTTGTTTAAGTGGTAAGGTCACAATAAACGCCGTTTCATCCTCGTCCGAAGTCACCCGGACAGAACCGTGGTGGAGGTCCACAATGCTCTTAACGATTGCCAGACCTAAGCCGGTTCCCCCCGTCGCCCGGGACCGTGATTCTTCGGCCCGGTAAAAACGTTCGAAGAGGTGGCCCAACGCCTTAGCTGGAATCGGGGTCCCGTCGTTAGCCACAGTTACTACGACATCGTTACCCTGCTGGCGGGCATCTACTTTGATGTAGCTGGCGCCATTGCCGTACTTAAAAGCATTAGCAACTAAGTTATTGAAGACCCGGCCCAACTTTTCCGGATCGGCTTCAATCATCAGGGGATTAGGAACCACCTTCGATGAAATTTCGATTCCCCGGTGCTGGGCTTCCAGTTCAAAGCTAGCCGTCAACTGCTCCAAAAGCTGGTTGAGGTCCACCCGCATGATGTTGACGGGGGCGCCGTGCTGTTGGACCTTCGTGTATTCAAAGAGGTCCTCCACCAGCGTCTTCATTTGCTTAGCTTTCTCGTACGCCGTATGGGTGTACTTAAGGATATCTTCTTCACTTTGGTACTGCTTGTCTTCGATTAACCCCAGGTAGCCAATAATACTTGTTAGTGGCGTTCGGAGGTCGTGACTAACGTTAGTGATTAACTCGTCCTTAGACTTTTCAATCTTTCGCTCATCATCCATTGACTTGACGGCACTATCAACCAGGGCATTAACACTGCTGATCACGTGTTGCTGGTTACCCTTTAACCGGAAGGGGATCCGGTGGTCAAGGTGACCCTGGGCAATGTAGTGCAGTTCTGCAATAATATGGTTCATCTGGTAGAGGTGGTAACGCCGCCGCAGCCGCCACCAGACGACCCACACGTCAATCACCACGAAGATCGCGATCAAGACCCGCTGGTAACTCCAAATCTGGGTCTGTAACGGGCCGATGCGTAAGGATTGCTTGATAATAAAGATCCCGTTAGTGACCCCGGGGTTTCCTTGGATCACATCCTGGATGATCATAATGATCGCCATGTTTAACAGAACCAAGAGGATAACGGTGACGACCCCTTCAAAGATTAATGAACTTTTTTCCCGTCCCGTTAACTTCACAATTTCCCCTCCTGGTGGTTAATACTAGTGGCTTTCGACCTTGTAGCCTACGCCCCAAACGGTTTGAATGACCTTCTCACCGTTAGTGGCTTCTTCAATCTTATCCCGCAAGTGGCTCACGTGTACCATGACCGTCTTGGCAGAGACCACGCTCTCTTGTTGCCAAACCCGCTCAAAGATATCATCAGCCGAGAAAACCCGGTTGGGGTGGCTAGCCAGCAGGTAGAGGATCCCAAATTCGAGCGCCGTTAACTGAATTACGTCGCCATTGATGGTCTTAACCTCATGGGAGTCCTTGTTAATAATTAGCGGGCCCACGTTTAAGACATCCGGTTGGTCATTAGTGACTTCCCCTTGGGTCCGCCGCAGCAGTGACTTGACCCGGGCCATGACCTCGAGTGGATTAAACGGCTTCGTCACGTAGTCATCGGCCCCCGAAATCAGCCCCTGGATCTTGTCCATATCAGCGGTCTTAGCGGACAGGACCAGGATCGGGATGTCAGAATCTTTACGCACCTGCTTAATTACTTGCATCCCATCCATCTCGGGCATCATCAGATCCAAGATGACCAGGCTAATGTCCGGGTTAGTATTGAGCTTAGTCAATGCTTCCTTGCCGTTATACGCGGACAGTGGCTCATAGCCTTCGTTCCGGATGTAAATCTCCAGTAGTTGCACAATCTCTTTATCATCATCAACAACTAAAATCTTCATGATCTGGCCACTCCTTATTATTCGAATAATACTCTAATACACAATTATAACGGGCTGGTGGCAAGAAAGCGTAAATTAGCCACCGCCTTAAGAAAACCTTAGGCAAGCGCCAATTAATCTTCAGCGTCCAGGTTAGTAGTCGTCAACCCCAGGCCCTTACGCAAGACGTTAGAAATCCGCTGCTGTTCATCCTTAGGCACGACTTCAAAGGCTTGACCATCATCTTCTTCACCCCTGCCCTGGGCATGGTCTTGGGTAATGTTCTTAGTCGCCCCTCGGTAGTGACGGGCCAACTGGAGCATGTTGTCAAAGGTCAGGTCGGTCTTAGAATTATGCGAAATTGAACGGAGGAACTGCTGGTTTAACACGGTCTTGTAGGAGACCGACTTCTTCAAGAGGGCCTTAATGACCAGCTTTTGCCGCTGCTGGCGACCATAGTCACCTTGGGGATCGTCATAACGCATCCGGCTAAACTTCAGCGCCTCGGCCCCGGTTAGGTGGTAAGTCTTACCCTTTTCAAAGTGACTGCCTTCGTAATCAAAGGTCAAAGGTGAGGTAACATTCACCCCACCGACCTGGTTGATTGCTTTCTTTAAGCCCCCCATGTTAACAAGGACGTAGTAGTCGATCGGGATGTTAAAGTGCTTTTGCAAAACATTGATCGTTTCCTTGACCCCACCATACGTGTAAGCCGCGTTAATCTTGGCGGGTGAATCATCCGGGTAGCCTGGCAGGTTAATCTTCATGTCCCGGGGGATACTAACCAGGGTAGTCTTCTTAGTCTGGGGGTTGATAGTCATAATCATGACCGTATCAGTCCGCCCCTTGTAAGACCGCCCCAGGGCCCCAGTATCGGTACCCAGTAGCAAGATTGAAACTGGTCGCCGCTGGTCAAGCACCTTTTGGGCATTTCGCTGGTGGGTTGCCCCTGACGAGTCAAACATGTTATTAGTCGTGACCTTCACGTTGCGCCAGGCCATGAAGGCATAGATTCCCGCAACGACCGCAATTATTAATACAATAATTCCGAAGATCTTCCAGCCCCGGTGACAACGCGGTCCCCGGTCATTACGCTGGCGGTACTCACTCCGTTTTTCGAGCGGTTCCTGATTATTCATAATTACTCTCCCCATCAAAATACAGTTTCAACCTTGATTGTACCAGTTTTGACGCTGTTTCGCGAACTATGATTGGAAAATAAAAAAGCCACCAAAGCTCGGTAATACCGAACCTTGGTGGCCAAGGGGATGCATAAATAACGGTAGTCACGCATCCCAAGTTGCATAATTATTACTTGTAATTAGGAGCGGCACGGGTGATTTGCACATCATGAGGGTGTGATTCCCGCAAGCCGGCGTTCGTGATCTGAACAAATTGGGCCTTTTCAATCAGGGTTGGGATATCTGGTGCACCAACGTAGCCCATCCCGGAACGCAGACCACCGTCAATTTGGAAGACGATGTCGGAAACGTCCCCCTTGTATTCAACCCGGGCTTCGATCCCTTCTGGAACCAGCTTATTAGCTTCGTTAACGCCGCCCTGGAAGTAACGGTCAGACGAGCCGTGTGCTTGGGCCATTGCACCAACGGAGCCCATCCCCCGGTAAGCCTTGTACTTCTTGCCGTTGTCCTCGAAGACTTCCCCTGGTGCCTCGGTCGTCCCGGACAACATGCTACCTAGCATTACGGCGTTACCACCAGCGGCCAGGGCCTTGACAACATCACCAGAATACTTGATCCCACCATCAGCAATGATTGGCTTGTGGTATTCACGAGCCACGGAAGCAGCATCATAGATTGCCGTAATCTGTGGTACCCCTACACCGGCAACTACCCGGGTCGTACAAATTGAGCCAGGACCGATGCCAACCTTAACAACATCAACGCCGGCATCGTAAAGGGCCTTGGTGGCTTCACCGGTGGCTACGTTTCCAGCAATTAAGGTAACGTCTGGGAAGTGGTCCCTAATTTCCTTGATCTTCCGCAAAACCCCCGCGGAGTGACCGTGTGCAGTATCAATCACAATGGCATCGGCGCCAGCCTTGAGAAGGGCTTCGGCACGTTCAAAGGTGTCACTCGTCACACCAACTGCCGCCGCACAGAGCAGGCGGTTTTGGTCATCGACCGCCGCCTTAGTGGCGTTAGCCGGTACCACCACGCTCTTCACGTTAGCCACTTCACCGGCCTGGGCCTGGATTGACATGTTCTTGTGAACAACTCCCAATCCCCCTTGGAGGGCCATGGCGATGGCCATTGGCCCTTCAGTAACGGTATCCATCCCGGCACTGATCAACGGAATGTTGAGCTTAATGTTTTTAGCGAGGCGGGTACTCAGGTTAACCTCGTTTGGTAAAACGTGACTTTCAGCAGGAATCAGTAAAACATCATCAAAAGTTAAGCCTTTTTTGGTAAACTTGGTGTCCCAATTTGACATTGATCATACACACTCCTTAATTTTGTTAGGTCAATGCTACTCGGATTTACCAACAAAATCAAGAAAAAGTTAATATTTTTGGGTATAATTCAGTAAATTGTTCGCACTTTCCTGGTCAACCACCAGCGTATTCGCGTAACCAGCGGTCAAAACCCCATTAATTGCCGGAACCTTCGCCACGTTGGCCGCCACGAGGATGCTATGCTTTTTCTTCTTTAATTCTGGTAACCTAATCCCAATCGTCCGCCGGTTAATCTGCTGGTCAACAATCCGTCCACGGTCATCAATAAACCGGGAAAACACGTCCCCAACCGCCTCTTTTTGGAGGGTGTGCTGCTCTTGTTCGGTAAAGTAGCCCAGGTGAAATAGCATTGCCGAATCACGAACGGTCCCAACGGTAAAGACGGCAATATCGGCTTGCCGACCGAGCTTAAGGATGTACTTGATGTGGGTGTCATTGGCAACCAGCTCCTGGGTCTTGGCGTGATCGAAAATCACCGGCACTGGCAGGTACTGGGGCAGGGTGTTAAAGGCAGTTGCAAAGGTGTTAACCGTTTCAAACGCGTAATTTCTGGTCTCACTGTTGGCCATACTCCCCTTCATTTGGACAACCTGTACCCCAGAAACATCCTTGGGAGCAATGTTGCGGGCAACCGCGTATACGGTCCGTCCCCAGCCCAGACCAACAATATCGTTGTCCTTGACGATTCCTTCGATGAAGTGTGCGCCAGCTGCCCCCACTTCCTTTAAGGGGTCATCCTTTCCCGGAACAATGATAATCTCCTTGAGGGCCGGGTACTTGGCGAGCAGGTCTGCCCGTAGTTGGTTTAAGGGGGCTAGGGGATTGTTGATCTTGATCGTTACTAACCCCTGTTCCCGACCAAACTGCAGTAACCGCGAAACCGTCGCCCGGGAGATGCCTAGTTCCGTTGCGATGTCTTGCTGGTTAAAACCATCCCGGTAATACAGGGTTGCTACCTTAAGGGCCTGGCTGATCTTTTTATTAGTATCGCTTTCCATCCATGCTCCTCCTTTACCAAAATAAGGGTCTGCACAGAAAGCTTTCTGCAACAGGCCCTTATTGTAATTCATTTTGTGCGGACGTCGCGTTTTTACGACCTATTATATACCATTACTTGCCAGCAATTGCCGTTTCCAGCGAAATGTTGATCATATCGTTGAAGGTCTTTTCCCGTTCTTCGGCCGTCGTCTTTTCTTCGCCAAAGATCAGGTCACTAACGGTCAGAACAGACAGTGCCCGGAAGTGGAGCTTGGCCGCCAGGAGGTAAAGCCCTGCTGATTCCATTTCCGTCCCTAAGATGCCGTAGTCACGAAGCTTAGTCATGTCTAACTCATCGTTGTAGAAACGGTCAGCAGCAAAGATATCCCCCACCTTAGTGTCGATATTTAACTTCTCGGCAACGTGGTAGGCAGTATCAAGGAGCTTAAAGTCCGCCAACGGGGCGTAGTGGAAACCAGGACCAAAGGTGTTCATCGTTACTGCTGAGTCCGTCGATGAACCCTGGGCCAGGATAACATCTCGCAGGTGAACGTCAGGAGCAATTCCACCACAAGAGCCAACCCGGATAATGGTCTTGACCCCAAACTCCCGTACTAATTCGTTGATATAAATGGACATTGAAGGGATCCCCATTCCCGACCCCTGGACGGATACCCGGTGACCCTTGTATTCACCAGTGTAGCCAAAGGCGTTTCGAACGGAATTAACCTGCTTAACATTTTCCAAGAAGTTTTCCGCAATGTACTTTGCCCGTAGTGGGTCACCTGGCAACAATACTACGTCTGCGTAATCACCCTTGTGGGCACCAATATGTGTACTCATATGTCTGTTCCTCCTCAGTTATTTAATGATTTCGTGAATCAATTGTGGCTTTTCATAATGGTCGCTGATGGCGATGCTTTCGTCCAGCAACTTTTCAACTGCCGGGATTTTCTGCTGGTTGCTATAAATCGTCAACAGGGGGTCGCCCGCCTTAACCTGGTCACCAAGCTTATGGTGAAGCTCAATCCCCACACTGTAGTCCAGTTGGTCATCAGCTTGCTGGCGACCACCGCCGAGCAACATGCTAGCCGTTCCGACTTCATCAGCTGATAGCTTACTCAAGATCCCATCACGCTTGGCCCGGTACGGAATTTGGTACTTAGCCTGCGGCATCACGGTGTAATCGTCAATTACCCGGGGGTCACCACCCTGGGCAACCACCATTGCCTTAAAGCGGTCCAGAGCAGTGCCATCTGCGATCGTTTGTTCTAGTAATTGTCGCGCTTCTGCTGGCGTTTGGGCCTTGCCCCCCATTACCACCATGTGGCTACCAAGGGTCAAGACAAGCTCGGTCAAGTCCGCGGGGCCCTTACCCTTAAGGACATCAATCGATTCCTCGATTTCCAGCGAATTACCAACCTTGTTACCAAGGGACTGGTTCATATCGGAAATCACGGCCATGCACTGAAGACCCGCTTGCTTGCCAATGTTAACCAGGGCATGAGCTAAGTCACGAGACTGGTCTAAGGTCTTCATAAAGGCGCCCGCCCCAGTCTTAACGTCAATTACCAATGCATCGGTACCAGAGGCAATCTTCTTACTCATAATTGAACTGGCAATCAACGGGATCGAATCAACTGTATCGGTAACGTCGCGCAGGCCGTAAATCTTCTTGTCCGCCGGGGCCACTTCCCCGGTTGCCCCGACAATTGCCAACTTCTCTTTAGCAACCTGGTCAATAAAATCTTCTTCACTGATCTCAACTTTAAAGCCTGGAATGGCCTCAAGCTTGTCCAGCGTTCCACCAGTGTGGCCGAGGCCCCGTCCGGAAATCATCGGGACGGGGATCCCCGTCGCCGCAACCATCGCCGCGAGTGGCAAACTAACCTTATCGCCAACACCGCCAGTGGAGTGTTTATCAACCTTGATCCCCGGAATCCGGCTTAAGTCAAGGTGCTCACCTGAGTTCATCATCTTCATTGTTAGACTCGTCTGCTCTTGACTCGTCATCCCCTGGAAGTAGATGGCCATCAGAAGTGCACTCACCTGATAGTCAGGGATGGAACCGTCAACCACCCCATCCACAAAAAACTGGAGTTGGTCATCGGTTAAGGTCTGGCCGTTTCTTTTGGCGTCAATTACGTCTACCATCCGCATTGTTAGCGCCCCTTTCTTATTTGCTCATCCTAGTCGTTGCTAATTTCTTTGTAGAAGCTGGTTCCCCGGACGGCATCCACGTTGAAGTTTTCCAGGATTGTGGCCCCCAGGTCGGAGAAGGTCTTCCGTAGCCCTAGTGACTGGTTCGACTTGTTCATCGATGGTGAGTAAACCAGCAATGGCACATTTTCACGGGTGTGGTCAGTCCCCCGGAAACCAGGGTCGTTCCCGTGGTCCGCCGTGATCATCAGTAAGTCGTCCGGCTTCATTTCCTTTAAAACCGTGCCGAGCCGCTTATCAAAGTCCATCAGTGCTTGACCAAAGCCCTTGGGGTTACGCCGGTGACCGTACATGGCGTCGAAGTCCACCAGGTTGGTGAAGCAGAATCCAGTAAAGTCTTGCTTCATCACTTCATCAACGTGGTCCATCCCGTCCATGTTGCTCTCGTTGTGGTAGCCCTTGTCAATTCCTTGGCCGGAGAAGATATCATTGATCTTCCCAACACCAATTACGTCGTAGCCGGCCTCGCGAAGGCGGTCCATATCAGTCTTGCCAATTGGCTTCAGGCTGAAGTCATGGCGGTTAGCGGTCCGGGTAAAGTGGTCCTTATCGGGACCAACGTATGGGCGGGCAATGATCCGGCCCACCGTGTATTCAGGGCCGTTTACCAGGGTCCGGGCGTATTCACAAATCTTGTAGAGTTCCTTAACTGGAATAACATCTTCGTGGGCCGCAATCTGCATTACGGAGTCACCAGACGTGTAGAGGATCAGCTCGCCGGTCTTCATTTGCCGTTCACCATAATCGTGGATAACTTCGGTCCCGGAGTATGGCTTGTTAACAATTACCTTACGGCCAGAGAACTTCTCTAGCTTATCAACGATTTCTTGCGGGAAACCGTTGGGGAAGGTTGATAATGGCTTTTTAACGGGTAAGCCCATCATTTCCCAGTGGCCGTCCATGCTGTCCTTACCGGCAGAAATTTCTTCCATCTTGCCGTAGTCCCCGATAGCTGGGTCCGCAACCGGTACCCCGTCAATCGGTGTCTCCCGGAGGTTACTAATCCCGAGCTTGCCCAGGTTCGGCAGTGCTAGCTTGCCCTTATAGTACTCACCCACGTGGCCTAAAGTATCTGAACCAACATCATCAAACTTATCGGCGTCATGAGCGGCACCAGTACCAACTGAGTCCATTACAATAACAAATACACGTTTATATGACATCTTGACCCCTCCAGTATGCTAGTTAAGGTTGACTACATTCAAAACTAGTCTTGTTGAGCAGCTTCTTCCAAGATTTTAACGGATGCGGAAACCCCAAGACGGTTGGCACCAGCTTCAATCATGTCGTAGGCTTCTTGCAGGCTGTGAATACCACCAGCAGCCTTGATCTTAAAGTCTGGGCCCACGGCTTCCCGCATCAGTTTAACGTCTTCGGCCTTGGCACCAGAAGTTGAAAAACCAGTGGACGTCTTAACAAAGTCGGCGCCACCCTTAACGGTCAGCTTTGAAGCCCGGGTCTTTTCCTCGTCCGTCAACAGGCAGTTTTCAATGATGACCTTTAAGAGCTTGCCCTTTTCATGAGTTGCCTCCGCAACGGCCCGAATGTCATCTTCAACGGCTTGGTCATTGCCACCCTTCAATTCACCGATATTGATTACCATGTCGATTTCGTCGGCCCCATCAGCGATTGCTTGCTTAGTCTCAAATACCTTGCTGGCCGTGGAAGTTGCCCCGAGAGGGAAGCCAATAACGGTACAAGTATTAATATCGGTGCCCTCAAGGCCGTCGTGAACCCGTTTAACCCAGTATGGGTTGATGCATACTGACGCGGTGTTGTACTTACGGGCTTCTTCAATCGTCTTATCAATCATTGCGGCGGTTGCTTCTGGCTTGAGCATCGTGTGGTCCATGTACTTAGCTAATTGTGCTTGTGTCAACTTCATAGTTTAATCTCCTCTTTCGTTATGAATTCGCTTTCATCTGATTACGTGTATAGTTTAACAAGTATTTGAAATAATGTCCACAGTTTTCTCGAACATTTTCTCAATATTTTAAAACGGTTTACGTTCGAAGGACCGTCCTGCCTGGCACGAACGAATTGCTAAACAAAACCTTAAGTTTAAAACAATTAAAGGGACCCGCTTCACGAGTCCCTTTATCATAGTTAAAATGCTATAGCGCAGTCATTTACCGCCGGCGCCGGTTGCCTCCACCATATACACCGGAAACATGGTACTTGTTTCGGAAGTACATATCACCACCAAAGGCAATCAAACCAAAGATGATGTAAACCCAAGCATTCAAGCGTGGGTTGATGACGTTCGGCAGCCAGCTGGCCATCATGTAGATTCCTAGCCATACGACCAGGCCGATAACCAGGATCAGGATCCGGACCGCCATCGGCCGAGCCTGTTTCTTATTGACCGGTTGCAGCTGGAGCATGATGTAGCTAAATAATACCCCACCAATTACGGCGACCAAGACAATCGCCGTAATCCCAGAGCTACCGTACTGCTTGGTCTTCAAGATTTCTGGCGACAGCAGGAACATGATCCCGTACATGAAGGTAAAGATACTAAAGAAGATCAAACTATTGTCTACTGACAACAACTTCATTGACCGCTGGGTTGTTGCCTGCGGGTCTGCGGGTTGGGGGTTCTTTAATTCCTTCGCGTACTCAGTTGGCGTACCAAAGAGGCTCTTAGCCGTTTGCCCCTTCTTTTGCCCCGCCAGCAGTTTATCAATGGTCTCCTTGATCATCGCTGGTTGCTTGTCCTTAGCAACCCCCTGCCGGTTTAGTTGCTTGTTTAATTGGTAAACGAATTCCTCGTTTTTCCGGGTTAAGCCATAGTTTGAGAACGCACTCCCCTTTTCCTGGCGTTGTTCTTTTTCACGTTGCTTTTGCCGTTGGCCAGCCTGTGCGTTGCGTGGTTGTTCTTCACTCAATGTGAAACTCCTCTCTTATTTCACTAAGGTCTGTTTGCCAGCTCACTGCACTGGCAGCCTGATACATTAAACGTTGAAACGGAATTCAACGATGTCACCGTCTTGCATTACGTAATCCTTACCTTCCAAGCGGAGCTTACCAGCTTCCTTGACGGCGGCTTCCGACCCTAACTGGTCAAGGTCTTCAAAGCTCATTACTTCTGCCCGGATAAAGCCCCGTTCAAAGTCGGAGTGGATAATCCCAGCAGCTTGTGGTGCCTTGGTCCCCTTCCGGTAAGTCCAGGCCCGGGTTTCTGGTCCCCCAGCAGTAAAGAAGGTTTCCAGACCCAAGAGCTTGTAGGCCGCACGAATCAACCGGTTGAGCCCCGGTTCCTTGACACCTTCCATTTCCAGGAAGTCGGCCTTGTCGGCGTCATCCATTTCCGCAATTTGCTCTTCGGCAGCGGCAGCAACACCGATCACTTCACCATCGCCCTTAACGTGTTCCTTAATCGCGTCCATGTACTTGTTGCCATCAGGGTCAGCCATGTCGTCTTCCGCAATGTTAGCAACGTAAAGCACCGGCTTGCTGGTTAAGAGGAAGAGCCCCTTGACGATCTTCATTTCATCATCGCTGAAGTCGATTGAGCGGACGCTCTTACCGTCTTCGAGCACCGGCTTGATCTTATTTAAAACTGCCAGTTCGGCCAGGGCATCCTTATCACGGCCCTTAGCTGCCCGTTGAACCTTTGCCAGACGCTTGTTAACCGCGTCCAAGTCCGCCATCACTAATTCTAGGTTAATGGTGTCAATGTCTTCGATCGGGTCAACCTTACCGGAAACACTCGTGATGTCATTATCGTCAAAGGCCCGGACAACGTGAACAATCGCGTCCGTTTGCCGAATGTTTTCCAAGAACTTGTTACCAAGCCCTTCACCCTTGCTGGCCCCCTTAACGATCCCGGCAATATCGGTAAATTCGAAGGTGGTCGGTACGATCTTCTTGGCAGGGATCAACTCTTGGATCCGGTCCAGGCGCTTGTCGGGAACTTCCACCATTCCCACGTTCGGGTCGATCGTGGCAAATGGGTAGTTAGCCATCTCCGCTCCCGCCTTGGTAATTGCGTTAAACAGCGTTGACTTACCAACGTTTGGCAAGCCGACAATTCCTGCAGTTAATGACATGAATCTTTCACTTTCCTTTTTTGAAATTTTGCTAAAATAATGAACAACTAATTATTAGTTTTCCGTCGGTGCTTTTTCAAGGACTTTCTTAAAACCCTTGTCGAATTTTTGCCGGGTCATCATTACAACGTGGCCACACCCCTGGCATTGAATCTTAATATCAGCACCCACCCGGGTGATCAACCAGCGGTTAGTTCCACAGGGGTGTGCCTTTTTCATCAAAACTACATCGCCCTTATCATAAGCTGCCATGGTACTCCCTCCTAGTCTAATGTGATGTCCAATAGTTCTAAAATCCGTGTGAGGTCATCGTTGGACGTGTACGGAATCTCAATTTTCCCGGTCCCCCGTTTCCGGCTCTGGGCAACTGATACCTTTGTGCCAAACTTGCTTTGCAGCTGGGATTCCGCCTCCCGGATATAAACCGGCTTGCGAGTCCCCCGCCGGGCCGCCTTCTTTTTCGCCGTGCCGTTCATCTGCGCCACGACCTGTTCGAGCTGCCGGACAGTTAGGTTATCCGCCATTGCCCGCTTCGCAAGGGCAACGAGCTTCTTCTTATCCTTTAAACCGAGGATTGTTCGGGCCTGCCCCATTGATAGTTGCCCATCGTTAAGAGCATCCTTGATTAACTTCGGCAAGCCCAATAGACGCAGGTAGTTAGCGATGTAAGGCCGGCTCTTACCCAACCGGTTGGCCACCTGGGCCTGGGTTAGGGAAAGCTTATCCATCAGCGTTTGGTAGGCCTGGGCCTCTTCCAGTGGCGTCAGGTCCTCCCGTTGTAGGTTTTCCAAAACGGCTACTTCCATCATCTGTTCATCGCTCATGTTACGAACAATTGCGGGAATCGTGGCCTGCTTAGCCAGCTTTGAAGCCCGGAACCGCCGCTCACCGGCAATTAACTCGTAACGTTCGATTGCCGGGTCCGGCTGCCGCAAGATGACCGGCTGGAATACGCCACTTTCTTCGATTGACTTGGCTAGTTCCTTTAACGCCGCCTGGTCAAATGTGCGCCGCGGCTGGTAGGGGTTCGGCCGAATCAGTGTCAACTTAACATCCTGCACCGTCTCGCCAGCAACTGGTTCTGCAATGGTGTTTTCCTCAAACAGGGCTTCGATTCCCCGGCCCAGGCCAACTTTTTTACGCTTTGCCATTATTAGACAACACTTCCTTTGCTAGTTCCTTGTATACCCGTGCACCTGTCGACCGTTGATCATAGTCGATGATTGCGAGGCCATGACTGGGGGCCTCTGACAACCGCACGTTGCGGGGGATCACCGTCTGATAAACCTGGTCGCCAAAGAACTTCTTCACTTCGGCATTAACCTGCTGGCCCAGGTTCGTCCGCTTATCGTACATCGTCAAGAGGACACCCTCGATTTTCAAGTTCGGGTTGAAGTGCTTTTGAACTAACTTAATCGTGTTAAGCAGCTGACTCAGCCCTTCCAGGGCGTAGTATTCGCTTTGCACCGGGATTAAGATCGAATTGCAGGCGGTAAAAGCGTTGATCGTCAGCAATCCTAGCGATGGCGGGCAGTCAATTAGGATAAAATCATACTGGTCCTTCACATCACCAAAGGCGTCCTTCAAGCGGGTCTCCCGGGCCATTAAATTCGTCAATTCGACCTCCGCACCGGAAAGGGCGATTGTCGTTGGTGCAATATCAAGGCCGGGGTGACTTGAATGGCGGATCACATTCTTTAACGGCTCGTCATTAATCAAGACGTCATAGACGCTCTTTTCAATCTCACGTTTCTCGACTCCTAACCCGCTGGTCGCATTGCCTTGCGGGTCAAGGTCAATTAATAAGACGTGTTGACCCTGGTCAGCTAAGCAGGCCCCCAGGTTAACGCTGGTCGTGGTCTTTCCGACCCCACCCTTTTGGTTAGCTAATGCAATTACTGAACCCATTGATGTGCCTCCTACTGTTTCTTCGGAATTTCAATTACTAATTGGTAAACCTGGTCGTTATCGTTCTCCGTGGTGGTAACGGTAAAGCCGCTGTCGGTCGCTAACTTGATCGACTTTTTAATCGTGTTTAGCGCCAACCGGGCATCATTAATCTGCTTAGCGGGTTTAGCCTTGGTACGGCGCTTCTTGCCCTTCTTAGCCTTTGGTTGGGAAGCCGGCGTTGGCGTTGGCGTCGTCATGGCCAGTTCGGCCTCGGGGGCAATTGCTGACAGTTCCCGTTTTCGGGCGGCCGCCTTTTGCTTTGCTACTTCCGATGGTAGTGGCCGGCCAAGTTCCTTTGCCACCTCATCTTCCGTTTGTCGAACCGTCAACCGGTTATTTACAACCTTCATCAGCATGTCCCGCTGCTGCTTCTCATCGAGGTCTAACATCGCCCGACCATGCCGCTCGGAAATCCGGTGGTCAAGGATCGCCGTTTGGACCGGCTTAATTAGCTTGAGCAGGCGCAACTTGTTTGCCACAAAGGACTGGCTCTTCCCCATTCCTTTCGCTAGCGTTGCCTGAGTTAAGTGGTTGAGGTCCATTAACCGCCGGTAGGCCTGAGCTTCTTCAACCGGGCTTAGTTGCGACCGCTGCAAGTTTTCAACCAGGGCCAATGAAGCCGCCTCATGGTCACTCATCTTTTCGATGATTGCTGGCGCCGTCTCCCACTTCAGGAGCTTCATTGCCCGGAAGCGCCGTTCACCGGCAATAATTTCGTACTTAGCCGCTTCGTATTCACGCAGGACAATTGGCTGGAGCAGGCCGTGTTCGTCAATCGTCTGGGCTAATTCTTGGATTCCATCCTTATCAAAAACCTGGCGTGGTTGGTAGCGGTTGGGCACGATTTGGTCGAGCTTAACATCCACTACCTTCTTCTTTGCGTCATTACTTTCACTTTTGCCAAAGTTAAATAATGAAAAAGCCATTACTCATCCTCCTCACTACCGAAGTGGCTTCTTATTTGGCACTCCCGGCCGCCGTGGGTACTTCTTCGGGGTTGCCGCTACTTTATCAATTATTACAATCTTTCGTTGTTCATCAGTGCCAGGTAATGTCAAGGCAACCTCTTTTTGGACCTGTCCACCGAGCTTGACGATTGCTCCCTTGGCCGCCGCCAGCTCATCATCTGCGGCACTAGCCTTATAAGCCACCAGTTCACCACCGACCTTTGCCGCTGGCAAGCATAACTCACTTAAAACACTTAGCCGGGCCACCGCACGGGCGGTAACAACGTCATATTGCTCCCGGTGAATAGACTGCTTGGCAGAAAACGTCTCGGCCCGATCATGGATCAAGGTCACGTCAGTCAACCCAAGCTTGTTAACCAATTCCTTTAAGAAGTTAATCCGCTTATTAAGTGAATCAACAATCGTTACCTTTAACTGGGGAAAGGCAATCTTTAACGGTAGTGACGGAAAGCCGGCACCAGCGCCAATGTCACACAGGTGCAGCGGGACAGTCTGTAAACGGGGCGCAGCGAAGGCCCCCGTTAGTGAATCGTAGAAGTGTTTTAAGTACACATCATTTTCTTCTGTTATCCGGGTTAAGTTAACCTGCCGGTTGGTAGCTACTAACAAGTGGTAGTAGTCCGCAAACTGCCGCATTTGATAAGCGGTGAGGTTAATCCCGTGGTCAGCGAGTGTTTGTTGAAATTGTTCTGGATTCATTAAATAAACGCTCCTTTTCGTGAAACATTTATGTTTCACGTACCCTTATACTGTAACCTAAATCGGCGCACCTTTCAACCAGCAGGTCTGGGTAATTAGAAATAATTTCCCGGGAAATTATCTTTCTAAAATAAAAGGGGCGTGGGGAAGAGCGTAACAGAACTGCTTGCTAGTTCGTTTTGCGAAGCGAAGCAAGCCTGGAACGCAGCTAGCCTTTAAAAAGCACCAAGGAGCTCTCGCAATTCGGAAAATCCGAATGCTAGAGCCCCTTGGTGTACTGCCCTGTAACATTTTCCCTTTATGGGGAAGTTATATCACAGTCCTCTCCACAGGTGGTGTGAATTAGTTCATCTTGCTAACTTCGTCTAAGAACCACTGGTTAAAGTAGTCCGCGTCAATGTCTAAGCAAACATCCGCGTTGGTCTTACCATCATGGTAGGCACCCCGGATATCCGCAACCGTTGCCCCAATGGCTGGACCAGCAGTTTGAACATCAACCCACATCTTCTTGGTCGTAAATGCTTCAGGGTGGAGCAAGTAGAAGATTGTGTTAACATCGTGCATTGGCCGACCTTCGTCAGAGCCATCATTGTAGTGGGTAATCAAGGCGTGGAGCATTTCCCCAGTCTTATTCATTTGGCCCAACTTTTCAATGGTGTCCTTAGTCAGTAGGGCCTTCAGGGTAACATCGAGGCCAACCATTACGATCGGAATACCAGAGTTATACATAATCCGAGCAGCGTCGGGGTCAGTAAAGACATTGAATTCTGCAGCACTCGTCATGTTACCGCCGGAAACGGAGCCACCCATGGCAACGATCTTCTTGATGTGGCTCTTTACTTCTGGGTATTCGCTAAACAGCAAAGCGATGTTGGTATAAGAGCCGGTTGGTACTAAGATGACCTCATCTTCAGCCATGATAGCATCGTGAAGGGCTTCAACCGCCGTCTTATCAATTGGCTTGCCGTAGTCATTGCCAAAGTCATAGCCAGGCATTCCTGATTCACCGTGAATCCGGGCGGCATCTTCGAATGGCTTGATCAATGGTTGTTCAGCGCCGGCAGCAACTGGAATATCCTTACTAAAGAAGTGAATGATCTTCAATGCGTTTGCCGTCGTCTTGTCAACCGTTACGTTCCCCGCAACCGCCGTTACTAGCTTCAGATCAATGGCCGGGTCGTTGATTGCCATTGTCAATGCTGCAGCGTCGTCAATGCCTGGGTCAGTATCCATAATAATTTTAGTCGTCATACCTATTTCCTCCTATATGAAATGCAAGCGTTTTCTGATTTAGGGCTAAAAAAAGCAGCCCGGAAGCTGCTTTTTAGTTTTTACCAAACGAACAGGCCAACAAAGGCAGCTGATAAGAGTGATACTAAGATACCAGACAACAGCAGGTAACCAATGTTTGAGGCGATGTAGTCGTTATCTTCCTTGTTAGCCAAGCCCTTGAAGGCACCGATGATCATACCAAGGGTACCAAAGTTGGCGAAGGAGGTAACGAAGACAGTCAAGACGGCCTTCAAGTGTTCTGGGTAGTGGGCGATGTCCGCCGTAACCTTACCCATAACAACGAATTCGTTAGTAACTAACTTCATGCCCATGTTTTGGGCCAAGTCCCAAGCTTGGTTGACTGGCAGACCCAGTAACCAGGAGAATGGGAACATGATGACACCAAGGATACTTTCCAGTGACAGTGGCTTCCAGAACAATGCCAGAACCTTGTCGATCAAAGCAGCCAAGGCAACGAAGGCAACAACGTTAGCAACGATGATCAAGATCAGCTTACCAGCGCCCAGGATGGAGTCACCCAAGAAGCTGAAGAATGGTTCCTTCTTACCGTTGTCAGTTGCACCAACCTTTTCGATGGTGTCTTCTTCTGCAGAAATGCTGACTGGGTTCAACATACTAGTAGCAATCAATGCGTTAATAATGTTGATTGGGACCGCGGTCAAGATGTATTGACCTGGCATCATTTCGATGTAGGCACCCAGAATTGAAGCAGTAACACAAGACATTGACATCATGGCCAAGGTCAAGTTACGTTCCTTGCTCATCTTACGAATTTGCATACCGGAAACAGCCAAAACTTCGGTGTTACCTAAGAACATCATTTCAACAGCGAAGAATGATTCGAACTTAGGTTGACCAGTGATGTAGGAAAGCCCACGTCCGATCCACTTGATGATCCATGGCAAAAAGCCAATGTAAGTCAAGATATCGAACAATGGAACAATCATCAGGATTGGCATCAGTGCAGAACAAATGAAGTTCAAGTTCTTAACGTTGTACCAATCACCTAATGCAAAGACAGTCCCCTTTGCTGATACGTCAACAATCCAAACGAATCCATCAGCAGCGGCCTTAACACCGGCCCGCCCGGCTGAAGAACCAGTCAGGAACCATGCCAAAATCAAGTTCAGCACGACCATGATGGCAACCGTCTTCCAATTGATGGCTTTGCGGTTCTTAGAGAACAGCCAACCAATCGCTAGGAAAACAATCAAACCTAGAATATTGATTGCAAGATACATGGTTGTAATACACCCCTTATAAAAAAATCCATGCAATAAACACCGTTGTCTGCGCTACTAAAATCGATAATTAATAATTGCTTTGTTCGGTAAGACAACTTTACGTTCTAAGAATATCCTACTTCGTCACTTGTGTAAAGGCTTAAATAATTCAAAGATTGTGAAATGATAGCCCTTTAATTACGGCGGTGGCTATTAAAACGGTTTACGTCCGGCGATGATGAAACGTTTTACTTATCAGGTAAGCGTTCACAAACTTTTTAAACTTTTTTGCAAGCGCTCACCTTGTGCATGAAATACGTTATTGAACTGGTGGTTAAAAAGGCAAACAGTACGGATAACTATGCAGCCATGTAGCATAAGAAAGGCCTTCACTATTCGGATTTTCCCGAATGGTGAAGACCGCGTTGTGCTTGTGGGGGTGGCCATCGGTTACCCCCATTGTGCCCCTGCCAAGGACCATTAGTATAAGCCCGTTTCCCTAGAAAAACAAAAAGCGGAGACAAATTAATGTCTCCGTGCTTCCCATGAAGGGGTAACGACTGCACTTAATTTAATTAAGGTTCGTTGGTAACGTGCCCTTATATCCGTTCTTCCGCCAAGGATGAAGAACTAAAGCTTAATCATTTAAGGTTGTAGATATGGCCACTAATTTTTAGCTAACATACTTTTCAAGGAAACTAAAGCGTTTCATGTGGAGTGGGGTGTCGTTAATTATCGTGTTATTAATTAACTAGCTTCAAAGTAGTTTATTATGAGAAGATGTTCGTTCAAAATCAGCCATTACCTCTTCACATCTTCAGTATAGTTCATCCCCCACCAAGGGTCAAACAAACCGCGTCGCGACAACGTTGAAACCGATTTTACAAGTTAGACGAACGGCCAAAATTAACCGGATAGAAAATCAGTTTTCGGACTCTTTTAAGCAGAATGATTAATATATAATGAGAAAAAACTTTTAATTCTTTTTTCCCTTCCGCGTGTAGTTGAATCCCCATGCCAATAAGGCAAAGATCACAATTGACACAATGAGTGGTACCCGGGTGGCGTCAACAAATAAGAGAATAACCAAGACCCCAAAGAAAAAGGCAATCGTTAACCAGCTGGTTATTGGGTAGCCAGGCATCTTAAAGTGTTTAATTCCCGCGGGGTGGGCCTGGCGGAACTTAATGTGGGCAAACATGATGATTAACCAAGTAAAGACAAAAGTAATCGTCGACACCCCTGCAATCACGTTAAAGAAGCCCGCGGGTATAATGTAGTTCAACACCACCGTAATAAAGAGGATTAACGTCGAAAAAGTTAACGCCCGATTAGGCACCGCCTGGAGACTCAATTCCTTAAACCGGGCCGGTGCGTTACCACTTGCTGCTAAGGCATACAGCGACCGACTTGTGCTAAAGATAGCACTGTTGGTGGCCGACATTGCCGCTGTCAAAACGACAAAGTTTAAAATTCCCGCCGCCCCAGGAATGCCAATCGCCACAAACACCTGAACGAAGGGGCTAGAGTTCGTCTTCACGTGAAACCACGGGTAGATGGACATCAAGGCAATCATCGAGCTGATATAAAAGAGCCCGATCCGGACCGGCAACGTGTTAATGGCCTTGGGAATATCCTTTTGCGGGTCCCGCGTTTCCCCAGCGGTCAAACCCACCATTTCAATTCCGACAAAGGCAAAGACGACCATCTGAAACGATAGTAAGAAGCCGAGCGGACCAGTGGGGAAAAAGCCTCCCTGGTTGACCAGGTTAGCAAGCGAAACGGTCCGACCGCTAACTTGACCATGCATGACAATGAGTACCAGGCCGACCACGATCAGGGCCACGATTGCGAGAACTTTGATCATTGAGAACCAGCTTTCTAGTTCCCCAAACAGGCCGACGTTAATCATGTTAACTAACGTTAAGGCCACGACGATCACCAACGGTCCCACCCACTGGGGAAGGCTGGGGAACCAGTAACGAAGGTAAATCCCGGTGGCGGTGAGGTCAGCCATCGCCAGGGTGAGCCAGCAGGCCCAATACATCCATCCAGCAATGAATTCCATCCGGTCACCGAGGTAGTACTGGATCGCGTCGATAAAAGAATGGCGCGAAGGATCTTCTAGCAAAAGCTCCCCGAGGGCCCGCATCATAAAGAAGATAAAGATCCCAACAATCAAGTAGGAGAGGATAATCGAAGGGCCGGCAGCGTGAATCGCAGAACCAGAACCCAAGAAGAGCCCCGTCCCAATCGCCCCCCCGATGGCAATCATCGTAATATGGCGGCTCTTTAGCGAGCGTTGAAGTTTCTTGCTTTGCTGTTCATCCATAATTATGACCTCCTTAATCACTTGCGGCCTGTTCGTCGGGGAAATAAAAAACGCCCCTGGTCTTAACACCAGGGACGTTTTTTAACGCGGTTCCACCCATCTTTATAGCCGAATATTCCGGCTACCTCTCGGTCGATATGGGAACCACCCACTCTTACGAACGTGCCATTTAGTTGGTCCCGGCTTTCAGCACTGGCCAGGCTCTCTGTTAACCAACCATTAGAATTTACTCATAATTATACTGGTATTTCGTAAAATGTCAAACGAAAGCTACTAATCATTTTAAATAATTCGTGTTTTGTAAGCCTAGCCATTCCCATGCTACCCATTATTCGGGTCAAGCCGGTTTAAACATTAAGAACCTTATTCAAGAAGTTCTGAGTATCCTTGTGTTGGGGGTGGTCAAAGATCTGTTCCGGTGTCCCCTGTTCACGAATATTACCATCGTGGAAGAAGACTACCCGGTCTGCCACCTGCTTGGCAAAGCCCATTTCGTGAGTGACAACAATCATCGTCATCCCCTGTTGGGCTAAGTTCTTCATTACTTCAAGCACGTCGCCCACCATTTCGGGGTCCAACGCACTAGTGGGTTCATCAAAGAGCATCACGTCCGGCTTCATCGCCAGGGCCCGGGCAATGGCCACCCGCTGCTTTTGCCCCCCAGAAAGGGTCTTGGGATTGACATTGGCCTTATCCTTTAGGCCGACAATGTCGAGGTAGTGGAGGGCCTCCTTTTGGGCCGTCGCCTTGTCGGTCTTCTTCAGTTGCACGGGTGCCAAAGTGATGTTGTCAATCACGCTCATATTTGGGAAGAGGTTAAAGTGCTGAAACACCATGCCAATGTTTTCCCGCACCTTGTTAATGTTGACGCTGGGGTCAGCGATGTCGTAGCCATCAACGTAGACGTGGCCCCCGTTGGGAATCTCCAGCCGGTTTAAGCACCGCAAGAAGGTACTCTTGCCCGAACCAGATGGGCCAATCATGCACACCACTTCGCTCGGCTTGACATTTAGGTTAATGCCCTGGAGGACTTCATTCTTGCCATAGCTCTTGTGTAAGTCTTTTACTTGTACCTTGTATTGTTTATCCATATTAAGCCATCCTCTTTTGAATGTAGTTCGATAACCAAGTTAACAGGGTGATGATAATGATGTAGATGGTTCCGATGATCAACCACATCTTGAACCCTTCCATGTTTTGCGAAATGATGACCGTCCCGGTCTGAGTCAATTCCATGACCCCAATAGCGGACAGGATTGACGTATCCTTTAAGGTAATGATGAATTGGTTAACTAGTGACGGCACCATAATCTTGATTCCTTGTGGTGCAACAACCTTTACCAGCGCCTTGTGGTATGGCAAACCTAAACTCCGGGCCGCTTCCCATTGACCAGGATCGACGGCGTCAAAGCCACCCTTGACGATGGCCCCGATGTAGGCCCCCTCATCAAGCATCAGGGTAATTACCCCAGCTAAGAAGAGCGGTACCTTGTGGCCAATTACGTTTGGTACCCCCATGTAAATGAAGAAGGCTAAAACGATCATTGGCAGGCCCCGGAAGATGTAAATGATAACGCTGGAGATGGCGTTAGCAACCTTACTTTGCATTACCCCCAATACCCCGAGAATCAAGCCAAAGATCAGTGCCAGGATAATCCCAACCACCGTCAATTGGATGGTCATCCACAGACCGTTTAACAGTACGGCCCGGTTGGTCTTAATTAATCCCCAGATCGTCCGGCTGGCGGCGCTGTTCTTGGTCGTTTTCGTGCTCTTGGTATATTTGTCAATAATCTGTTGCATCTGCCCAGTCTTCTTTAACCAGGTAATTCCGTCGTTCATCTTCTTTTGCAGGGCTAAGTTTTGGCCCTTTTGGAAGGCCACGGCAACTGGCTGGGCATTGATTGGCTTCTTAGTGACAATCTTAAGCGGTACCCCGGTCCGGATCCCGTATTCGAGGACTGGCCCGTCATCAAAGGTCGCGGCCGCGTTACCGTTCTTAACATCATTCCACATCGTGTTGGAAGAGTCGAAGTACTTAATCTTGTAGCCATACTTCTTTTGATTTTTCTTAATGAAGAGGGCAGCACTCGTCCCAGACTTTGCTGAAACGGTCTTCCCACGTAGTTGCTTTAAGGACTTGATATTACTGTCCTTGGCAACCGCCATCATGACCCCATCAGTGTAGTAAGGCTTGGAAAAATCAAATTTTACTTTCCGCTCGTTGGTAACACTCATCCCCGCGATGATGGCATCGACCTGGCCACCTTCCAGGGCTTGCAGGTCCCCGTTGAAGCTCATTGGTTTTAGCTTGTACTTGAAGTGCTCGTGTTTAGCAATCTTCTTCAACATTTCAATTTCAATTCCGGGGTTCTTACCGGAATAGCCACCCTTACTATCCTGAATTTCAAAAGGTTCAAAGGTGTTGTTGGTGGCAAAGGTGTAAGTCGGTTCCGCGGCCGACACGCTTTGTGGTTCGACTAGCATCCACCCCACTGCAATCCCGATGACTGCAACTAAGGCGGTGATCCATTTTCTAAAAACCGTTCTCCGCATCATAAACCGACTCCTTTTTAATCAAATTAACATTGTGGCTACTTTATCATCTAAAGTGATCTAATGAAATAGTTTGAAGTCAAGTCCGTCAATATCCAAGATGGTAGCGTTTTTTTGTTTTGATTATTAAGATTTACCCCGTCTAATGGCTTAATTTAAATAAGCGTAATGAGAATGATAATAAGAAAATGATGAGAAAATAAAAAGAACAAGGTCGAAACCTTACCAGTTTCAACCCTGCTCATAAACTTAAATTTTACTTATTCCGGAATGGGACCGCATTTTCCTTGGTAATCTTGGTTACCCCGTGCATGTAAGGTACCAATACCTTGGGAATTGTGACGGAGCCGTCCGCGTTTTGGTAGTTTTCCAAAATAGCGGCAACCGTCCGGCCAACTGCCAGACCCGACCCGTTCAAGGTGTGGACATATTGCAGCTTACCGTTTTCATCACGGTATTGGGTGTGCATCCGCCGGGCTTGGAAGTCCAGGCAGTTTGAACAAGACGATACTTCACGGTACTTGTTTTGAGCTGGCATCCACAGCTCCAAGTCATGGGTTTCAGAAGCGGTAAAGGACATGTCACTTGTAGTCAGCGTGATCACGTGGTATGGGATTTCCAGCTTCTTTAAGATGCTTTCGGCGTTGGCCGTCATCTTCTCTAATTCATCCCAGGAATCTTCTGGCTTCGTGTACTTTACCATTTCAACCTTGTTGAACTGGTGCATCCGGATTAATCCCCGGGTGTCACGACCAGCGGCCCCGGCTTCGGACCGGAAGCACGGTGTCAAGGCCGTAACGTAAACTGGCAGTTCTTCTGCTGGAATGACTTCGCCACGGTAGTAGTTGGTCAATGGCACTTCCGCCGTTGGGATCAAGGTCATATCTTCACCGTTGACCTGGTAGACCCCTTCTTTAAACTTCGGGAACTGACCAGTACCGTACATGGAAGCCGCATTAACGATGTATGGTGGCAGAACTTCCGTGTAGCCATCCTTCATGTGTTCATCAAGCATAAAGTTGTAGACGGCCCGTTCCAGCTGGGCACCAAGACCCAGGTAGTAGACAAAGCGGGCACCGGAAACCTTACCAGCCCGGTCAAAGTCCAAAATACCCAGCTGTTCACCGATATCCCAGTGGTGCTTGGGTTCAAAGTCAAAGTCACGGATCTTACCAACCTTCCGTAACTCAACGGCACCGTCTTCGGTCAGGCTCACTGGCACCCCATCGTGGGGAATGTTTGGCAGGCGAGACATCTTGTCGTGTAACTCTTCATCATTTGCCTCAACTTGTTCATCAAGCTTCTTGATCTGTTCACCGAGTTCACGGGTTTCCTTGATGGCTTCGTCGGCTGATTCACCATTCTTCTTAGCTTCACCAATCTTCTTGGAAGCGGTGTTCCGTTGGGCCTTCATTGCTTCCGTCTTTTGCAATAAATCACGCCGCTTTTGGTCGAGAGCAATTACTTCATCAATCTCTTCGGCCTTGATACCACGGGTAGCGAGCTTTTGCTTGTAAAAATCAGGATTTTGCCGAATCTTCTTGATATCTAACATTGTGCTTCCTCCTAACAAAAAGAGCCATTCCATCCTCAAAAATTTTGGGACGAAATGGCTCTTAGTTCCGCGGTACCACCCAAGTTTGACACCGAAATGTCACCCTCGTGATGGATAACGGTCATCGGCCGTGCGGCATTACCCGCCCACGATATACTTGCACCGGAGTTTCGGTCGACTGCTCGCACCAGCCGCAGCCTCTCTGAACGACCTACTTGAAATGCATCCGCGTTTCATATTTCGCCATTATCATATTACATCTTCGCCAATTAAGCAATCAATATTTCAATAAAATTGGAAAAGGTTGGTGATTTAATCGCACAAAAAAAGGGAAGAACACCAGCATGGCAATTCTTCCCTTCGGTTATTTAGATATTAACATTTTCAATTTGCTCATCGTTGTGGATAAAGACGGCGCCCCGGTTACCTGGTTGGTCTGCCCAGTGCGCAACTGGTCCCCCATTGAAGAAGAGACGCTTCGCCTCCACCTCGCCAAGCACGGACTGATTGGTAAAGACCGTCACGCTGCTGAGGTCGGTTTCCAACGGGTAGCCGGTCCGCGGGTCGAGCAAGTGGTGGTATCGCTTGCCGTCCTTTACCAAGAAGCGCTCATAGATCCCCGAGGTAACCGCGGAACAGGCCGGCTGGCGGACGGTTTCCAGGTCCTGACCCCGCTTTAATTGCGGGTCTTGCACCCCGATAATCCACTGGCCATCCGACCGACGGGGGGACTGCCCCACAAAGAGGAGGTTCCCACCAAGGTTAATGATCCCGGCTAAGACCCCCTGCGCTGTCCAGAAGTCGCGGATCCGGTCCGCAATGTAGCCCTTGGCAATCCCGCCGAGGTCGAGTTCCATCCCCGCTTCTTCCAAGAAGACGGTCCGGTTATCGTCATCTAACAAGACCTTATACGGGTCCGTAAGTGCCAAACGGTCCTTGATCGCCGCCGGGCTAGGCACGTTGGCCCCATCAAAACCAATCTTCCACAGCTTAACGAGGGGGCCGATCAAAGCGTTAAAGCCAAAGTTCTCCCGGCTGTAGTGGACCGCAAGCTTAATTAGCTCGTACGTGGATGGTGACACCAACTTGGGTAGCCGCCCTGCCGCATCATTAACCGCCATCACTTCCGAAACGGGCCGGTTAACCGTCAGGCGGTCTTCGTACCCGTCGATCAGCTTCATTGATTGGCCCAGCAACGGGTAGTACTGGTCTCCGTACACCGTCAGCACAATCCTCGTGCCCAGTGCCCGGTGGACCATACTGTGTTTCTGCGCCATTAGTTCACTTGTCATGGCCCTGATTAGTTTTCAGAAGCACCAGTAGTGGCGTCAGCACTTTCGTCATCGGCGTCGACACTGCCGCTTTCGGAAGCACCGGTCGTTGCATCGTCAGCTTTATCAGCTACAGGAGCATCATTGGTAGCGTCGGTTGCTTCATCAGAAGTTTCTGAGGCCCCCGTGGAAGCATCTACAGCAGGTGCGGCTGGTTGCGTTGTCCCTTCATCATGGGCAGAGGCACCCGTAGTGGCGTCTGGCTTCTTATCCCAAGCCCCTTGTTCAAAGAGGTTCAGGATGTATTCCACGCTCCCGGTAAATTCAATGGTGCCGAGGTAGTGACCATCAATGTCACGTAGGGCGTAGTATTGGATCAGTGACCGGTGACCGTTCATCCATAGTGGCCGGGTCACAACGTCCTTTTTACCATCACGGAAACTGTTAATGATTTGCATCACAATCGGGACGGCCTTTGGTGGGTGGCATTCAGTTACTGGTTCATTCAGTGAAGCCACGTTTCGCACGTGTTCCCGGTTTGGCTTGTCTGAGTACCAGGCAAAGCGGTCAGAACTATCAACCAGGTCAATTTCAAACGGAATTGTACTGAAAATTTGTTGAACTTCCTTCAATGACAGCCGGCCAGTTGGGAAGTTGATGTAAGCATCACTAATCGTTGGGCGTTTAATCGGCATTTGAATTTCCTCCTCATCAATGTTTTTAAATGGCAGATTGCAAGAAATAACTTGAATGAATTTAGTGACGTAGATTAAGCAAGAAG